>DPHR01000023.1 GCA_003522945.1 Clostridiales bacterium
GCAGCGCCGGGGCGCACCTCGCCGAGCAGCTCCGTGCACCGGCCGAGCACCGGGTAAAATTTCTCCGCATCAGCGCGCTGGCGGTAAAAGCCCATCAGCTCGCTGCAAAGGGAGAGCGCGGCGCGCCTGTCGCCGGTCTCCTCCGCTTCGGTGAGCGCGGCAAGGAATATGCGCTCCGCGCCGTCCCAGTCGCCGCGGCCCATGCAGTCGTCCGCTCTCGCGGCTATACTGTCCATTGTTTCTTTCATACAGCGATTATACCTTGAATTCCCGGCGGTTGCAAGGTATAATACGTATGTTCATCATTTCACGAAAAGAGGTTTCTACCTATGAAAAAGACCGTTATGCGCTCCTACGCGAAGCTCATCGTGCGCGTGGGTGCGAACGTCCAGAAGGGCCAGGAGGTGCGCGTTTTCGCGTCTCTCGACCAGCCGGAGTTCATCAAGATGCTCGCCGAAGAGTGCTACAAGGCTGGCGCGAGCCGCGTAACCGTTGACTGGAATTACCCCGAGCTTACGAAGCTCTCCGCGCGCTACATGAAGCTGCGCGACCTCTCCGAGACCCGCGAGTGGGAAAAGGCGCGTATGCAGGATATGGTGGACCATCTGCCGGTGCGCATCTTCATCGAGTCCGAAGATCCGGACGGACTGCGCGGCATCAACCCGAAGTACTTCAAGGCGTTTGCCGCGCGGATCAAAATCTCCAAGCCCTACCGCGACGCCATCGACAACAAGCACCAGTGGTGCATCGCGGCTGTGCCGGGCGAGGCGTGGGCGAAGAAGGTTCACCCCGAGCTCAGCAAGCGCGCCGCCGTGGAGCAGCTCTGGAAGGACATTCTCTACACCGCCCGCGCCGACGGCGAAGACCCCATCGCCGACTGGGAAGAGCACAACCGCGATCTCAAGGCGCGCAGCAAGTATCTGAACGATCTCCATCTCCGCGAGCTGCGCTACCATTCCGCGAACGGCACGGATTTCAAGGTTGGCCTCATCCCGACGGCCGAGTTCCACGCCGGACGCGACAAGACGATGCAGGGCGTTGTCTACGATCCCAACATGCCGACCGAGGAGGTCTTCACCTCTCCCGACCGCCGCACCGCCGAGGGCATCGTGTACGCCACGAAGCCGCTCTCCTATCAGGGCCAGCTCATCGAGAATTTCTCCGTCCGCTTTGAAAAGGGCCGCGCCGTGGAGGTCAAGGCCGAAAAGGGACAGGATGTTCTCGAGCAGATCATCAGCACGGACGAGGGCTGTCACTATCTTGGCGAGTGCGCGCTCGTGCCGAAGGAGTCTCCGATCCATCAGTCCGGCCTGCTCTTCTACAATACGCTCTTTGACGAGAACGCCGCCTGCCATCTGGCGCTCGGCTTCGGCTTTGACGAGTGCGTGAAGGGCTTTGAGAATATGACCAAGGAAGAGCTCTACGAGATCGGCGTCAATGACGCCGGCAACCACACCGACTTTATGATCGGCAGCGACGATCTCTCCATCGACGGCGTGGACGAGCACGGCAAGGTGCATCCCATCTTCCGCAACGGCACCTGGGCGTTCTAAAACGCCTCCCTCTTTGAGGGAGGTGGCTCGCCGGAGGCGAGACGGAAGGAGTGGCTTTTTCTATGTCCCTCAATTATTCCGGCGATTTGATTCTTAGAGCAAAAGAGCTGCGAAAAACTGCGACCCCGCAGGAACGACATTTATGGTATGACTTTCTTTCCCGTTATCCGGTGCGGTTTCAGCGGCAAAAAACCGTAGGCCGATATATTGTTGACTTCTATTGCCACAGAGCACGTCTTGTCGTAGAGTTAGACGGCAGCCAGCATTATGAGGAGCAAGGCATCGCCAGAGATGCAGAACGAACGACGTATTTGATGCAGCAAGGGCTTTTTGTCCTGCGTTTTTCCAATGCCGAGATCAATTGCAAGTTTCATTTTGTCTGTGAGCAGATCGACCGAACAGTTAAAGAACGGCTCGCATTTTAATTACCTCCCCCTTTGAGGGAGGTGGCTCGGCGTTAGCCAAGACGGAAGGAGTTCACTCCCTCAGTCAGCTGACGCTGACAGCTCCCTCTGAGAGGGAGCCAATACGTCCATCCAAAAACCGGCAGAAGATCTGCCGGTTTTTGCAATTTCTGAAACGATATGGTATTATACAACACAAGTCAGAAAAGAATAGCGGCTGTCTCAAGCCCGTGAAGGGTATCGGTATGGAGCCGCTGGGAGGTTCTTGTATGGTACAGTTTCAGAAGGACGCCGCGCTCGGCGGCATCCCGTTCGGCGTGCTGGAGGTCGTTTATCCGGACAAGCCGCTCCGGCGCACGGAGGACTTCCGCATAATGGTCGAGGAGCATCTGCGTCTGCTGCGGGAGAAATACGCCGACTATGACCGCAAGGCGCTCTTTGGCGAAAACGTCTATTTCCGGTTTTTCAGGAAATTCAAAAAGACGTACCCGGTCATGATGCAGCTTGAATCCTTCCTCCTGAAAGGCCGCCCGTTCCCCATCGACAACAGTGTGACCGCCATCCCGTTTCTCGCGGAGCTCGAAACACAGAGTCTCTCCGGCACGCACGACGTGGACTTTGTCCGCGGGACTGTCCGCCTGTTTGCCGGAACGGAAAAAGCGCCGTTTCCCGGCATGCGGGGTGAGGAGGTACACACCTACCCCGGCGACTTCTGCGCGCGGGACGACGAGGGCATCATTTTCAGCATGATCGCCGGAGCGGACGCGCGCACCTGCGTCAAGGAGACGAGCCGGCATGTGTTCTACCCCGTGTTCGGCGTGGCCGGACAGCCGGAGGCGGAGATATCCGCCGTGCTCGACCGGCTGGAAGAATACGTCCGTGTTCTCGCGCCGGAGGCGGACATTTCGCGGCAGCTGCTGTGAAGATTACGGAAGTTGTGCGGTGCTGGAGGATTCCTATCTCCGGCTGCGCTATGAGGTGATACACCAATGATACGTTCCATCGGAACAAGAATGATCGTCACCGATCGCTGCGTCCTGCGGCGCATCCGTGCGGAGGATGCCGCGGCCATGTATGAGAGTTGAGCAAAGTATGAGGCAGTCTGCCGGTATTTCCCGTTTGACCCTGCCGCGGATGAGCAGAGCTACCGCGAACGTGTGCTTCACTGGGTGGAGAGCTACGATTCCGGGCTCTATTTTCAGTGGGTTATTGAGCAAAAGGCAGATCACGCTCTGATCGGGATAATCAATCTCGGGCGCGTGGACGAGGCGAACGCCCTCGCGGAAACAAATTATATGCTCGCCCCGGTCTGCTGGGGGCAGGGCATCATGACGGAAGTGCTGTGCGCCGTGCTGCAATATGCCTTTGACGAGGTTGGCCTCAACCGCGTGCAAGCCGAGGTGTTTGACGGCAATGCCGCGTCCGCGCGGGTACTGGAAAAATGCGGCATGCGCTTTGAAGGCGTCGCACGGCAGCGGTATTATAAGCACGGGCATTTCATTGATACTGCGCAGTACGCCATTCTGCGTACTGACAGAGATGTTCATTGATGCCGGTTTTTACGTCAAAAAAGGCCCTATCTGACGAGGGGCTGTCGAGCGAAGCGAGACTGGGGGAGAGAAAAACTTCATACCTCGGCGCAGAATGTCTCTCCCTCCGTCTTTTGCCTTCGGCAAAATCCACCTCCCTCGTCAGAGGGAGGCTATCTAAAGCCCCGGCAACAGCCGGGACACCGCTGAAAACGGCTCCCTCAAAGAGGGAGCTGTCAGCGGCAAAGCTGCTGACTGAGGGAGTTTTATCCTTATATGCAAAGAAGCACCGCCCGGAGGCGGTGCTTCTTTGCGTTGTTCAATTCCGAAGAATTACTTCTTCATGGCCTCTTCAACGGCGACGGCGACAGCGACGGTCGCGCCGACCATCGGGTTGTTGCCCATGCCGAGGAAGCCCATCATCTCGACGTGCGCCGGAACGGAGCTGGAGCCCGCGAACTGCGCATCGGAGTGCATACGGCCCATGGTGTCGGTCATGCCGTAGGAGGCGGGGCCGGCGGCCATGTTGTCCGGGTGCAGCGTGCGGCCCGTGCCGCCGCCGGAGGCGACGGAAAAGTACTTCTTGCCCTGCTCAATGCACTCTTTCTTGTAAGTGCCGGCGACCGGGTGCTGGAAGCGGGTCGGGTTGGGGGAGTTGCCGGTGATGGAAACGCCGACGTTCTCAAGCTTCATGATAGCCAC
>DPHR01000090.1:0-196 GCA_003522945.1 Clostridiales bacterium
CGCGGTCGGCGTGCGCAACGTCGTGGAAAACAACGTGAACTTCTCCAACACCCGCAACATCATCATCGCCGCGCTCATCCTTGTCCTCGCGATCGGCATCACCTACACCGCCCCCATCAAGATCGGCATCGTGAGCTTCTCCGGTCTCGCCGTCGCCTCCATCGTCGGTATCGCGCTCAACGCCATCCTGCCCGGC
>DPHR01000090.1:405-1118 GCA_003522945.1 Clostridiales bacterium
TGCCCGGCAAGGACTACGAGTTCGTGCAGGAAGACAAGGGTTCCACCTCTGTGGACTTCAAAGTGTGATGTTTCCGCCTCTCTTAATATAACCGCATCCCCAAAGGGAGACGCCTCACGGCGTCTCTCTTTGCATTTCGGCGAAAACCCTTAGTCAAGAGGCGCTTTTAGGGGCAGGGGTAAATACTCCATATTCACACGTTTTCCCGCGCTGTAAGGGCTGCATTCTGTTCTTTGTTTAAGATCGGGGGTCGGGGCGCGGAGCCCCGCAAAAGCCGACAGTGAACGCCGCGAAATCGGAACGGATGAGAATTTTTGTCTGCGAGGTACAAAAGTGATAGAAATATTCACAAAACCGTGCTAAAATTAAATTGAAAGTTGATGAATACATTGGAATCTAAGAAAGGAGCGCGATTATATGAGAAGGCTGATAGCATTTGCTTTAACATTCTTTTGTGTGTTGGGTTTGGTTGGCTGCAACAACAGAACTGTGAGTGAACCAGAAATGTATACTTCATCCATGCAGGATGATTTTCCAAATGCTATTCCGGCAGAGGTGAATGACAACATCATCCAGAATTGTAAAGTTTTTTCAGAAAATCTGGGATATGAAACAGGTGAAATGAAAAAAGCTGTTTTGCTTGGCGAGGAATGGATGAAATATGTGTATTGCGAAGATGAAATGAAGAAGGAACTAATTGACAGCAGCGATAT
>DPHR01000090.1:1318-1500 GCA_003522945.1 Clostridiales bacterium
GGAACTAATTGACAGCAGCGATATTGTTGTTGTTTTTGAGAATATCCGTTGTGTTGTGGACGCTGAAACTGAGATTGTGCTGGGAAGTCTCCCGTTTGTATAAGCCACGTAAATTCCCATTTATCAATTAAACACACCCGAGCAAAACGCAAGCGGCGGGACGGGCTATACCGTCCCGCCGC
>DPHR01000090.1:1711-2093 GCA_003522945.1 Clostridiales bacterium
CCCGCCGCTCTGCTTTTTCGGCGGCTGCCGCTCGCTGCTCCCCGTCTGGTTTGGGCTGGACGGTGTTATTTGCTCCATGCCGGCATCCGATATCCTCACCGCCGTCATTCCCGTCGTTCTGATCAAAAAAACGTACCGCCAGCTCCGTGAGAGCGAATCCGGCGTTGCCTTTTCTATCGAAGCGTGATAACATGCTTCTATATGGAGTGTGATGATCATGGAAGCGATGGACAAACTGCAAAGAGAATGTCTCTCCTGCCGGGACTGCCCTCTTTCACTGGGGCGGCACAACGTCGTTTTCGGCGTCGGCGATCCCGAGAGCGAGCTGATGTTCATCGGCGAAGGACCGGGCGAGCAGGAGGATCTGCAGGGCGAGCCGTTC
>DPHR01000090.1:2338-2914 GCA_003522945.1 Clostridiales bacterium
CCGCCGCACAACCGCGACCCGCTCAACGAAGAGCAGGCGGCGTGCCGTCACTGGCTGGACGCGCAGCGCGATCTGATCCGTCCGAAGCTCATTGTCTGTCTCGGGCGCATTGCCGCGATGGCGGTCATCAAGCCGGACTTTCGCATCACCCGCGAGCATGGGCAGTGGTTCGACATTGAAAGCGCCCGCGCCATGGCGATCTACCATCCGTCCGCGCTTCTGCGTGACATCACCAAACGCCCGGAGACGTTCGCCGACCTGCGATCCCTGCGCAGCGAGGCAAAGCGCGTCTGCGAGCGGCTCTATAAATAACAAACTACCAAACGGAAAGGTCATTTTTATGAGCGAATTTCAGCCCATCGGGCTGCAGCACAAGCCTTTGTTTGACGAAGCGCTTTCCCGGGAAAACTCCAAAAGCTCCTCGGACAGCTTCGGAAACGTATTTCTCTGGGACATTCTCTGCCGCCGCAATGTTGCCGTTCTCGGCGAGCGGCTGGGCATTGAATACCTTTGCTCCAAGGGCGTTTTCTACGCCTACCCCTCCGGCCGGGGCGATCTCGTCCCCGCCATTGACGC
>DPHR01000090.1:3120-7330 GCA_003522945.1 Clostridiales bacterium
CCCCGCCATTGACGCGCTCCGCGCGCGTGCCGCGGAGCAGGGGCGGCCGCTCTATCTGGAAGGCGTGACCGCGCCGCAGCGCGCCGCGCTCGAGGCCGCTCTGCCGGGACGGTTCCGGTTTTTTGAGGCCCGGGACGACGCGGACTATATCTATTCCGTTGAATCGTTCGCCACGCTCTCCGGAAAGAAGCTCCACGGCAAGCGCAATTTCTGCAACCGCTTTGAGACAGCGCACGACTGGCGCTATGAAGCGCTCTCTCCCGCCGGATTTGACGACTGCCGCAGTCTTCTCCAAAGCTGGGACGCCGAAAAGAACGGCGGCAATGCAGAGGAAAACGAGGCGATCGAGCGGATGTTTCAGTACTGGGACGGGCTCGGCATGACCGGCGGCATTCTCTATGCCGACGGCAGACCGGCGGCGTTCACCGCCGGGGAACGGCTCGGCAGCGATACGATCGACGTCCATTTTGAAAAAGCGCTCGACGATCTTCCCGGCGCGTATCCGATGATCGCGCGGGAGTTTGCCCGCCATCTGCAAAAGGATTTCCCGGAGATCCTGTATCTCAACCGCGAGGAAGATATGGGCATCCCCGGTCTGCGAAAAGCGAAAGAGGAATGGTATCCGATGTTCATGATCGATAAATTCACCGCTCTCTGGCAGGAGGACGAAGCATGACGCCGCGTCCGTCCCTCAAGGGCGACGAGAATGCACTCAAGGCGCTCTGGCGCGAGGTGTTCGGCGATACGGACGAATATATCGACGCGTTCTTTCAGAATGTCTACCAGCCCAGCATGGCGAGCGTGATCGAGGAAGACGGTACCGTCGTCGCCGCGGCGTACGCCGTGCCGTTCGGCGCCGTCCGGTACATTTTCGCCGTAGCGACAAGACCGGAGTATCGTGGCCGGGGCTATGGCCGCGCGGTGGTGTTCGCCGCTGCGGGAGGCGAACCGGCGTATCTCTGCCCGGCGAGCGCGACGCTTCGGTGCTGGTACGCGCTCACGATGCGCGCCAGAACGGTATCCTACCGCTCAAGCGTGCCGCTTCCGGCTGTTCGCCGGAAGATCACGGCGGAGGAATTCCGCGCGCGCCGCGAGGTGTGGCTTGACGGTATCCCCCACGCAAAGTACAGCGACGGGATTCTCAAGCTCTTCTCCGTTACCGGGGAGTTTTTCTGCGGCGAGCACGGCGACATTTACGCCGTGGACGGCGGACGGGTGTGTGAGGCGCTCCCCGCGCGCGCGGGCGACGAACCGTTTCTCATGGGGCTCAACGGCGCGGAGCCGATCTACTGGGGCTTAGCGCTGGAATAAACCCATTTTGGCCTCTCTTGACAAGGTAAATTTCATCCTTGTAGGAGAGGCATTTTCATCATCCTGCACAAGAAGTGATATATATATATTGCACAGTTGTTTTTTACCGTTCTCAACTGTATAATGTAAACGCAATACAAACAGAGGAGAGAATCGCAATGGAAACTTCTGTCATGCACGGCAAAGCCGTAGCCTCGCTTGTTTTAGGAATTTGTGCAATCGTCTGCTGGTTTTTTGGGGTTGGAGCTCTGGTTGGCATTATACTCGGCATAATCGGTCTCGTATTGGCTGGTCAGGCAAAAAAAGCTGGTAACACGGAGGGAATTCGGACAGGTGGCTTCGTCTGCAGCCTGATTGGACTGATCGGATCTGGCATAGCTGTTATCATTGCCATAAGTGCGCTGGCTCTTGCAGGCTCGATATTTGATAAGGCGACTCTATATGGCTCTTGCAGGCTCGATATTTGATAAGGCGACTCTATAAAAGGCTTCTCCCTCAATTGGGGAGAAGCCTTTTTCTATAAGTTTCCCAAAGTTTCGGAGTTTGCAATCCCTCAGTCAGCATCGCTGACAGCTCCCTTTGCACAAAGGAGCCCCTCATTCCGTGTCTAAGTAATATACCGTCAGAAGATCGACACACGCGCCGTAGCTCTGCATGCCGCGGTCGTCGCCGTAGGTTTGCAGAAACGATTCATACACCTTTTCGGACACGTCCGCCGCGGGCGTTTCAAACCGCGCCCAGTAGTCATTGTTCGCGCGCAGATCGGCGCGCACGTTCTCGCTGAGCGTGGAATATACCTCGCGCCAGGCGTCGTAGTCGGCGCTGTAGAGGGCGTTTCCGAGATAGATATAGGCAAGCAGCGCGCCGGAATAGCGGTAATCCTCATCGCCGCTTTCCATGCACGCGACGACGGCGCAGAAGTTTGCCTCGTCCTCGCGCGCAACGCCGCGCAGATGCGCCAGCTCGTGCGCGATCGTGGACGGCAGCAGGCACGCGGGCGAATCGGCGTTGAGATTCGCCTCCGCCGTATAGGGGAAAAAGAAGCCGGTATAGCGGATATAGCTCAAAAGCCGCGAGAGCAGCACGGGCTTTGCCCGCACCGCCGGGGCGGCAAGGCACGGGAAGATCTGCTCCGCGCCCCCGTAGATATCCGCAGAGCGCCGGAAGATGTCGCTCTTGTCGGCACGGAACACGCCGTCTTCGCCGCACTCTACATGCTCGCCCGCCGCGTTCGCCTGTTCAGCGAAATATCGGGTAACGGTCTCCAGCTCCTGCACGGAGATATCGCGCCGTTCCAGCCCCGCCTGTTCGGTGAAGCTGTCGGAATAATACAGCACGCCCCACCAGAGACAGAAGAGCGCAAACATCGCCGCCGAGACGGAAAGGATCGTCATCCCCGTGCGGTAAGCCTTCACCCACCGCCGCCGGATGAGCTGCACGATCAGAAGGACGAGCAGCACGACGCCGAGCGCCGCAAGAAAGAGGATGACCCACTCCGTCACGGAAAACGGCACGGCGGAAAAGAGCCTTCCCGCAAAGGCGTGCCACGGGCGCACGAGCGCTTTGCAAAGAAAGTTCATCACCGCCCTGTTTTCGCGCAGCAGAAAGTATGCCGCGAGCCACGCGAGCGAAATGAGCAGCACCGCATGGCGCGCCGGACACAGCCTCCAGAGCGACCGGAGCGTTATTCTCTTTTTCTCCGTTGTTTCCATATCCGGCATTTTACACCGTCCGGCGCCGGATGACAACCAGTAAAAAAAGACGGAGCAGGTCTTCCCCGCTCCGTCTCTGCGTGTTATTCTGTCAGGCGGCTTCGCCGCGATCGAGATCGATATACGACGGCATGGCGTCGTTCATATGCGGCACATACCAGCTATCGTAACCGAGCGGCAACATGTTGTCATAGGGCATATCATAGCAGGAGTCGCTGCGCACGTCCTCCCAGCTCATGCCCCACGGGCGAAGAAACACATAATAATGGATCCAGTTCGAGCTGTTGCCGTCCTCATAGTACATGCCGTCGATCAGGATCATGGAGTCAAACCGGCTGACGATCGAGTCGCCGGGGTCAACGACCCAGTCTCTCGCGGCGATCTCATCGTCGTAGAAATCCCCGCTTACGGAGACCATGCGTCCCTTGTCCGTCGTACCCGGCTCAAAGGCCACATCGATATAGCCGATGTTCATGCCTTCCGCGCAGTCCTCGTCCCAGAGATCCACGAGGCCCGTGTCACCATATACGGAGATCGTGGCGCAGGCATCGTAGCAATAAGACTCCAGATCGGCATATTCTCCGCCGCCTTCATAGATGACCCACCAGCCGTACCAGTCGCCATCCCACCAGGCATAGTCCGAATCGATCGGCGCTGCGGTAGCGACCGGTGTATCGATTGCCGGATCCTCCGTCACGGCAGGCACTTCGACCGCCGGGGCAACCGTCCCCTCTTTATAAAACACCAGATCGACGCCGGAATCCATAACATCTTCGAGCGTAAGACGGTTATCCACAAGCCGGCCCTCTAGGTCTTCATCGCCCCGAAGATCAATCTCGATCTCTCCGTTGTTTTCCAGCTTATACCGGCAAGTTTCGGTCTCGCCATTGACTGCCACGCGGCATTTATTTTTGGAAAGCAGCTCGATGGTAAATCCGTTCGGCCACATATCCTCGATCTCGATACGGCTTCCCGCAAAGGTTCCGTAGGAAGCAACATATACGCCATAGGTCGGATCGTCCGCATCACTGTCACTCCCAAAGAAGCTGATCAGCAGGAACACAAGCGCCGCAACACCAATGGCGATGAGCAAAAACGGCAGGAAGGACATCTTTCTCTTCTGCGGCTGGCTGCCGCCGGGAATATCGTGCGGCGGGCGCGGCGGCTGCGTGCCGGCGGTGCTGGCC
>DPHR01000083.1:0-408 GCA_003522945.1 Clostridiales bacterium
GCCGCGCTGTCCAGATAGATCACAGCGGCACCTCCCGGTATTCCCCGGTAAGGCGGGAGAGCAAGAACGCCCTGCTGCGGTTGATGCCGCGCTCATCGAGCAGCGCGACCGCCCGGCGCAGCTTTGCTTCGTTCAGCCGCACACCGTAGCCGCAGCCTTTTTCGGTGAGTCCCTGCGGTGCTTTCATAACGTACGACGGAATTCCGGCCAGACTTAACGCCCGGCTCCCCCGCTGCGCATATGTCAGCGAGCGGAACAAAATGATCGCATACATAATAAATCCCCCTGCATACGAGATGGCACCCCATTCTATGCAGAGGGAAAAACTATGGTTTATTTCTCCGAGATCAACGCCACGGCCATGGTGGAAATGCCCTCGCCGCGGCCGGTGAAGCCGAGGTGCTCCTC
>DPHR01000083.1:585-859 GCA_003522945.1 Clostridiales bacterium
GCCGGTGAAGCCGAGGTGCTCCTCCGTCGTAGCCTTCACGCTCACACAGCTTTCCGGAACACCCATTGCCGCCGCCAGACGAAAGCGCATCTCCGGAATGTACGGCATGAGCTTGGGCCGCTGCGCAACGATCGTAGCATCTGTATTAACGATCTCCCAGCCGTGAGAGCGCAGATGTGCGCACACAGCGGATAGGAGCTTCAGGCTGTCCGCTCCAGCGTACCGCTCGTCCGTATCCGGAAATAGCTGCCCGATATCGCCGAGCGCCGCCGCG
>DPHR01000083.1:1015-10650 GCA_003522945.1 Clostridiales bacterium
CCGATATCGCCGAGCGCCGCCGCGCCGAGCAGCGCATCCATGATCGCATGGGAAAGCACATCGGCATCCGAATGACCAAGCAGCCCTTTGTCATATGGAATATCCACGCCGCCGAGAATGAGCTTTCGCCCCTCGGTCAGCCGGTGAACATCGTAACCCTGTCCGATCCGCATCCGCTTACTCCCCGCGCGTTTTTAAGATCGCCTCTGCCGTCGGGATATCGACCGGTCCGGTGATCTTGATGTTTTCGGGCGAGCCCTTGGAGAGATGGACTTTCACACCCATCGCCTCCACTGCGGCGCAGTCGTCCGTATATTCTTTCTTTTCCGCGATAGCGCGCGTGAGAGCGGCCTTGATAATCTCCGGAACAAACGCCTGCGGCGTCTGGATGGCGGCCAGCGCGCTGCGGTTTAGCGTTCGCACAACGGTGTCGTGATCGGTCTCCTTGACCGTATCGGTAACAGGCACGGCCGGAGCGGCGCATTTATAGAGCGCGGCGCTGTGCATCGCATCGTACACGATCTCCTCCGTTACGAGCGGACGGGCGCCATCGTGAATGAGTACATATTTTGCATTGCGCCGGATCTGTACGAGACCGGCCAGCGCGGATTCGGTGCGCGAAGCGCCGCCGACAACGACCTTCCCAACCTTATCGACACGGTATTCGCGGCAGAGCGCGGCGACCTTTTCGAGCGATTCGAGACGCGTTACCACAACGATCTCGTCCACACAGCTGCAGGCGTTCAGCGCGGTAAGCGTTCTTGCAAGCACCGGCTTTCCGGCGAGATCCATAAAGAGCTTGTCCTCGCCCATCCGTGTAGAAGCTCCGGCTGCAACGACAACAACGCTGCAGGAGGTGTTTTTGGCTCGGCGAAGAAAATCAGAAAAGCGACTCATCGGTTTAATACACTCCATTTATTCGGTTTGCGCAGGCACTGATCCAGCTGAGCCTCCGCGAAGTCATACGGACAATTCACGGAGAGGGATATCTCCGAGAGCAGGATCTGCCGCGCCTGATTGAGCATCCGGCGCTCGCCGGTGGATAGAGGGCGTTTTTCATCGCGCTGCGTAAGCGCCTTGATCACGGCGGCAAGCTCGGTAAGGTCGCCGCTTTTAATGCGCTGCATGTTTTCGCGGTAGCGCTTATTCCAGTTGTCCTCCATGGAAACGTCCATGTCCGGAATACGCCGGAGCAGGTCGTATGCCGTGTCCGCATCGACGATCGGGCGCACACCGACCTCATCACAGGCGTTTTTCGGCACCATGACGACCATGCCGCTTCCCTGCAACTTGAGAACGAAGTATTCCCTTGATTCCCTGCCGATACGCCGGCTTTCAATGCGATCGATCACCCCTGCTCCGTGAAGCGGATGGGCAATGCGATCCCCGATCTGGAAACTCATCGCGATCCTCCTGCCTTATGCGGCGGCACTTCCGAAAGGTGAAAAATCCTACAAATGTAATTATACACAAAAATGCTGATTTTGCAAGGCTTTCCGGCGGCAGATATATGCAAAAAATCCCTCTGTCAACGACAGAGGGATTTTTTAGTTCGGAATTACTCCACTTCGGGGGCCTCGCCGGAGGCGGTGCCGTCGGAAGAAACGGAGTAGACCAGCGCGTCCTCGCGGGGCTCGTCCTCGGTCTCCTCGCGGGAGGCGGCGGGAGCGGGCTCGGAGAGAGCGCGGATCGACAGGGAGATCTTCTGCTTCTCGTTGTCGATGTTGGTGATCTTCGCTTCGACCACATCGCCGACGCTCAGCACCTCGGAGGGCTGGCCGATGCGGCGGTTGGCGATCTGGGAGATGTGGATCAGGCCGTCGGTGCCGGGCAGCACTTCCGCGAAAGCGCCGAAGGGCATCAGCTTGACGATCTTGACCTTCGCGATATCGCCGACGGAATAGGTCTCCGTGAACACCTTCCAGGGGTTCAGGTTCGGGTCGCGGTGGCCGAGGGAGATCTTGTGGTTCTCCTTATCGAAGTTGATGACGTAAACGTCGATCTTGTCGCCGACGTTCAGGACATCCGAAGGCTTGTTGATGCGGTTCCAGCTGATCTCAGACACGTGAACCATGCCGTCGATGCCGCCGATATCAACGAACGCGCCGTAAGAGGTCATGGACTTGACCACGCCCTCGTAATGCTTGCCGACCTCGATCTCGTTCCAGATCTTCTCGGCACGCTCCTTGCGCTCGCGGTTGGCCACGGCGCGGATGGAGCCGACAACACGCTTGCGGCCGCGGTTGACCTCGGTGATCTTCAGACGGACGGTCTGACCGACCAGCTCGGACATGGCGGCTTCGCGCGGCAGACCGGTCTGGGAAGCGGGAACAAACACACGCACGCCGTGCACGGAAACAACGACGCCGCCCTTGTTCTCTTCGGTGACCTTGCCTTCGACAACGGTGCCGTCGGCGGCAGCGTTTTCAATGTCGGCCCAGGACTTGATGGTGTCCAGGCGCTTCTTGGAGAGCATCACAGTGCCTTCCACATCGTTCACGCGCACAACGCAGGCCTCGATCTTGTCGCCAACGTGGATAACGTCTTCCACCTTGGCAGCGCCATCCTCGGTGAACTCGGTCACGGGGATATAGCCGGAATGCTTGGTGCCCAGATCGACGGTGACTTCCGTGGGCGTGATGCTGACAACATAACCGGAAACAGTGTCTCCGTTATATATCGTTCTGATGGAATCTTCCAGCAGCTCATCAAACGTCTTTTCGGAGTCGGGCTTCCCGGCGGCATTCTCCGCAGCGGGCTCGGCTTCAACGTGTGCGGTCTCTTCGGCCGCGGTCGCAGCGACTTCCTCTGCCGTGGTCTGTTCTACCTTGATCTCGTCGCTCATTTTTTTTACTACCTCCTTAATGATCCAGGACGGCACCGAGGCTCCCGCCGTGATTCCGATACGGCCCTCGCCCGGCAACCGGGATGTGTCCAGCTCCGACGCGTCGGCGACAAAGAAAACGCTCGCACATTTTTCGCGGCAAAGCTCTGCCAGATGCAGGCTGTTCGCGCTGTGCGCACCGCCGATGACGATCATTGCGTCGCATATCCCGGCAAGAGAGGTTGCTTCTCTCTGCCTCTTGGACGTTGCTCCGCATATAGTATCAAATATTTTGAAATTTGTACATCTTTTTTTTAATATTTTTTCTGCCAAAATGTGATTTGCTTGAATTTGTGTAGTCTGAAATACAACGGAGAGGGGTTTTTCGGGCATTTCCACGGACGTCGAGAGCCATTCGTCCAACGCCGCGGCGTCCGGCAGCACGACAGCGCCGGTACACCAGCCGCAAATGCCCCGAATCTCCGGGTGCTCCGCGTCGCCGATGACAACGATCTGCCGCCCTTTTTCGGATTCCTCACGAACGATCTTATGGATGCGCTCGACCAGCGGACAGGTCGCGTCGATCACTCCGGCACGGCGGTTTTTCAGCTCGGTATATACCGCGCGGGAAACGCCGTGGGCACGGATAATGACCCGTTCCCCCTCCGGCAGCTCCGAAACCTTCTCGATGACCGAAAGCCCTTTTTTCTCCAGCGCGGTCACGGCGTCGCGGTTGTGGATCAGCTCACCGAGACACCGGCACGCGCCGGAAGCAAGCGCTTCCTCCGCCATGCGGATCGACCGCTCTACGCCGAAGCAGAATCCCGCGCTGCGGGCCAGAATATACTTTGCTGCCACGCGCTCATTCCTCCGGCTTGAGTGCCCAGATGCGTTCCATCAGCTCGCGCGCCAGCCGGTCATAATCACGGTGGTCGCCCAGCTCCGGATAATACGGCTCGCCGATCACGGTCGGCACCTCGTGAAAGATCTTCTTGTCGCGCGGGATATATACCGGTACGATCGGCACATGCATACGCACAGCCATATGGATCACGCCGGATTTCGGTTCTACGACGGCATCTCCGTGCACGCGCGTCCCCTCCGGGAACACGATGAGCTTCTCCCCCGCCTTGAGCACACGCATGCACTGCTTGAAGGAATCAATGTCGCGCTCGCCGCGCTTGACGAAGATCGACCCGGCTTTTTTCATGAGCCAGCCGAAAATAAACATCGTTTTCGACTCCGCCTTGGCAAGGTGATGCACATAGGTCTTGCGTCCCAACGCGAAGGAAATGAGGATCGGGTCGGCGACATTGGAATGCGGTGCGCAAAGGATCGCCGGCCCCTCCGGAATATTTTCCAGCCCATAAAATTTCTGCGGATACAGCAGCGCCCCGATGGGACGAAGAACATCATAAACAAGACGGTACCATTTCTCTTTTGTCATAGTGCAAAACGCTCCCGAATCAAGGATTCCACCGCCGCGCAGCTCTCGTCAAAATCGAGCTGCGTCGTATCCAGACGCACCGCATCCTCCGCCGGGCGGAGAGGCGCCGCAGCGCGGGAGGAATCGTTTTTGTCGCGGTATTCCATATCGCGCAGTACTTCTTCAAAGGGGAGGTTCTTCCCCTTCTTCTCCAGCTCCAGCTGGCGGCGTTTGGCGCGCGCCTCCACGGACGCCGTAAGAAAGATCTTCAGCCCCGCGTCCGGCAGCACGACGGTGCCGATATCGCGTCCGTCCATGATGACGTTCTGCGTGCGCGCAAACGAACGCTGCATCTCCATGAGAAACGCGCGGACTTCCGGAACAGCGGACACGTCGGAAGCATAAATGGATATCTCCGGCATGCGGATGGCATCCGAAACATCTTCCCCGTCAAGAAACATCCGCTGGAGACCGTCGGCGCCGTGGCGCAGTTCAATGTGCAGCTCCGGCAGCATGGCAATGACCGCGGCGCTGTCCTTGGAGGCGATGCCGCGCCGGTACGCCGCGAGACCGACCGTGCGGTAGATAGCGCCGGTATCTACATAGATAAAACCGAATTTTTCCGCCGTTTTGCGGGCGATCGTGCTCTTGCCCGCGCCGGAGGGTCCGTCAATGGCAATGGATATGGGTTTCATTCCGTAATCTCCTTTTCCGGTATCGCCCGTCCGGCCGCATAGCCGGTGCTCCAGGCGATCTGCAGATTGTATCCGCCGGTGCAGGCGTCCAGATCAAGGATCTCCCCGGCAAAATACAGTCCGGAAACGATCTTCGATTCCATAGTGCGGGGATTCACCTCCCGCACATTCACGCCTCCGGCGGTCACGATGGCTTCCTCCACCGGGCGGCGGGCGGTGAGCCGGATCGCAAAGCGCTTGATCGTATCGCGCAGCGCGAGACGCTGCTCACGGCGGATGCTGTTCACCTTGAGCCGTGCCGGGATGCCGGATCGCTCGATCACGACCGGGATGAGCTTCTGCGGCAGGAGAGCGTCGAGCGCGTTCGTAAAATCGCGGTTGATGTTCTCGGAAAAGTCCCGCAGCAGCCGCTCATCGAGCTTTTCCGCCGTGAGCCCCGGCTTGAGATCGATCTCCAGACGGCAGGAAGAGACTTTTTCCGGAAGATGAGCGCTCGCCGAAAGCACGAGCGGCCCCGATACGCCGAAATGTGTGAACAGCATTTCCCCCTGCTCCCGGTACAGGACCTTATCGCCGCAGAAAAGCGTCAGCCCGACGTTCCGCAGAGAAAGCCCCTGCATCCGGGCGCAGTCTGTCTCCGCCTCCAACGGCACGAGCGACGCGCGCGTCGGAACGATGGTGTGGCCCAGCTTCGAGGCAATGCGGTAACCGTCACCGGTGGAGCCGGTCGCGGGATACGATAAGCCGCCGGTGCATAAAACGACAGCCCGGCAGGGATATTCATCGCGGTCTGTTACCGCTGCGGAAACGTGTCCGCCCTCTGTCCGGATGTCAACAAGACGTTCCCGGACAAAGCGAACGCCGGCGCTTTTTGCCATGCGCTCCAGCGTATCGGCAATGTCGTTGGCGTTATCGGAAACGGGAAACACGCGCTCGCCGCGCTCGGTTTTGAGCGGCACGCCCGCCTCTTCAAAAAACTCCTTCACGGCCTCCGGCGGAAAGGCGTACAGCGAGCTTTTGAGGAAGCGCGCATTGGTGCACACCTTCTGCAGAAATTCCTGCGGCGCGCTGTCATTCGTAACATTGCACCGGCCCTTTCCGGTGATGCGGAGCTTCTTCCCCGTTTTTCCGTTCGGCTCGAGGACCGTTACCGAAAGTCCGCGCCGTGCCGCCGTGATCGCCGTCATAAGCCCGGCGGCTCCGGCGCCGGCAATTATCACATCAGTCATTGAGATTTTCGTATACCTCATATTCGCTCCAGATCCCTTCGAGCTTCCGGAACGTATCGGAGAGGTTGTCGGGACGCTGGTAGCCGATGGCAACAATGAGCGCATTGATGAGACTCATCGGCGCTACAAGCGAATCCAGGAACGAAACCATATCGCTCTTGGCAAAAAGATTGATATCCGCCACGCCGACAAACGGCGAGGACTGACCGTCCGTAATGCCGATCGCCGTTGCGCCGGTGGATTTGGCAAACTGCATTGCCTTGATCGTGCGCGAGGAATAGCGCGGGAAGCTGATGCCGAGAAAAACGTCCCCTTCATGGATGCGGAACACCTGCTCATAGACCTCGCTCACGGACGTATCATGGATCAGCCGCACATTGTCGAGCAGAAGATTGAGATAAAATCCGAGAAAGCTCGCAAGCGATGTGGACGAGCGCATGCCGACGATGTAAACGGTCTCGGCCTTGAGGATCGCATCGACCGCGCGGTTGAAGTCTTCTTTGCTCACCTCGTCGATCGTGCTGCGGAGCTTGTCCATATCCGCGGAGAGCACGGCGTCGAGAATGTTGCCGCGGTCGATCTGTTCCTTAGCAACCTCAATGCGCTGCACCGCCGTAAGACGGTTGCGGATCATCTCCTGCATGGCGCGCCGCATCCCCGGGTACCCGTCATACCCAAGCTCCGTAGCAAAGCGGACGACCGTCGATTCCGAAACGCCGACCGTCTGCCCGAGCTTTCCCGCCGTCATAAAGGCGGCTTTGTCGTAGTTTTCCGAAATGTACCGGCAGATCATCCGCTGGCCCTTGGAAAATTTATGATTCTCTTTATTGATAAGCGCCAGAATATCGCGTTCCATGGCAGGCCCCTCATAATTCCTTTACAAAAAATCTCCCGGATGATATCCGGGAGTTTCATTTTAGACCTATTTTCCTGCAAATGCAAGCTAATTTTGCAATTCACATGGATAAATCCTGCAAAAAGAAGCCATCAGCGCAGACTTTGCAAGTATTCCAGCTCTTTTCCCGTCAAATACCGCCACTGTCCGGCGGGCAGATCGCCAAGGGAAATCTCCCCCTGCCGGATGCGGAGAAGCCGCTGCACCTTGAGCCCCGCGGCGGCGCACATGTTTCGCACCTCGCGGTTTTTCCCCTCACGGATCGTGACATCGATAAGTGCCCAATCCTCCGTGGAGCGAAGAACGCGCACCTCCGCCGCGCGGTACCGCACCCCCTCATATACGATCGGGCGGCGCAGCGCTCCGGCGGCTTCCGCCGCGTCCGGGCCGCTCACCCATACGCGGTATGTTTTGCTCACGCCGTGCGACGGATGCGTCAGACGATTCGCCATCTCGCCGTCATCGGTGAAGAGCAGCAGTCCTTCCGACATGCAGTCGAGCCGACCGACCGGGAAAAGGCGCACACCGGCGTCCTGCACAAGCTCGGCGACCGTCGGGCGGCCGTGCGTGTCGCGCAGCGTTGTAACGTATCCGCGGGGCTTGTGGAGAAGAACATATGTATGCTCCTCCGGCAGCGAAAGACGCTTGCCGTTCAATAAGACAACGTCGCCTTCTTCTGCGCCCGATCCGAGAGAGGCGGTCACGCCGTTGACCGTGACTCTCCCCTGCCGGATATATTCCTCCGCCTCGCGGCGGGAGCAAACGCCCGCCGCGGCAATGTATTTTTGAAGTCTCATTCTCTTTCTTCCTTTGCTGATCGGTTATGCCGGGTATATGCCGGAAAACAACGATTCACGCGCGCTTTTCTCCCCGGCCCATCGGAGCGCCGCCGTACACACGGCCTCTCCATCCGCCCAAATAACAAGTTCACCCGCTGCGGCCCCCGCCGGAACCGGCGCAAAAATAAAATGCGGCAGACGGGCGGTAAGCTCAACTTGCGCGCTCTTCGGAAGGCACAGGCAGACGCCACGGTCGAGCACGGCAGCGCTTTCCGCTTCCGGACCGCCAATGACCGGCACATGCTCCACCGGTTTCCCTTCCGGTAGCTTGAACTCCGCGTAAGCATCAAACGCCCAGTCGTAGAGCGCGGCATGATCCTTCCAGTCGTTCGGGTCGGAAAGCGTTACGCAGATGAGCTGCATACCGTCGCGCTCACAGCTCGTGACGAGGCATCGGCCCGCGGCTTTCGTGTACCCGGTCTTGCCGCCGTTCACGCCGCGGCAGCTCCAGAGCAGCTTGTTGTGGTTCACATACGTTACACCGTGGATACAGCTGCTGCGCATGGAGAGAATCTCCGCGAGCACGTCGTTTTGAAGCGCCGCCGCCATAATGAGGCCGAGATCGTGCGCGGAGGCACGGTGTCCGTCGGCATCAAGCCCGTGAGGATTGGCAAAATGTGAGCCGGTAAGGCCAAGTTCCTCCGCTTTGCGGTTCATCTGCTCAATGAATGCATCGCCGCCGAGCGAACCGGCAATAGCAAGCGCGGCGTCGTTGCCGGAAGCGAGCAGCAGCCCCTCTAAAAGCTCACGGAGTGTATAGCCCTCCCCGGCACGAAGGTACATGGACGAGCCCTCTACCGTTGTCCACTCGCTCTGCACCGTAACGCTGCGTTCCGGCGAGGCGAGATCGAGCGCGGTAAGCGCCGTCATAAGTTTTGTTGTGCTCGCAATGAGCATCGGCGTATCGGCATTTTTCTCAGCAAGTACCGCGCCGGATCCTGCGTGGAGCACGATCATCGCTTCCGCCGAAGTGCCGGGCGGCGAGGATGCCGCCGGAGCGGAGGCAGAGAACAGGATCGCCGCTGCCAGAGCCAGAATTACCGTTTTCTTCATAAATAAGCACCACCCATGGATTGATTCGGGCGGTGCTTAGTATGACCGGTATGCCGGGGAAATTATTCCTTGTTCTTCTTATTTACGATGTTGTCGATGCGGTCGAGCACATCGGGCATCATCTCCACAACGCGGTCCATCGTCGAAAGCGGATTGGAGGAAACGCTGATCATGCGGCAGGTGCCGTCCTTGATGACAAAGAAGCCGACCGGCTCGACCTTGACGCCCGCGCCGTTGCCGCCGGTAAAGGAAATGCCCTTGCTGCCGGTCGTGCCGCCGGTGCCGATGCCGAAGCTCATGCGCGAGACCGGAATGACGGTAATGCCGTCGGGCGTGCTGATGGGTTTGCCGATAATGGTGTCTGCGTCAACCAGCTGCCGGATCTTACTGACCGTCATGTCCATGAGAGCGTTGATCTTATTCTCTTCCATTGTCGTCTTTCCTTTCATTCGTCGCCGCGGCAGGTTTATCCTCCGGACGGCTGTTTATTTTCCATTTCAAGAACTCCACGCCGAGCGCCACGGCCAGATGCACCAGCCGGAACAGCTGCAGCGAGAGAACGATGCGCGCAGAGACCGTCGGCTCTTCCGATGTATAGTCCGCGCCGATCTCGATGTCACGCCGGAGAACACGGATCTTCTTTCCCGCCAGCGCCGGGAGCGTCTCCGCCGCGG
>DPHR01000083.1:10826-21756 GCA_003522945.1 Clostridiales bacterium
AGCGTCTCCGCCGCGGCGCACGCCATGCCGTACTGGATCGCCGTATCATAGGGGTCCCGGCAGGCGACGGTATAATGCAGCTGGAAGAAGTTCACGGTGAAGCTGCGGAAAAAGCGGCGGATCGCATGCGAGCCCATCCGGAGCAGGGCAACGATGGTGTCAAAGTCGAGCTTGGGCTTCGGCTTGACGGTCACGCTGTCGTTGATCTCCTTTTCCTTGGCAGCGGCGGCCTTCTTTGCGGCCTTGGCAGCGCGGCGCGCTTCCTTTTTGGCTTTTTTTGCCTCGGCTTTCAGCCGCTGCTTTTCCGTGAGCGGCTTTTTCGGCAGCAGCCAGATGCGCAGCGGTCCGGCCTTGATCCCCACGCGCAGCACCTCATCCGCATAGCCGACGTCCACGCCGTACGGCAGGAAAAACACAAGCAGGATCAAAATCGCCAGTACCGCCAGTATGATCCATCCAACCAATCACATCACCTCGTCCGGAGTCATTCGATCTCCGTGATTTTGAGCTGTTCGTCTTTATCGCTTGCCGCGTCAATGGCGGCCTGGAGTTCCTGTATTCCCTCGCCCGTGGCGACATTCGGCAGCGGCGGCAGCTCCTCGATAGAGGAAATGCCGACAACGCGGAGAAACTGATCGGTCGTCCCGAAGAGAACCGGCCGTCCCGGCGCCTCCAGACGTCCGCAGGGAGCGATCAGTCCACGCTCGGAGAGAAGTGCGACGGTATAGGAGCTGTCCGTACCGCGAAGCTGCTCTATGTAAGAGCGTGTCACGGGCTGATAGTACGCGACGATCGCCAAAACCTCCAGCGCCGTCGGCGAGAGCTTCGGCTGCGCGCGCTTTTCGAGCGCGCGGCTGACCACGTCGCTGTATTCGCCCGCCGTAACGAGCTGCAGCCGGTTTTCCATTCTTGCCAGACGAAAACCGCGGCCGTTTTCCTCATATTCTCTGGCAAGCTGTTCCGCAGCCTGCCGGACGTCCCACGGCTCCGCGCCGAGGACCTTGGCAATGCGTTCCGTTTCCACGCTGTCCCCGGCGGCGAAGAGGATCGCTTCCAGCGCCGGGCGGATCTCATTGATTCCTACCATTTATTCTTCCGTATCCGTGAGCGCACGGCTCACATCGTAATTTCCTTCTTCCCCGCTGACGCGGATATGCCCGTCGGAGCAGAGCTCCAGCACGGACAGAAATGTTGCAACAAGCTCGCTGCGGCTTTTGCAGATGCCGAACATGGAGCCAAGCGACATATGCCCGTTTTTCCGGAGAAGGCCGAGCAGCTGTTCGCTCTTTTCCCGAACGCTGAATATGATCGGCTTCGGCGCGGCACGGCGCAGCGTTTCATTTTCCTCCGGAGCCGATTCGCCGGTGCCGCGGAGCAGGATCTGCGCGAGCGCGCTGAGCAGTTCCGCCGGCGTATGACGGTAGTCATACGGACGCTCCGGCAGCGGAAGCGGGCCGCGGGTCTGCATTTTCATGCCCACCTCGGCAAGCTGTCCGATCTCCGGGGCGATCTCCCGCACGGCGGCGATCGCATCGCGGTTTTTGAGCTGCTCGAGCGCTGAGACGAGCACTTCGAGTTCCGTCGGCTCTTTCTCCTCCGTCAGGAGCATTTTGGTTTTGATGTACATGAGATGCGACGCCATCTGGACAAACTCGCTCGCGATTTCCAGATCCATCTCCTGCATCTTCTGAAGATAGGCCAGATACTGGTCAAGCAGCTGGGAGATCTGGATATCGCGTATTTCGATCTTATCCTTGGCGAGCAGCATCAGTATGAGGTCGAGCGGGCCGGTAAAATCCTCCAGCTCGTCGCGCGCATGCACGACGCCTTCCAGATGATAGCTCGGTTCTTGGATCATGGGTATACCGTATGCCTTTACACGAAATGCGTCACAAGCCGAAAGCCGAGTTCGGCAAAGACGGAAAGTTTATCAAAGAGCCAGGAGGTCGCCGTGGAGAGCGGCCCGCCGAGAATCTTTGTGGAGACAAGTACGAGGAGCAGTATCATGCCATAACGCTCATAGCGCATGAGCTTGAAATAGCTCTCATCCGGAATGAAGGAGAAAAGCACCTTGCTCCCGTCAAGCGGCGGGATCGGGATGAGGTTGAACACCGCCAGCGCGAGGCTGAGGTATGCCGTTGTATAAACGAGCTGAAGGACCGTTTCGGCGACCGCTCCCCCGTGAACATACAGCGGGTAATACAGCAGGCCGTACAGGAAGAGAAAGAGCAGCGCGAGCAGAAAATTGCACGCCGGCCCCGCCAGCGCCGTCACCGCCATGCCCTTTTTCGGGTTTTTGAACCGGTACATGTTGACCGGCACCGGCTTTGCCCAGCCGAAGCGAAACACCACCATCATGAGAAGACCCATAATGTCAATGTGCTTTATGGGGTTGAGCGTCAACCGGCCGGCATCCTTTGCCGTCGTGTCGCCGAGCCGGTAGGCCACATACCCGTGGCTCAGCTCGTGCAGCGTGATGCACAAAAGCGATGGGAGAATATTCACCACGATCTGCACCGGAACCGACCAGTCCAGATTCTTCCAGATATTTACAAAGTCACTCATAGATAAGTTAATATTACCAAAAACTACGGCGAATTACAACAGCAAATACAACACTAAATATTATTTTCGATGAATCCGAGCAGCTCTCGGCGGCCGACCTTTGCCGTGCAGGAATACAGAAGCAGCGGAAAATCGTCGTCCAGCCCCAGCACGTCCCGTATACGCTCGAGATTTGGCTCGATCTCACTTTTTTTCAGCTTGTCGCACTTGTTTGCCACAACGACGAACGGCCGGCCGGCATCGAAGAAATACTCCGCCATCGTCACATCGTCCGCCGTTGGCGCATGGCGGGAATCGACGATCAGGACACCCATGGTAAAGAGGTTCGGCTCCTGAAAGAAATCTTCCATGAGCGCGCCCCAGCGGCGGCGCTCGTCGCCGGAAACGCGGGCGTAGCCGTAGCCGGGAAGGTCGATGAAATATGCCCCGTCCACGAGGAAATAGTTGACCTGCACCGTCTTTCCCGGCGTCGCGCCGACTCGGGCGTAGTTTTTCCGGTTGAGCAGACTGTTGATGACCGAAGATTTGCCGACGTTGGAACGTCCGGCGAACGCGACGGCATGGCGGCCGTCGCGCAGAAACGCCTTTTTGTTCGCGGCGGATTTTATGAAATCTACTTTCTGTGTATTCATTCCGCCACCTTCTCCTCCGCCGGGCGGAGCGCCTTTTTCAGCACCTGATCCATGTGGGAAAACGCCGTAAAGTTCACGGCGTTTCGCACGTTCGGATCCATCTCGGCAAGATCGCTCACGTTGTCCTCCGGCAGAAGCACCTCATGGATCCCGGCGCGGAGCGCTGCCATCGTCTTTTCCTGAATGCCGCCGATCGGCAGCACGCGGCCGCGCAGCGTGATCTCGCCCGTCATGGCGATATCGGCACGGACCGGACGGTTCGTAAGCGCGGAAACGACGCACAAACAGATCGCGGCGCCGGCACTCGGGCCGTCCTTCGGCACAGCGCCTTCCGGGAAATGCAGATGAATATCGGTATTCTTATGGAAAGCCGGATCAATGCCGAGCTCGGAAGTGCGGCTGCGGATGTACGTTACCGCCGCCTGGCACGATTCCTTCATCACATCGCCGAGATTGCCGGTCAGCTCAAGCTTTCCGCTGCCCGGCACGACAGAGCACTCCACATCGAGCACCTCGCCGCCGACGCTCGTCCACGCAAGGCCGTGAACAAGACCTACGGAATCGGTCGAGAAGTTGACCTCCGGCTTGAATTTGACGGGGCCGAGCCACGGCTCGAGCTCGCCCGCGCGCAGCCGCAGAGACCTTCTCTCCCCGGAGGCAATACCGCGGGCCGCCTTCCGGCAGAGCGCGGCCAGCTCGCGCTCGAGCATGCGCACGCCCGACTCGCGGGTATAGAGCGCTATGATCTCGCGGATGGCATCGTCCGAAACACGCAGCTGGTTTCCGGAAAGGCCGTGCTTCGTCCGCTGCTTCGGCAGCAGATGCTGCTTGGCGATCTGGAGCTTTTCCTCGTCGGTATAGCTGCCGAGGGAAATGACCTCCATACGGTCGAGCAGGGCGCGGGGGATGGTGTCGGCGGTGTTGGCCGTCGTGATGAACAAGACCTCGGAGAGGTCGAACGGGATCTCCAGAAAATGATCGCGGAAGGAGCCGTTCTGCTCGCCGTCAAGCGCTTCGAGCAGTGCGGCGGACGGGTCGCCCCGGTAGTCCGAGCCGAGCTTATCGATCTCGTCGAGCACGAGCACGGGATTCCGGGAGCCGGCCTGCTGAATGCCGGCGATGATCCGTCCCGGCATCGCGCCGACATAGGTTTTCCGGTGGCCGCGGATCTCCGCTTCGTCGTGCACGCCGCCGAGGGAGATGCGGGCGCATTTCCGGTTTGTAGCGCGGGCAATGCTCATGGCGATGCTCGTTTTGCCGACGCCCGGAGGCCCTACGAGACAGAGCACCCCGCCCTTGACCTGCGCGGAGAGCTGCCGTACGGCAAGATACTCCAATATACGGTCCTTGACCTTCGTAAGACCGTAGTGATCCTCATCCAGAACCTTTTTCGCGTGGGCGATATCGGTGACGTCCTTCGTCCTCTCGTTCCACGGAAGCTCAAGGCAGACGTCAAGATAGGTCCGCAGCACCGCGCCTTCCGCCGATCCGAACGGCTGCTTGGCGAGACGGGAGAGCTCCTTGAGAAGCTTTTTCTCGATCTCCGCATCGAGTCCGAGATCAAGGATCTTCCGGCGGTATTCGTCGAGATCGTCCGTTTCGGACGCTTCCCCCAGTTCCTCCTGGATCACGCGCATCTGCTCGCGCAGGAAATAGTCCTTCTGATTTTTCGCCACGCGCTCCGCCGCCGTGGACTGGAGATTCTGCTGGATATCCATAATCTCCAGCTCGCGGTGCAGCATATCGCAGAGCATGGTGAGCCGCTGAAGCGGCGAGCACTCTTCCAGAAGCAGCTGCTTTTCCGCCGGCTGCAGAAAGACGTTCTGGGCAATGTAATCCGAGACGAAGCCCGGCTCCTTCCGGTCCGCTACACGAAGCAGAGTCTCCGGTCCGATCGTTCCCGACGCGGAGGCGTACTCGGCAAAGAGGTCGTTGCACGATCGGATAAGCGCCGTGCATTCGAGCGTGTCCGCATCGACCGGCTTATCGGCAAGCACCCGGACATTTGCCCAAAGCGCCGGGGTCTCCGCCGTGAGGCGCAGGAGCTTCGCGCGGTATAGGCCGTCAACGATGCATTTGACGTTTCCGCCGCCGGGCGCGCGCAGGATCTGGCTCAGGCGGCAGATCGTGCCGACCGTGTAGAGATCGTCTGCGCGGGGCGTATCGCAGGCGATGTCACGCTGCGCTACAAGAAAGATCATCCGGTCGGTGCCGATGGCGGCGTTGAGCGCGGCAATGCTCATCGGGCGCTCCACATCAAAGTGCAGCACCGTTCCGGGAAATACTGAAACGCCGCGGAGCGCGAGCGTCGGCAATGTCATGATTCGGCTGGTATTTTCGCTCATATGTTGTCCTCCATAGCAAACGAGCGGGGACGTGCCCCGCTGTCTGCCATGTGTTCCGTTTGGTTACACACTGTCTGAATTATCGTTCCGCAGCGCTACGGGCGGCTTGCCGTCCTTCACGCAGTCAGCGGTGATGATGACGCGCTTGATGCTCTTGTCCGAGGGGACACGGAACATGATATCGGTCATGATCTTTTCGAGAATGCTGCGCAGGCCGCGCGCGCCAATCTCCATTTCGAGCGCCTTATCGGCGATGGCCTCGATGGCTGCGTGGTCAAACTCAAGCTTGACGCCGTCGAGCGCCATGAGCGCTGTATACTGCTTGGTAATGGCGTTTTTCGGCTCGGTGAGGATGCGCTCAAGCGCTTCCCTGTCGAGCGAGTTGAGCGGCGTAATGACCGGCAGGCGGCCGACCAGCTCGGGGATGATGCCATACTTGATAACATCGTGCTGCTGCGCCTGCGCGAGGATCTCGCCGAGGTTCTTTTCCTTCTTGCTCGTGATCTCCGCGCCGAAGCCCATGCTCTTGCGGTCCATGCGGTTTTCAATGATCTTGTCCAGACCGTCGAACGCGCCGCCGCAAATGAAGAGAATGTTCGTCGTATCGATATGGATGAACTCCTGCTGCGGGTGTTTGCGTCCGCCCTGCGGCGGGACCGCGGCGATCGTCCCTTCCAGGATCTTCAGCAGCGCCTGCTGCACACCCTCGCCGGAGACATCACGCGTAATCGAAACGTTCTCGCTTTTGCGGGATATCTTGTCCAGCTCGTCGATATAGATGATGCCGCGCTGGGCACGCTCCACATCAAAATCTGCCGCCTGCAGAAGACGGAGAAGAATGTTCTCCACATCCTCGCCGACGTAGCCTGCCTCGGTGAGTGTCGTAGCGTCTGCAATGGCGAACGGAACATCCAGCACACGCGCGAGAGTCTGCGCAAAAAGCGTTTTTCCGCTGCCGGTGGGACCGATGAGCAGAATATTGGACTTTTGCAGCTCAACATCGGACTCATGGCCATAATAGATGCGCTTATAGTGGTTGTAAACGGCGACGGAAAGCGCGATCTTCGCCGTCTCCTGCCCGACGATGTATTCGTCGAGGAATTTCTTGATCTCTGCCGGCTTCGGAAGGTCGTCCACGGACGGCGCGCTTGGCGCGCTCTTTCCCGGATCGGTGCGCTGCGGCAGGTCCTCATCCACGATGTTCATGCAAAGACGCACGCAGTCGCTGCAGATGTAGGCGCCGTTGCCGGCGATCAGCTTGTCCACCTGATCCTGTGTCCGACCGCAGAAAGCGCAGCGGATCTTTCTATCGTCTGATCTTGCCATTCGATCTCCCTGAATTATCTTTTATAAATGACCTTGTCGATGAGGCCGTATTCGCGCGCCTCTTCCGCCAGAAGCCAGTGGTCGCGCTCGGAGTCGGCTTTGATCTGCTCCGGCGTTTTGCCGGTGTTCTCCGCCATGATCCGGTTCATGCGCGCCTTGATCTTGAGAAAACGTTCCACATCGATCTCCATATCGGTGACCTTGCCCTGCGTTCCGGCGGCGGGCTGGTGGATCATGATCTCGGCATTGGGCAGCGCGATGCGCTTACCCTTCGCGCCGGAGGACAGCAGAAACGCGCCCATCGACGCCGCCATACCGACGCAGATGGTAGACACGTCGCACTTGATATACTGCATCGTGTCGTAGATCGCCATACCGTCCGTGATGGAGCCGCCGGGGCTGTTGATATACATCTGGATGTCCTTGTCGGGGTCCTGCGCCTCCAGATACAGAAGCTGTGCCACGACGAGACTGGCGGACGCGCTGTTGACCTCCTCGCCGAGAAATACGATGCGGTCGTTCAGCAGGCGGGAAAAAATGTCATAGGAGCGTTCTCCGCGGGACGTCTGTTCTACAACATACGGTACGAGACTCATGAAATAAATCCTCCTTTGCGGGGTTAAAATGCGATGATACGGGAAAGGGCGGATCGCCCTTTCCCGTGTATGTCAGTTTACAGCGGGGAGACGGATCACTCCTCCGTCTTCTCCTCGGTCTTGGTGCTCTTGCGGGTGGTCTTCTTGGCCTTGGGCGCTTCCTCGCCCTCGGTCTCTTCGGTCTTGGCGGCCTTCTTCGCGGCGGGCTTCTTCTTGGCCTTGGACGCCTCTTCCGTCTTGGCGGGCTCCTCGGCCTTCTTCTCCACGGCAACGCCGCTCTCGGAGATGATGCTCATAGCGCGCTCACGGCGCAGATCAGCGGTCAGACCGGCGACATCGATGGCCTTCGCCACGTCCTCGGCCTTCATGCCGTAGGCTTCACCGAGCTTCTCATACTCGGCCTGCAGATCCTCTTCGGAGATCTGGACATTCTCGGCTTCGGCGACGGCGGCGAGCAGAACCTCGGTGCGGGCCTGCTTTTCGGCGGTGGCGCGCATGCTCTCGCGGAAGGTCTTCATATCGGTGCCGATCATCTTGAGATAATCGTCGATGCGGATGCCCTGGTTGGCCATGTACTGCGCGTATTCGCGGACAATACCGTCCATACGCTCTTCGATCATGCCTTCGGGCATATCAACGGTCATGTTCTCCACAGCCCGATCGACGAGGGCGTCGTCAAAGGCGTTCTTCGCGGCCTTTTCCTTCTCCTCAACGGACTTGGCGCGGATGTCGGCCTTGAGATCGGCGAGCGTGTCAAAGTCGTTGTCCTTCGCGAACTCGTCGTCCAGCTCGGGCAGCTCTTCAAACTTGACCTCGTTGCACTTGACGTGGAACACGACGGCCTTGCCGCCGAGATCGTGGCCGTAGTTCTCCGGGAAGGTGATGTCAAGATCGCGCTCCTCACCGGCGGAAATGCCGACGAGCTGGCTCTCAAAGCCGGGAACGAAGGTGTTAGAGCCGAGAACGAGATTCTGGTTCTCCGCCGTGCCGCCGTCGAACGGGATGCCGTCGAGCATGCCGGCGTAGTTGATGTTCACGGTGTCGCCGTCCTGCGCGGGACGCTCCACGGTGATGAGGCGGGCGTTCTGCTTGCGCAGGCGCTCGATGTGGCCGTCAACCTCTTCGTCGGTGACTTCAACGGAGGGCTTCTCCGCCTCAAGGCCCTTATACTGGCCGAGGGTGACCTCGGGGTAAACGTCAGTGCTGAAGCTCAGAAGCGCGCCGTTCTCCTCGGTGACCTTGGAATCGGTCATGGTCGGACGGCCGACGGTCTCGAGCTTGCCCTCAGCGACGCCAAACGCAAAAGCGTCGTTCGCGGCGTTATCAAAGGCGTCATCATAGAACACGTCCTTGCCGTACATGCCCTCAATGACCATGCGGGGCGCCTTGCCCTTGCGGAAGCCGGGGACCATGATGCGGCTGCGAGCCTTCAGATATGCACCGTTGACATACTTTTCAAACTCGGCGGCGTCGAGCTCGACATCAAAGGTAACGGTGTTTTTTTCTTTCTTGCTGTTCTTGACAATCATGTGGGGGTTACTCCTCTCTATATTTCAGCCGGGACTGAATATGCAAATTTCAAGCCGATACATTATAGCAAATCAAAATGCAAATTGCAACGGATTATCTGAGCTTATACGGAACAAAATCAAGAAAATCTGCGGAAACAAGACGGTACCGGACGCCATCGCTCTCGCCGATGAACGCGCTGCGGCAGCCGTAGCCGTGGATATGGCCGTAACAGCACTCATGCACACCGTATTCGGAGAGCACATGCAGTATCTCCGGACAGGTATAATGAAGATACAGCGGCGGATAATGGAGAAAGACGAGCTTTTCCCGCTCGCCGGCGCATTTGAGCGATGTTTCCAGCCGTCCGACCTCGCGCCGGAGGACTTTGGCGTCATGCTCCGTGCCGGTCTCTTCGTCTTTAAACCAACCGCGCGTGCCGCACAGCGCCAGATTTTCCCATTCCGCAGAGTTATTATGCAGCAAAGAGATGGTGTCCAAACCGTTTTGCGCAAAAAAAGCGTTCATTTTTGCCGCGGTCGTCCACCAGTAGTCGTGATTGCCCTTTACCATCAGCTTTTTGCCGGGCAGACTGTTGAGGAATTGAAAATCCGGCAGCGCCTCGGCAAGACTCATTGCCCAGCAGAAATCGCCGCAGATGACGCAGGTGTCGTCCTCATGCAGCAGATCAAAGCCGCGGCGGATCTTGTCCACATAGCCGATCCAGCGTCCGCCGAAGGCTTCCATGGTCTTGTCCGGTTCGCCGATGGCGAGATGCAGATCTCCAATGGCAAAAAGGGACATATTCCCTCCCTTCTCCGAATAAAGCGGGAATTTACGCAGAAACTACTCCCCGTAATCCAACAAGGGAGGATAAAAACATGAACGAAAAAACGAACTGCAAGATCGACTGCTGCGTAAAAGACTGCAAGTATCACACCGCGGCGGACCAGTGCACCGCTTCTCACATCAACGTTTCCAATGAGGACGCCCAGCGCAAGGCAGAGACGTTCTGCGCCACGTTCGAGAACCGCTGCAATTGCTGACCGGACGGGGCTTTCGCCCCGTACATATTTTTTTAATCCAGGGTGAATGCGTTCTCCCAGTGGCGGATGTCGGGTTTTATCGTGTCCACCCCGTCCGGGGCGTATATTTCGATCACATCGAACCGCGGCTGCAGCTTCTGCGGATTCTTTTGCAGCCATTCCTCCGCAGCGGCGGCCAGTTTCTGCCGCTTGGCAAAGGTCACAAACTCACGCGCCTCGGCAAATGCGGCGTTTTTGCGCAGCTTCACCTCTGCAAAGATCACATATCGCCGGTCGGCAGCGATCACATCCAGCTCGCCGAGGCGGGTACGGTAATTCATGGCAAGAATGCGGCAGCCCTTTTTCCGCAGGTATTCCGCCGCGAGCGCCTCGCCGTAGCGGCCGAGCAGCATCGTGCCGCTCAATGCATCTTCCTCAGATACGTCGGGCGGTGGATTGGCGACGGGCCGTACTCACGCAGCGCGGCATAGTGCGCCGCTGTGCCGTAGCCCTTATGCTTGGCAAAGCCGTACTGGGGATAGAGTGCGTCCATATCATCCATATACCGGTCTCGCGTGACCTTGGCAAGCACCGAGGCCGCCGCGATCGAAGCGCACAGACTGTCGCCCTTGACTACCTTGATCGCCGGGATGTCAAGCTCATTTTTATCATTTCCGTCCACAAGCGCGAGTACGGGCGCAGGCTCCATATCCGCAATGGCGCGGTTCATGGCGAGATACGTTGCGCCTTTAATGTTCAGCGCTTCGATCTCTTCGACCGTAGCAAATGCGATGCCGAACGCCACGGCGCTCTCGCAGATGATGTCGTAGAGCGCGTCGCGCTTTTTCGCCGTGAGCTTTTTCGAGTCGTTCAGTCCCGGGATCACGAGCCCCTCCGGCAGAAGGACCGCCGCAGCGCACACCGGCCCGGCC
>DPHR01000168.1:0-1065 GCA_003522945.1 Clostridiales bacterium
GGGCAGGAGATTACTTCTTACGGCGGCTGCGTTGTTACCGGTATGGCGCTCGGCGTGGACGGCGCTGCTGCCCGGGGCGCGCTGCTCGCGGGCAAGCCGTGCGTCGGTGTGCTGGGTACGGCGATCGACGTCAATTATCCTGCGGCCAATTCGCTGCTTATCGACGATGTAGCATCTGCCGGGGCTGTCGTCAGCGAGTTTCCTCCGCTCTATCCGACGAAGCCGGAGAACTTTCCCCGCCGCAACCGCATTATCAGCGGCCTTTCCTGCGGCGTGTGCATCGTGGAAGCGCCGGCGCGCAGCGGCGCGCTCATCACCGCCAATCTCGCGCTGGAGCAGGGGCGCGATGTGTTCGCCGTTCCGGGTAATATCGACAGCCCGAACAGCACCGGGACCAACGCGCTCATCCGCGACGGCGCCAAGGCGATCACCGGCGCACAGGATATCCTTTCGGAGTATGAAGGGCTCTATCCCGGCCGCATCCAATACGATACGGAGCTGTATTCCCCGCCGAAAAGAGCGGAAAAGGTATCGGTTTCGGCAAAAACAGAGATTGACAAGCCGCAGACGATACCGTATAGTGACCTCGAAAGCCGTCTGACGGAGTACACGGAGGACCACCGGGCACTTCTGCGCTGCATTTCGCGGGGCGAGACCCATGTGGACGAAATGGCTGCTTCGACCGGCTTTTCCGCGGCAAAGGTACTCGCGTGCATGACGGTGCTCACCATCCGCGGCGCAGTGAAACCCCTGCCGGGAAAACGATATTCTTTGAACCTGAAGTAAGGACGATAGTATATTATGGCGCAAGCAAAAAAGGATCTTGTCATTGTGGAGTCTCCCGCCAAGGCACGGACGATCGAAAAGTACCTCGGCGGCGACTATAAAGTTATTGCATCCATGGGCCACCTCCGCGACTTGCCGAAGAGCAAGCTCGGCGTGGACATTGAACACGGCTTTACGCCGGAGTATATTCCGGTCGCCGCGCGGTCGGACGTTATCAACGAGCTGAAAAAGCGTTCCAAAGAGGCCGGAACGGTGTATCTCGCCACCGACCCGGACCGC
>DPHR01000168.1:1223-61263 GCA_003522945.1 Clostridiales bacterium
GCCACCGACCCGGACCGCGAGGGCGAAGCGATCAGCTGGCATCTCAAGGAGCTTCTGAAGATCCCCGACGAGAAGGCCCGCCGTGTTACCTTTAACGAGATCACGAAAAAGGTCGTGCAGGAGAGCATTGCCAACCCGCGCGATATCGATCAGGATCTGGTGGACGCGCAGCAGGCGCGCCGCATTCTGGACCGCATCGTCGGCTATAAGCTCAGTCCGCTCCTCTGGCGCAAGGTGCGCCGGGGTCTCTCCGCGGGCCGCGTGCAGTCCGTTGCCATCCGCATGGTCGTGGACCGGGAAAACGAGATCCGGGCTTTCCAGCCGGAGGAATACTGGTATCTGGATGCGCATCTCGACCGCGCCGGGAAGAAGGGCGGCTTTGTCGCCCGCTATTACGGCACGGCAGACAAGAAAAAAGAGCTTCACAGTGAAAAAGAAGTGGAGGACGTCATCGCCGCCGTGGAAAAGGCGGCGTGGGAGATCGGCTCCGTCAAGCGCGGCGAGCGCCAGCGCAGCCCGTCGCCCCCGTTCATCACCTCCACGCTGCAGCAGGAGGCGAGCCGCCGTCTGGGGCTCACGCCGCGGCGCACGATGAGCATCGCGCAGCAGCTCTACGAAGGCGTGGATATCACCGGCGAAGGCACGGTCGGTCTTATCACCTATATGCGTACCGACTCTCTGCGCCTTTCCGAGGAAGCCATGGCCGCCGCGGGCAGCTTTATCCGCAGCTTTTACGGCGAGGAGTACTATTACGGCAAACCCCGCCGCTATAAGACCAAGGCGGGCGCGCAGGACGCGCACGAAGCCATCCGTCCGAGCAACGTGAATCTCACGCCGGAGCGCGTGAAAAAGGATCTCACGGCGGAGCAGTACCGCCTGTACCGGCTGATCTGGGGCCGCTTTACGGCGAGCCAGATGGCAAACGCCGTCTATGATAACGTGGTGATCGATGCTCTCAGCGCCGGACACTGCTTCAAGGCGAATCATTCCTCGCTGCGTTTCCCGGGGTATACCGCGGTATACGAGGACCCGAACGAGGACGAGGAGACCGGCGGGAAAAAGCCGCTGCCCGATCTTGCCGAGGGCGAGATCGTAACGCTCAAAAAGCTCGACAAGGAGCAGCGCTTCACCGAGCCTCCGGCGCGTTACACGGAAGCGACGCTCATCCGCGCCATGGAGGAAAAGGGTATCGGCCGTCCGAGCACGTATGCCCCGACCATCAGCACCATCACCGGGCGCGAGTATGTCGCCAAGGAAGGGAAGTACCTCAAGCCGACGTCCCTCGGCGAAGTCGTCACGGGACTCATGGAGGAGCGTTTCCCCGATATCGTTGATCTCAAATTCACCGCGCATATGGAAGACCGGCTCGACGAGATCGAAAACGGCAAGATCGACTGGAAAAACGTTCTGGAAGATTTCTACGGCGATTTTGATAAGGAACTGACCGAAGCGGAAAAGGCGCTCGAGGGCGTGCATATCAAAGTGCCCGACGAGGTCTCCGACGAGGTGTGCGACAAGTGCGGCCGTCATCTTGTCGTAAAGAGCGGACGGTTTGGCCGCTTCCTTGCCTGCCCCGGCTTCCCGGAGTGCAACTTTACAAAACCTATCGTCATCGAAATGCCCGGGCGGTGCCCGAAGTGCGGCGGACGTATCTTCAAGCGCACATCCAAGAAGGGCTATACGTATTACGCCTGCGAGCGCGGCGCGGAGTGCGGCTTTATGACGTGGGACGTTCCGGTCAAGGACGTTTGCCCGTCCTGCGGCAAAACGCTCTTCAAGCTCTCGGGCAAGGGCGCGAGAAAGCCGTTCTGTGTCAATCCCGAGTGCGACATGTTCGTGCCGGAGGAAAAACGCGGCTACCGCCGCAAGGCCGCCGCGGATAAGACGGCCGAAAAGCCGCAGGAATCGTCGGCAGAGAGCACAGAAAAGAAAGACACACCGAAAGAGGATAAATGAACGCTGTAACGGTTGTCGGAGCCGGTCTTGCCGGTTCCGAAGCGGCTTATCAGCTCGCCATCCGGGGCATCCCGGTGCGGCTGATCGAAATGAAGCCGAAAAAAATGACTCCGGCGCACGTCTCTCCGTATTTTGCGGAGCTCGTGTGCTCCAACTCGCTGCGCAGCGACGAGCTTACCAACGCCGTGGGGCTTCTCAAAGAAGAGCTGCGGCGGCTCGGCAGCATCGTGATGCGCTGTGCCGATGAGCACCGCGTAGCTGCCGGCGGCGCGTTGGCGGTGGACCGCGAAGGCTTTGCCCGCGCCGTGACCGAGGCCGTCCGCGCCCTTCCCAATGTGAAGATCGTTGAGGAAGAGGCGGTGGATATTCCCGACGGAGAAGTCATCATCGCAAGCGGCCCGCTCACCTCGGACGTGCTCGCGGAAAACATCCTTCGCCGCACCGGCAGCGAAGGGCTGCACTTCTACGATGCCGTCGCGCCGATCGTATCGCTGGATTCCGTCGATATGGAAAGCGCGTTCCGCGCCTCCCGGTATGATAAGGGAACTGCGGATTATGTAAACTGCCCGATGACCGAGGAGGAATACACCGCGTTCTGGAAGGAGCTGACGACCGCCCGCGAAGCGGCGGTCCACGGCTTTGACGACGGCGGCGTATTTGAAGGCTGCATGCCGGTCGAGGTCATGGCGCGCCGCGGCTTTGATACGCTGCGCTACGGGCCGATGAAGCCGGTAGGACTGCGCGATCCGCACACGGGGCACGAGCCCTATGCCGTGGTGCAGCTCCGGCAGGACAATGCCGACGGTACGCTCTATAACCTCGTCGGCTTCCAGACGCATCTGGCGTTTCCGGAGCAGCGGCGGGTTTTCTCGATGATCCCGGCGCTGCGCGAGGCGGAGTTTGTCCGCTACGGCGTGATGCACCGGAATACCTATTTGCAGTCGCCCGGAAAGCTCGATCGGTATTACCGGCTGATCGCCGAGCCGCGTATTGCCTTCGCCGGACAGATCACCGGCGTCGAGGGGTATGTGGAATCCTGCGCCTCCGGCATGCTCGCTTCGCTTGAAATGGCGGCGCGGCTTTTGGGGCTGCCGCCGGTCGATTTCTCGCAGGAAACGGCCATCGGCGCGCTGGGGCTGTATATTTCCCACGGCAGCATCGGCGATTTCCAGCCGATGAACATCAATTTCGGCATCATTTCCCCGCTGACCTACCGGGTCAAGGGGAAAAGAAATAAAAATGCGGAGATCTCGGCACGTTCGCTGGCGCAGATCGACGAGCTGGTGAAAGGAGACCTTTGGAATGCGTATTCTCATTGACGCCATGGGCGGCGATAACGCGCCCGGCGAGATCGTCCGCGGCGCGGTGGAAGCCTCGCGCGAGTTTCACGTGGATGTAGCGCTTGTGGGCCGAGAGGCGGAGATCCTCGCTTGTCTGAACGAGATGGATGTCATGCCCGGCGAACATATTCAGATCGTGAACGCGCCGGACGTTATTTCCATGGAGGATGACCCGAGCACAGCCACGCGCAAAAAGCCGGAGTCTTCGATGTCCGTTGCGCTCCAGCTGCTTCACCGCGGCGAGGGCGACGCCGTTATTTCCGCCGGAAGCACCGGCGCTCTTTTGAGCGGCGCTACGCTCACGGTGCGCCGCATCCGCGGCATCCGCCGTGCCTGCTTTGGCCCGGTGATTCCGAACGGCGGCAAAGGTACGCTTCTGATCGACTGCGGCGCGAATGTGGAATGCACGGCGGAGTATCTGCTGCAGTTTGCCTATATGGGCAAGTTCTATACGCACGATCTTCTCGGGTGCGAAGATCCCCGCATCGGTCTTTTGAATATCGGCGCGGAGGAGACGAAGGGAACGGAGCTTCAGAAGCAGACCTATGCTCTTCTGAAGGAAGCTCACGAAGCTGGGCGGCTTAACTTTGTCGGCAACGTGGAAGCGCGCGACGTTTTCTCCGGAAATGTTGATGTCCTTGTGTGTGACGGTTTCTCCGGAAACGTGCTGCTCAAGTGCATTGAGGGCACAGCCATGATGCTTATGAAGCGTCTCAAAGGCATTTTCTATAAAAACACCGCCAATAAGCTCGCGGCGGCCGTGCTCAAAAAGGATGTGTACGCGCTCAAGTCGCTCTTTGATCCGAGCGAGGTCGGCGGCACGGCGCTGCTCGGCATTTCCAAGCCCGTCATTAAGGCGCACGGCTCTTCGGATGCTCGCGCTATCCGCAGCGCCGTCCGGCAGGCAATCACATTCATCGATTCTGACGTGATCGGCAGCATCGAGAAGAATGTTGCATATATGCGTATTTCACCGAACGAAGGAGAATAAAAAGACATGGTACTCGAACAAATCATCAAAATGGTCGCCGAGCAGTTTATGATCGACGAAAACGAAATCAGCGCGGATACGTCCTTTGTGGACGATCTGGGCGCGGACTCTCTCGACGTTGTGGAGCTTACGATGGCGCTGGAAGAGACCTTCTCGCTGCCCGACACGCCGGAAGACGAGCTGACCAACATCCACACCGTCGGCGACCTTGCCGATTACGTGTCCCGCGCAACGCAGGAATAAGCGCATGACCGCTCTGGAAGAGAGACTGGGCCATTCGTTCCGAAACCGGGCGCTGCTCGAAACGGCGGTAACGCACAGTTCCTATGCCAACGAGAACCGCGCTTCCGGTATCGTCTGCAACGAACGGCTGGAGTTTTTGGGTGATTCCGTTCTCGGCGTTACGGTCGCGGATTTCCTGTACCGGCATTTTCCCGATATGCCGGAGGGCCGCATGACGCGGCTCCGCGCGGAGCTCGTCTGCGAGCAGTCGCTCCATCGTGTGGCGCTGGAGCTGCATCTGGGCGACTATCTCCGTCTCGGCAAGGGTGAGGAGCACAACGGCGGTCGGGAGCGCGCGTCGATCCTTTCCGACGCTGTGGAGGCGGTCATTGCCGCTATGTATCTCGACGCCGGCATGGAAACAGCGGCGGATTTTATCCATCGCTGCCTGCTGGACGATGTCCGAACCATCGAAACGCCGTCCTTCACCGACTATAAAACCGCCCTGCAGGAGCTTGTGCAGCGTCAAAGCGGGCAGGTGCTCTCCTACGAGCTTGTCGGCGAGGAGGGGCCGGATCACGCAAAGACGTTCCGCATGCAGGTCTGTCTGAACGGCGAGCCGGTCGGACTCGGAACCGGACGCACCAAAAAGGAAGCGGAGCAGACGGCGGCTGCCAGCGCGCTGGAGGCGCTGCGGAAGTGACGCCGCGCCGCCGCATTCTTCCCATATTTGTCCCTCATGCAGGCTGCCCGAATGACTGCGTTTTCTGCAACCAGAAACGCATCTCCGGCAGCCTGCTTCCGGCTTCTGCGGAAACGGTGCGTGCCGCCGTTTCCGTGCTCGAGCCGGGCAGCGGATATGAGCTGGCGTTTTACGGCGGCAGCTTTACCGCCATACCCGAAGCCGAGCAGGAAGCGCTCCTTGCCGCGGCGATCCCGGCGCGGGAATCCGGCGCTGTTTCAGCGCTTCGCGTATCGACACGGCCGGACGCCGTGACGGAGGAAAAGCTGGCGCGCCTGCGCCGGTACGGTGTCGAGACGGTGGAGCTCGGCGCGCAGTCCATGTGCGATGAGGTGCTTTTACGCAGCGGGCGCGGGCATATGAGCGAGGATACCGTGAAGGCGGCAAAACTTGTGAAGGACGCCGGTTTCACGCTGATTCTGCAGATGATGACCGGCCTTCCCGGCAGCGACGATGCGCGCGATATCCAGACGGCACGCTCTATTGCCGCGCTTCACCCGGACGGCGTGCGCATTTATCCGACGGTCATTCTCCGCGATACGCCGCTCTGTGACCTCTGGCAGGCGGGGAAGTACCGGGAGCATACCGTGGAGGATGCCGTGCGCGTATGCGCGCGTATTCTGCCCATATTTGAGAATGCCGGGATCCCGGTCATCCGTCTGGGGCTGAACCCCTCGGACGAGCTCTCCGGCGGCGCCGCCGTCGGCGGAGCGTATCATCCCTCGCTCGGCGAGCTGGTGCGTTCGCGGCTCTGGCGCGATAAGGCCGAGGCGATCCTCTCCGGCATCGAGCCGGGATCGGACGTCGTTTTCGGTGTTTCGGCGAACCGTATTTCCGTGATGACAGGGCAGCATCGCGCTAATCTATCGTATCTTCAGGAGCGATTCGCGCTCCGGTCGGTGCGCGTATGCGCGTCCGACGTACCGGACGGGGAGATCGTCCGGATATAAGTTGCAAAAAAAGACGATTTAGTATATAATAAATTGTTTTGATGCATCTTTAATTGCTGAGGAGAAGAAACCGTGTATTTAAAAGCGCTGGAACTCCAGGGCTTCAAGTCGTTTCCCGAAAAGACGCGGCTGAGCTTTGAAAAAGATATAACCGTGATCGTCGGGCCCAACGGCAGCGGCAAATCCAATTTGTCGGACGCGCTGCTGTGGGTCATGGGCGAGCAGAAAACGCGGATGCTGCGCGGCGGGAAAATGGAGGACGTCATTTTCGGCGGCACAGAAAAGCGCGGCGCCATGGGCTTTGCGCAGGTGACGCTCGTGCTGGATAATACAACGCGCATCCTGCCGCTCGATACCGACGAGGTCAGCATCGCCCGGCGCTACTACCGCAGCGGCGAGAGCGAATATTACATCAACCGCGAGCAGGTACGCCTGCGTGACGTAACGGAACTGCTGATGGATACCGGTCTCGGCTGCGACGGCTACTCGATCATCGGGCAGGGGCGTATCAGCGAGATCGTCTCCGCCAAATCTACCGACCGGCGCGAGATATTTGAAGAAGCCGCGGGCATTGCCCGCTTCCGCCACCGCAAGGACGAGTCCGAGCGCAAGCTCGCCCGCACGGAGGACAACCTCCTGCGCATCGGCGATAAGATCTCGGAGCTTGAAATACAGGTCGAACCGCTGCGCAAGCAGTCGGAAACGGCGCAGAAGTACCTTGTTCTGCGCGACCAGCTCCGCGAACAGGAGGTATCGCTCTGGATGGCGAACCTCGATCGGCTGCACGAGCAGTCGGAGCTGCTGCGCTCGGACTATGAGCGCTCGGTCGTGGAGTGTACGGCGGCACGCTCGGAGCAGGACCGTTTGTACGCCGAGAGTGAGCGCCTTGCCGCGCGCATGCGCGAAATGGACGTGAAGTCCGAGGATCTTCGGGAAAAGCTTCGCACGACGGAGGCTGCGGCCGCAGACGCCGAGAGCGGCGCCGCCGTGGTGCGCACGCAGCTTGCGAACAACGCTGAAACGCTTTTGCGTCTGCAGCGCGAGATCGGCGAGCAGAAGGAGCGCGCCGGAGGGCTATCCCGTCAGGTCGGGGAGCACCGCGCACGCATCGAGAGCATCGCCGCCGAACGGCGCGCGCTGGCCGACCGCGCGGAGGAACTCCGCCGCAGCGAGGCGGAAAACGCCTCCGGCATGGACGAACAGAACAAGCGTCTCTCCGCCATGCTCGCGCATGAGAGTGAGCTCACCGGTACGCTCACCGAGAGCCGCACGGCGATCACGCTTCTTGCGGAAAACCGCGAGACGATGGAAGAGCGCGCTGTGCAGGCAAAGGAAGAGCTCGCCGCCGCGGAGCGGAAGGACGAGGAAGCCTCGGCGCGTCTCACGGAAGAGAAGAAGCGCCTGAATGAGATAAAGGAAAAAGAACAGAGCCTTGCCAACGTGATCTCCGGTCACTCCATGCTCATGGCAGGGCGTGAGCAGAAGGCGGCGGAGGCCGCCGAACGGCAGACAAAGCTCACAGTGGAGCTTCGCTCCTGCGATTCGCGCATCCACCTCCTTTCGGAACTGGAAAAGGAGCTGGAGGGCTTCAGCAAGGCCGCGAAGATCGTCATGCAGGAGTCGGAGCGCGGCACGCTGCGCGGTGTGCACGGGCCGGTCGGCAAAATGATCCGCACCGAGGACCGGTACGCGCTCGCCGTGGAAACGGCGCTCGGCGCGCACGTCGGCGATATTATTGTTGATACGCAGGATAACGGCAAGGATATATTCGCGCTCTTGAAACGGCGCGACGGCGGGCGCGTAACGCTCCAGCCGATGGATGTGATCCGTCCGGCGCGGCTGAACGGTGAGCCGAGAGGCGAGGCGGGCTACGTCGGCGTGTGCTCCGATCTTGTAAACTGCGATAAACGCTACAGCGCCGTCATAGCGAGCCTTCTCGGGCGCACGGCCGTTGCGGAAACGCTCACCGACGCCATCGCCATTGCACGCCGGCACAATAACAGCTTCCGCATCGTGACGCTCGACGGACAGATTTTGAATGCCGGCGGCTCGATGACCGGCGGCAGCGCCGGAAAAAACACCGGAATCCTCTCGCGCGCCAACGAGCTCAAGCGTCTCCGCGAAAAGCGCGGCGATCTGGAAGCGCAGCTCTCGCAGACGGAATCGCAGCGGCGGGAAGCCGAGCGCGAGCTGCAGAGCGCGCGCTACGATCTTGAAACGGCCCGCGAAGAACACGCTGCGGCGCGGCAGGAAACGGCGCGGCAGGAGGGCCTCGTTGCGCAGGCACAGCTTCTGCGCACGGCAGCGGCGGACGCGCTCGACGCGCTCGACGAGGAGATCCGCTCCGCCTCCGCACGGCGGCGCGAAAACGAGAGCCGCACGGCGGCACTGCAGGAAACGTGCGCCGCGGCGGAGAAGGAGCTTGCCTCGCTCCGCGCGGATATGGAAAAGGAATCCGCCGGCATCGAGAGCTTTGAAGCGCGCCGGCGGGAGCTCGAGGAGAGCTTCAGCGCCATTCGCGCGCAGCAGGCGTCGCTCGACGCCGAGCGCAGCACCGTGCTGCTCGCCATCGAACAGCTCGAACGCCTGCGCGCCGAGTTAGAGAGCGATTCCGGCGCGCGCCGAAGCGCTATGAACGCCGTGGAGCAGCAGAAAGCGGAGCTCGAAGAGCAGCAGACTACGCTCGCGGAGCGTTTGGAAACGCTGCGCGCACAGGCGCAGCAGGAAAAGGACGCGCTCACGCAGCTCACCGCAAATAAAATGGAGCTGGAAGGCCGCCGCAGCGCCGCTGACAAAGCCGCGCAGGAGAAGAACCGCGCCCTGCTCGATCTCGAACGCAGCAGTGCCCAGCTCGAACAGAAGAAAATGGCGGCGGAGATGGAAGAGCGCCAGATCGTGGAAAAACTCTGGGACAGCTACGAGCTCAGCCGCACGGAAGCGGAAAAAGTCCGTCAGCCCGTCGAAAGCCTTGCCAAGGCCGGGCGGCAGGTCAGCGAGCTGCGCCGGAGCATGTCCGCGCTCGGTACGCCGAACCTCGGCGCGATCGAGGAATATAAGCGCGTGAGCGAGCGGTACACCTTCCTTTCCGAGCAGCGCGACGATGTGCAGAAATCCAAGGATGAGATTTTGAAGATCATCGCCGATATCACCGCGCAGATGGAAGAAATCTTTGTCCGCGAGATCCAGGAGATCGACGAGGCGTTCCGCCAGATATTTGTAGAGCTCTTCGGCGGCGGCAAGGCGTCGCTTTCTCTCGAGGATATGAACGATGTGCTCAACTGCGGCATCGATATCCGCATCCAGCCACCCGGAAAAGCGGTTTCCAACATCAGCCTGCTCTCCGGCGGCGAAAAGGCGTTCGTTGCCATCGCGCTGTATTTTGCCATCATGCGTGTCCGCCCGACGCCGTTCTGCATTATGGACGAGATCGAATCGGCGCTTGACGAGGAAAACGTTGCCCGGTACGCGGCGTACATGCGCCGCATGTGCGGAAAAACGCAGTTCATTGCCATTACGCACCGCCGCGGCACGATGGAAGAGGCCGATCAGCTCTACGGCGTCACCATGCAGGAAAAAGGCGTCAGCACCGTGCTGGCGATGGATATGGAAGAAGCGCTCCAAACCATTCGCTGAAAGGAGAAAACAGCCATGGGATTCTTTGATAAAATGAAAGCCGCGTTCAACAACGCAATGGCGGACTTCACCGGAGAAAACGAGGAAGCCTACGAAACACTGGAGGAAATGCTCATTCTGTCCGACGCCGGTATGGATACGACGGAGGACATTATGGAAAAGCTGCGCCGCCGCGTCCGCGATGAGGGCTGCCGCGGCGAGGAACAGCTCCGCAAAATGCTCGCGTCCATTCTGACCGATACGATGGACGCCGGGGATAACGCACTGCATCTCGACACAAAACCGTCCGTCATTCTCGTTGTCGGCGTCAACGGCGTCGGCAAAACGACGACCATCGGCAAACTCGCCTCCCGGCTGACGGCGGAAGGCAGATCCGTTCTTCTCTGCGCGGGCGACACGTTCCGCGCCGCCGCTGCCGAACAGCTCACCGTGTGGGCAGATCGTGCGGGATGCGATATCGTGCGCCACGAAGAGGGGAGCGACCCCGCCGCCGTCGTGTTCGACGCGATCGCCGCGGCCAAGGCGCGCGGCCGCGACGTCATCATCGTGGATACCGCCGGACGGCTGCACAATAAGGCCAATCTTATGAACGAGCTCTCCAAGATCCGCCGCGTCATCGACCGCGAGCTGCCGGATGCGAGCGTGGAATGCCTGATGGTTCTTGACGCTACGACCGGTCAGAACGGTCTCATCCAGGCGAAGGTCTTCGGCGAGTCGGCGGGGCTCACCGGCATCGTTCTCACGAAGCTCGACGGCACCGCCAAGGGCGGGATCGTGTTCGCCATCAAGCGGGAGCTCGGTCTGCCCGTGAAGTTCATCGGCGTGGGCGAGGGCGTGAATGATCTCAAGCCCTTTGTACCGGAAGAATTTGCGGAGGCGCTGCTCGAATGAAGCTGGTTTTGGCATCCGACAATAAGAACAAGCTGCGGGAGTTCCGCACGCTTTTTGAAAACTTCGGCGTAGAGCTTATAAGCAAAGCGGAATCCGGCTTTACGGAAGAGGTCGAGGAGACCGGCGAAACGTTTGCGGAAAACGCCCGCATCAAGGCCGAAGCCGTCATGCGCGCCACGGGGCTTGCCGCCATCGCGGACGATTCCGGCCTCTGTGTGGACGCGCTCGGCGGCGCGCCGGGCGTGCATTCCGCGCGCTATACCGGAAATCATGACGATTCCGACGCCGACCGCTATAACCTCCTGCTTCGGAATCTCGGCGGGAGAGACGACCGCGCGGCGCGGTTTGTCTGCTCGCTCTGCTGTGCTTTTCCGAACGGCGACATACTTACCGCTGAGGGAACGTGCGAGGGGACGATCCTTTCTGCGCCCCGCGGCGAGAACGGCTTCGGCTATGATCCGGTTTTCCGCCCGGACGGATTTGACCGTTCCATGGCGGAGCTGACGATGGAGGAAAAAAACGCGATTTCCCACCGGGGAAAAGCGCTGGCGCAATTCAGACAGAAATGGGAGAAATACTATGATCACCAGTAAACAGAGAGCGCAGCTGCGCGGCATGGCGGCAGCGCTGAATACCGAGCTGCAGATCGGCAAGAGCGGCATCACCGAAAACGTTGTCCGTCAGGCGGAGGAAGCGCTCGCCGCCCGCGAGCTTATCAAGGGCCGTGTGCTCGATAATTCACTCCTCTCCGCGCGCGAGGCGTGCGATGCGCTGTGTGAGGCGTGCGGCGCCGACGGCGTGCAGGTCATCGGCAGCAAATTTGTTCTTTTCAAACAGAACGAAAAGGACCCCAAGATCGTCCTAATAAACGATCGCAAAGGAAAGAAGTAACATCTATGCGTCTTTTGATCTACGGCGGGACGTTCAATCCGCCGCATCTCGGCCACATTGACGCGCTCTCCTGCGCTGCGGCGTCTCTCAGCGCGGATCGATGCATTGTCGTCCCGGCAGGCATCCCGCCGCACAAGGCGCTTGCGGAGGGCAGCCCGACGGCGGAGGAACGGCTCCGGCTGTGCGAGCTGGCGTTTCCGGACGCGGACGTCACGCCCATGGAGCTGCGGCGCGAAGGGAAGAGCTACACCGTGGATACACTGCGGGAGATATCCCGCGGCAACCCGGGGGCGGAGCTATATTTTCTCGTCGGAACGGACATGCTTCTCTATATGGAGCAGTGGCATGAGTTTCGCGCTCTCTTTTCGCTCTGCACGCTCGCGGCGCTTCCTCGTGCCGACGGTGATCTGGCGGAGATCGAACGGTATGCGGCGTATCTGCGCAAAACGTACGGCGCGCGGATCGAAATCATAGCGAAAACGCCTCTGCCGATGGATTCTACGGCGCTTCGCGCGGCACTGCCGCAGCGCGGCGGTACGGAACGGCTCTGCGACGCCGTGTATTCCGAGATCATCCGCTGCCGGCTGTACGGTGCCAAACCGGATCTTGCATGGCTGCGGGGAAAGACGGACGCTTACCTCAAACCCACGCGCATACCGCATGTGCGCGGCTGCGAGGAGACGGCGGCGCGGCTGGCGCTGCGCTGGGGCGAAGACCCGGAGGATGCCGCCGAGGCGGGCATTTTGCACGACATTACCAAAAGGCTGGCGGACGACGAGCAGTTGCGTCTGGCGGAAAAATATGGTATTGTGTTGAATGCTGCCGATCTCGCCGCGCCAAAAACGCTGCATGCCCTTACCGGTGCATGGTTCGCCCGCGAGCATTTCGGCGTGCCGGACAACATTTTTTCTGCGATCGAATGGCACACCACGGGCCGTGCCGGAATGGCAGCACTCGAGAAAATCGTCTACCTTGCGGATTTTATCGAGCCGACACGCGACTTTCCCGGTGTACAGGATGTCCGAACGCTTGCTTTTGCAGATCTGAACGCCGCCATGATCCGGGCGCTGCAAATGAGTATGGACGAGGTCAAACGCCGCGGCGCTTCGCCGCATCCAAGGTCGGCGGAGGCTCTCCGCTGGCTACAAACACAGAATTGAGAAGAATGCTATGAGTAATTTTTCCCACAAAGGCGGCGCTCACGAAAACGCCGCAAAAAAGAAAGAGACAAAAGAGGAGAGCTTCGCCCATCGCATGGAAACACTCTCCGGGGAAACGGACGGCAGAAAAAAACCGTCCAAAAAGCAGAAAACCCGCACGCTCACCGTGGTGCTCATCGTGATCGCCGGTGTGCTTGCGCTTCTTCTGCTGCTGCTCCTTGCTTACAGCATCTGGTCCACGGCGCCCGAGACCGACGATTCCGGTCTGAAGACGCAGACGACGGCGACGCCGGATATGCCCACAGCGTCCGCCACGCCTGCCGGAGCGACGGCGCAGCCAAGCGCAACGCCTACGGCATCTCCGACGCCGAAGCCGACGGATGAGCCCGCCGGACGAAAGGACAACGTTTACACGCTCCTCGTCGTCGGCCGCGACCGCGTCGGTCTGAACACCGATACCATCATGGTCGCGCGCTTTGACTGCAACGACCATACGGCCAACATCGTGAGTATTCCCCGCGATACGCTCGTCAACGTCCCCTGGGCGGTGAAAAAGGCCAATTCTGTTTACGGCAGCGCCGGTATCGACGGGCTCGTCACGGAGATCGAGGATCTTGTCGGCTTCGGGATCGACAGCTATGCTGTCGTGAACACTTATGTGTTCCAGCAGATCATCGACTGCATCGGCGGCGTATATTTCGATGTCCCGATCTATATGTACTACGACGACCCCGAACAGGATCTTCATATCTCGCTCGCGCCCGGCTACCAGCTTCTGAACGGGTATCAGTGCGAGCAGGTCGTGCGCTTCCGCCAGAACAACGACGGCACCGGCTATCCGAACGGTGATCTTGGCCGTATCGAAACGCAGCACGCCTTCTTTGCGGCACTGGCCAGACAGGTGCTCCAGCTCGGAAACATCTCCAACCTGCCGCAGATCATCAGTCTCGTTATCGACAACACCGACACGAACCTTTCGAGCGGCAACATCGCGTTCTATGCGCAGGAGTTCCTGAAAATGGGCATGGACGATATCAGCTTCTACACGCTTCCGTACGATACCGTCTATATTCGCGGCGGCTCGTATGTCAGCATCCAGCTCGAGGCGTGGCTCGATATGATAAACACCTATCTCAACCCGTTCAACATGGATGTCACCGCAGCGAATCTGGATGTGCTCTGCTTTGACGGGGCAAACTTCAGCTCCACGACCGGCAACATTCCGGACATTTACAGCTTCTACGACTACTTCGCCGGCTGACGCCCGGCGCATACAACAAAAGAGAAAGGATGCGGCATATGCTCACTTCCAAGGAAATCGCTCATCTCGCGGTAAAAGCGCTGGACGACAAGCTCGCCCGCGATATTCAGATCTTAAAAACCGATAAGGTAACGGTGCTGGCCGATTACTTCATTCTCTGCACCGCCGGCAACTCCACGCACGGGAAGACGCTGGCCGACGAAGTGGACAAAGTCCTCTCGCAGGCCGGGGAGCAGCCGCTGCGCCGCGAGGGCTACCGCTCCGGCGGCTGGACGCTGCTGGACTTCGGCTGCGTCGTCGTTCACATTTTCTCCGAGGAAATGCGCTCGTTCTACTCGCTCGACCGCCTGTGGTCCGATGCGGAAAAGATCGACTATAAAGACTTCCTTTAAATAAATGAGAGAGCAGGGGACATACCGTCATGGAGTACAATTACGCAGAAATTGAAAAGAAATGGCAGAAATACTGGGTCGAGCATAAGAGCGGCCGCGCCGTCACCGGCTCGGACAAGCCGAAGTTTTACGGCCTGATCGAGTTCCCGTATCCGTCCGGACAGGGACTGCATGTCGGCCATACGCGTCCGTTCACGGCGATGGATGTCATCTGCCGCCGCAAGCGGATGCAGGGCTACAACGTTCTTTTCCCCATCGGCTATGACGCCTTCGGCCTGCCGACGGAGAACTATGCCATCAAGAACCATGTGCATCCGTCCATTGTGACAAAGCAGAACATTGCCAACTTTGAAAAGCAGCTCCACATGCTCGGCTACTCGTTCGACTGGGACCGTGTCGTGGATACGACCGACCCGGAGTATTACAAGTGGACGCAGTGGATATTCCTGCGGATGTATAAAAAGGGTCTTGCGTACAAGGCCTCCATGCCGGTCAACTGGTGCACAAGCTGCAAGTGCGTGCTTGCGAACGAGGAAGTTGTGGACGGCGTGTGCGAGCGCTGCGGCAGCCCGGTCGTCCGCCGCGAGAAGAGCCAGTGGATGCTCGCCATCACAAAATACGCCGACCGCCTGATCGACGATCTGGACGATGTGGACTTCATCCCCCGCGTAAAGACCCAGCAGCGCAACTGGATCGGCCGCAGCGAGGGCGCGGAGCTCACCTTCGGTACGACGCTCGGCGACTCTCTCACCGTTTACACCACCCGCTGCGATACACTCTTCGGCGTGACGTATATGGTCCTCTCTCCGGAGCACCCGATCCTCGACACATGGAAGGACAAGCTCACGAATTGGGACGCCGTGGCGGCCTACCGCGAGGAAGCCGCGCACAAGTCCGATTTTGAGCGCAGCGAGCTCAACAAGGACAAGACCGGCGTGCGGCTGGAAGGCGTCTGTGCCGTTAACCCCGCAACGAAGGAAGAGATCCCCATCTTTGTCTCGGACTACGTTCTTATGAGCTATGGCACCGGCGCTGTTATGGGCGTTCCGGGCCACGACCAGCGCGACTGGGAGTTTGCCACGAAGTTCGGTCTGCCGATCATTGAAGTCGTGCAGGGCGGCGATATTACGAAGGAAGCATTTACGCTCAAGGACGACACCGGCATCATGGTGAACTCCGGCTTCCTGAACGGCATGACCGTGAAGGACGCTATTCCCGCCATGAAGAAGTGGGTGACGGACGAGGGCATCGGTCATCCCAAGACAAACTTCAAGCTGCGTGACTGGGTATTCTCCCGCCAGCGCTACTGGGGCGAGCCCATCCCGATGGTAAAGTGCCCGACGTGCGGCTGGGTACCGCTGCCGGAGGATCAGCTTCCGCTCCTGCTCCCGCAGGTCGAGAGCTACGAGCCGACGGACGACGGTGAATCGCCCATCTCCAAGATCACCGACTGGGTCAACACGACCTGCCCGAAGTGCGGCGGCGCGGCCCAGCGCGAGACCGACACCATGCCGCAGTGGGCGGGCTCCTCGTGGTATTTCCTGCGCTATATGGATCCCCACAATAAAGAGGCTTTCGCAAGTCCGGAAGCTCTCAAATACTGGTCTCCCGTGGACTGGTACAACGGCGGCATGGAGCACACGACGCTCCATCTCCTGTACTCCCGCTTCTGGCACAAGTTCCTCTACGACGAGGGCCTTGTCCCGACGAAGGAGCCGTACGCCAAGCGCACGAGCCACGGCATGATCCTCGGCGAGGGCGGCGAAAAGATGTCCAAGTCCCGCGGCAACGTCGTGAACCCGAACGACATCGTTGAGCAGTACGGCGCGGATACGCTGCGCGTGTACATCATGTTCATCGGTGATTTCACGAAAGCCGCCGCATGGTCGAGCAACGCTGTGGCTGGCTGCCGCCGCTTCCTTGACCGCGTGTGGAATCTTGCAAGCGAGCCTCTCACCGGCGACGAGATCTCCCGCGACAACGAGAAGGAGATCCACCGCGCCATCCAGAAGGTGAGCTCTGATATCGACGAGATGAAGTTCAACACTGCCATTGCGCAGCTCATGTCGCTCGTCAACCAGTTCTACTCCAAGAAACCGACCCGCGGCGATATCCGCGCGCTGCTGCAGCTTCTCTCTCCGTTTGCGCCGCATATCTGCGAAGAGCTTTGGCAGATCCAGGGCTTTGAGGGCCTTGCGAGCGAGGCCGAGTGGCCGGAGCACGATGAGGCGAAAATGGTCGATACCGAAAAGACCATCGCCGTGCAGATCAACGGCAAGCTCCGCAGCACCGTTGTTGTCCCGGCGGACAGCACGGTGGAGGTCGTTTCCGCTGCGGCTCTCGCGGATAAGAAAATCGCAGGTTATATGGAGGGTATGGAGATTGTCAAGACGATCAACGTCCCCAACAAGCTCCTCAACTTCATCCTCAAACCGAAGAAATAATTTTAAAAGCAATGCGCCCGAAGTTTTTTCGGGCGCATTGCTTTTTGTAATAAATCCGGAATAATACGGCATACTAACGGCGGATTTCTTGTTTAGGAGGATTTCGCATGAAAAAGTGGATCGTATACATTCTTTCGCTCACGGCGCTGGTTATTTCGCTCTGCGCGTGCGGCACGGCGGATAAACCTGCGGCGACGAACGCGCCGAGGCCGTCGGGTACCCCGATGACTGCGACGCCGGACATGAACGACGGGATCGTAAACGACGATGACGGCATCATCACCGACGACGATACCGGCGTTGTGCCCACGCAGACGCCAATGGCGGACACGTCGGCCAAACCGTCCGCCTCTGCGCAGGCGACGGATGGCGCAGCAAAAAAGTGAAAAACCCCCCGCCGGGTCCGAAATGGACCGGCGGGGCGTTTTGTAAAGCGAGAAAGCCTGTAAGCCGGGTTCTGTCTGCGCAGCCATCTATCTAGACGCACCGTTGCCGATGCGTTCCAGCCGCCTCCTCGGGACGACCGGGCCGGTCGTATGTCCCTCCACGGCGTTGCTCCGGATAGAGTTTACAGCACCGTTCCGTCTCCGGACGGTGGGTGAGCTCTTACCTCGCCTTTCCACCCTTACCTGCCCGAAGGCAGGCGGTATATCTCTGTTGCACTTGTCCTGGGGTCACCCCCGGCGGGCGTTACCCGTTATCCTTGCCCTGTGGAGCCCGGACTTTCCTCACGCACAGGCTTTCGCCTTATGCCCGCGGCTGCTTGGCTTTCTCGCATAGGTATTTTACCTGTTCAAAGCGCGCTTGTCAACGGCGATAGGTGTTGAATTTCTGCCGGAAAGCGAATATAATATATAAGTTAAAGAAGATATTCAGGAGGCAATTATGACACTCGACTCTTATATACAGTCTCTGCGCGGAAAAAGCATTGCGGTAATCGGTCTCGGCGTGAGCAACCGGCCGCTGCTGCGGCTTCTGCTCGATGCGGGGTATACCGTCTCGGTGCGCGATAAACGCACGCGCGAAGCGTTCGGCGAGGACGAGGCCGCAGCGCTGGAAGCGGCGGGCTGTCGTCTTGTGCTGGGCGATGGGTACCTTGCCGGTATCACCGAGGACGTGATTTTCCGCACGCCGGGGCTTCACCCCTTTACGCCGGAGCTCGCCGCGGCCAAAGCGCGCGGAGCGCTTCTTACGTCGGAAATGGAAGCCTTCTTTACCGTCTGCCCGTGCCGCATCATCGCCGTGACCGGCTCGGACGGAAAGACGACGACTACCACCATTATTTCCGAGCTCCTGAAGGCGCAGGGACACCGCGTATTTCTCGGCGGCAACATCGGCACGCCGCTGCTTGACAAAGCGCCGGAAATGACGAGCACGGACTGGGCGGTGCTCGAGCTCAGCTCTTTCCAGCTCCACAGCATGAACTGCCGGCCGGATATCGCGGTCGTTACCAACGTTTCGCCGAACCATCTGGACATTCATCCGAGCTATGAGGACTATCAGACCGCCAAAAAGCAGATTTTCCTTTCGCAGGGCTGTGCCGGCGTCACGGTGCTCAATGCCGACAACGCCATCACACGCGCCTTTGCGAAGGATTGCCCCGGCAAAGTCCGGTTTTTCAGCCGTGAGACCGCACCGGAAAACGGCGTGTTCCTGCGCGAAGGCGTCATTTACCGGTCTCACAACGGGGAAAAGACCAAGCTCATGGACGCAGAGAGCATCCTGCTCCCTGGTTTACATAACGTTGAAAACTATATGGCGGCGTTTGCTGCCACCGACGGCATCGTCTCGGACGATACCTGCCGCGCCGTGGCGGAGAGCTTTCGCGGCGTTGCACACCGGCTCGAAATGATCCGGACGCTGCATGGCGTTACCTACTGCAACGATTCCATTGCATCCAGCCCCACGCGCACGATCGCGGGACTTCACGCGCTGCGGCAGAAGCCCATCCTTATTGCGGGCGGGTACGATAAGCATATCCCGTTCGACAAGCTCGGCGACGAAGTCTGCCGCCATGTCAAGGCACTGTTCCTTACCGGTTTTACCGCGGAGAAAATTTACGATGCCGTGACAAAATCGCCGCTGTATGACCCCAAAACGCTGCCGATCCGGAAGATCGACGATTTCCGCGAGGCGGTGCTTGCCGCCGCCGCGAGCGCGGAGGAGGGGGATCTCGTGCTGCTTTCTCCGGCCTGCGCGTCGTTTGACCATTTCAAAAACTTTGTGGAACGCGGCGAAACTTTCCGCTCCATCGTTAACGAACTGAAATAAAGGATATACTGCCATGAATTACGAAGAGCTTTATACACTGGCCGCCCAGGTGGAGGAACGGCTTCAGCCCGTCTTCCGCGGATTTGAGCGCACGGCGGAGAAGAATACGAAGCGCGTGCTGGATGCCTTCCGCGCGCACCGAGTGTCCGAGCCGTGCTTTGCCGGAACGACCGGCTATGGCTACGATGATCTCGGACGCGAAACGCTGGAGAAGGTCTATGCCGATGTGTTCGGCGCGGAGGCGGCGCTCGTGCGCACCACGTTTGTAAACGGCACGCACGCGATCGCCTGCGCGCTTTACGGCGCTCTCCAGCCGGGCGACACGATCCTTGCCGTTACGGGAGCGCCGTACGATACGCTCCACACCGCCATCACCGGCTCCGGCCGCGGCTCGCTCGCCTCGCTCGGCATCCGGTATGAGCAGCTGGAGCTTGCTTCCGACGGCGGGCCGGACTATGCCGCGATCACGCAGCGCGCATCGGAGCTGCGCCCGGCAGCGGCGTTCGTTCAGCGCAGCCGCGGATATGCGCCCCGGCGCGCGCTTTCGGTCGCGGAGATCGGGGAGATCGTCCGCGCAGTAAAGGCAGGCTGCCCCGATACGGCGGTCATCGTGGATAACTGCTACGGGGAGTTCACCGAGGAATGTGAGCCGACGGCGCTCGGCGCGGACCTCATCGCCGGATCGCTCATAAAGAACCCCGGCGGCGGACTCGCCCCCATGGGCGGGTATGTTGCCGGCCGCGCCGATCTCGTGGAGCAGGCGGCGGAACGTCTGACGCTTCCGGGCATCGGCGGCGAGTGCGGCGCTTCGCTCGGCGTGAACCGGACGCTCTTCCAAGGCTTCTTCTTTGCGCCGCACACCGTATCACAGGCGCTCAAAACGATGGCCTTCGCCGCCGGAATGCTCGAAGAGCTGGGCTTTGAGAGCTTCCCGGCATCCGATGAAAAGCGGTCGGACATCATTCAGACCATCCGCCTGAAAACGGCGGACAACCTTGTGAAATTCTGTCAGGGTATCCAGAAGGGCTCGCCCGTGGACAGCTTCGCCCTGCCCGTCCCGGCGCCGATGCCGGGGTATGAAAGCCCGGTCGTCATGGCGGCGGGAACGTTCATTCAGGGCGCGTCGCTTGAGCTTTCGTGCGACGGCCCGGTGCGCGAGCCGTATCTCGGCTTTTTGCAGGGCGGGCTTACGTATGAATCCGGTAAGCTCGGCGTGTTGAGCGCCTTGTCTGAAATGCTCGCCTGACGCATATACTTTTGGGCATAAGGGGGTGTTCCCGTATGCCGTTTCCGCGAAAAATCACACCGCAGCAGACGACCGCACTGCTGCTCCTTGCGCTCACCGGTGCGCTGATCGCGTTTCTGATCCCCGCCGTGCGCTATTTTCGGACGCTTACCGGCGCTATGGCGGTATCCAATGCATCGGATCTCATCACGCAGACCGTGAGCAACATTGTGGAGAACGAAATGCGCCTGCTTGGGCCGGACGGCGGAAAATTCGTATCCTTTGAAAAGGACGGCGACGGGCAGATCACCGCTATTGTAACCGATACGTCGCGGGTGAATATCCTCTCCGCCGAGCTTCTCAACGCCATCGTGGAGGCTTCCGACCGGGGAGATCTTGATCTTTCAATCCCCTTCGGGAACCTGCTTGGCATCAGCTTTTTCCTTGGCCGCGGGCCGACCGTACCGGTCAAGATCACGATGCTCACATCTTCACGGGTGGATTTCCGCAATGTGCTGACGGATGCCGGCATCAACCAGACGAAACATCAGCTTCTTTTGGAGGTGTGTGTTGATGCGGACGTCCTGCTGCCGTGGGAGATCCGCTCTACGCAGATCGTCACGGAAGTGCTGGTTGCCGAAACGATCATCGTCGGACGTGTTCCGCAAACCTATTTCTATACGGGAGAGACATGATGGACTATTTACAGGAGATCGCCGAGCTCCGCGAAGAGCTGCGCCGCCACAGCATAGCCTATTACGACAAGGATGCCCCCACGATTTCAGACTTTGAGTATGACGCGATGATGCGCCGTCTGGAAAATCTGGAAGCGGAGCACCCGGAGACTGTTACGCCGGACTCGCCGACGCAGCACGTCGGCGGTCACCGTTCGGAGAAATTCTCGCCCGTGCACCATGCCGTTCCGCTTGAATCGCTCAGCGATGTTTTTTCCTATGAGGAGCTGACCGACTTCATCTGCAAGACGAACGAAACGCTCGGCGGCGAACCGCTCTATACGGTCGAGCCGAAAATCGACGGTCTTTCTATGGCACTGGAATACCGGAACGGCGTCTTCTATCAGGGCGCAACGCGCGGCGACGGCGTTACGGGCGAGGACGTAACGGAGAATCTTCGCGTCCTGCGCAATATACCGCTCAAACTGGAAAACGCGCCCGAGCGGCTGATCGTCCGGGGCGAGGTGTATATGGCTCGGGAGGTCTTTCTTGAGCATAACCGCCGCCGCGAGATCGAGGGCGAAACGCTCCTCGCCAATCCGCGCAACGCCGCGGCCGGGTCCATGCGGCAGCTGGACCCGAAGGTGACGAAGGAGCGCCAGCTCGATATCATCGTTTTCAATGTCCAGCTCACCTCCGGCGAGCAGCCGAAAACACACGCGGAATCGCTGGATATGCTGGAAAAACTCGGATTTTATACGGTGCCGCATAAGGTGTTCCGCACCGTGGAGGAATGCTGCGAGGAGGTTCGGCGCATCGGCGATACGCGCGAGAGCTATCCCTTTGATATTGACGGCGCTGTCATCAAGATCAACGACCTTGCGCAGCGCGAAATTCTCGGCAGCACCGCCAAGGCGCCGCGCTGGGCGGTGGCGTATAAATACCCGCCGGAAGAGAAGCCCTCTGTGGTGCGCGACATTGTCGTGCAGGTCGGTCGGACCGGCGTTTTGACGCCGAAAGCCATTGTGGAGCCGGTGCGTCTTGCCGGTACAACCGTCACGGCGGCGACGCTCCACAATCAGGATTTTATTGATAAGCTCGATGTGCGCATCGGCGATACGGTCATCGTGCGCAAGGCAGGGGAGATCATTCCGGAAGTCCTCCGCGTCGATCTCACGAAGCGGCCGGAGGGAACCGTACCGTTCTGCCTGCCGGATACCTGCCCGGAGTGCGGCTCGCCGGTGGAGCGCGACCCGGACGGCGCAGCGGTGCGCTGTACGGGCGTGGAATGTCCGGCGCAGAGGCTCCGCAATCTCGTCCATTTCGCTTCCCGCGAGGCAATGGACATTGAAGGGCTCGGCTTCTCGCTTGCCGAGGCGTTGGTGAACAGCGGTATGGTGAAAACCCCGGCAGATCTCTACCGGCTCGACGCACAGACCGTTGCGACGCTCGACCGCATGGGAAAAAAGTCCGCGGAAAACCTCATGGATGAGATCGAGAAGAGCAAGCAGCAGGATCTCTCCCGTCTCCTGTGCGCGTTCGGTATCCGGCAGGTGGGGCAGAAGGCGGCCAAGGTGCTTGCGCGCACGTTCGGCTCTATGGACGCCATCGAAAATGCCACACCGCTGGAACTGACCGCGGTGGACGATATCGGCCCCATCACCGCCGAGAGCGTTGTTGCCTGGGCGCAGAACCCGCAGACACAGCATCAGCTCCGTCTGCTCCGCGAGGCGGGCGTGAACATGCTCAGCCGCGAGGAGCGCCGCGATAACCGCTTCCTTGGTAAAACGTTCGTTCTCACCGGAGCGCTTACCAAATATACGCGCGATGAAGCGAGCGCCATCATTGAGTCCTTCGGCGGCAAGGCGTCGTCCTCGGTCTCCAAAAAGACGGCGTATGTCCTCGCGGGGGAGGCCGCCGGGAGCAAGCTGGACAAGGCGCGTACGCTTGGCATCCCCGTCATCACGGAGGATGAGTTTGAAGAGATGATCCGCTGAAACATAACAGCAGCCCCTTTTCATGGAGAGAAAAGTATGAGCACGAGAAAAGAAATGATAACCGAGTTCTACGACCGGAGCGACGAGAACGGCCGGCTGGAGAAAAGCAGGCACGGTCAGCTCGAGTACGCGATCACGATGGCCTACATCCACCGCTATTTGAACCCCGGAGCCAGGGTTTTGGAGGTCGGCGCGGGGACTGGTCGGTATTCCATTGCGTTGGCTAAAGAAGGTTTCGATGTGACCGCGGTGGAATTTGTTGAAAGCAACCTTGCCGCTCTTAGAGAAAATAGCTGCGGAGTTGATTTGATCCGTTCCTATCAAGGCGATGCTACGGATCTTTGTCTGTTTGACGATGACTCCTTTGATATGACCCTTGTTCTCGGCCCCATGTATCATCTGTTTGCTCCGGAAGACGTGAACCGGGCAATTGACGAGGCGATCCGGGTCACGAAGCCGGGCGGCACGCTCCATTTCGCGTTTCTTTCGATATACGCCCTTATGTACTCCAATGCCCTCTACGGCAGCTGGGCGCCTTATCAGGAAGAAAACTTCACGAAGGATTTCAAGGTAAGGCACTTTCAGGAACAGCTGTTCACCGGTTACGATGTATGCGAGTTTGAGCGCCTGTTCGATGAAAAACCGGTAGAGCGCGTCACAACCGCTGCCATGGACGGTCCGCTGGAGGCGCTGGAGAAACGTCCGGATTTCTTTATTTCGGACGAGAATTTTGACGCGTTTGTTAAGTGGCATCTTGCGTTTGCCGAAAAGCGGGAGCTTTTGGGCGGGTCCAACCATCTGCTGTATATCTGCCAAAAGACGAAGCGATAACGATGCATAACCTCCGCATGAGAACTCATGCGGAGGCTTGCCGTCTTTGCTTCAGGCGCAGTTTGTCCTGCTGCTTATTTTAAAACTTTAAGACTCTTCTCATATTTTTCTTATAATTGTTTTGTATAGTATTATCCGAAAATATTGCTTTTTTCCGCAAAGTCGGATAATCTGAAAGCGACTTTAACCGAGCCTGGGGGACCTCTTTTGGAGAACAACATTCTGAAAAAAATATCGCGGCAGATCGTGGATAAGCGCGTGATCATCATGATCGCGTTTCTGGCCGCGTGCGTTTACTGCGCGCTTTCCATCAGCCGCGTGCATGTAAATAACGATATAACCTCGTTTCTTCCGCCGGATACCGATACCCGCCGCGGGCTCACAATCATGGAGAACGAGTTCACGACGTATGCAAGCGCCAACGTTATGCTTGCCAATACGACCTATGAGCGCGCGAGTGCTGCTGCGGAGAAGATCGAGACGCTCGAGCATGTGACCGGCGTGACGTTTGATAATTCTCCGGCGCATTTTGTGGATTCCGCAGCGCTGCTCACGATCTCCTTTGACGGCACAAGCGACGATGAAAACGTCATTGCGGCGATGAATGAGATCCGTTCGCTCACAGCAGGCTTTGATACATATACCTCCTCGGACATTGGCGCGGACCTCCTTGGGGAGATCGCGCAGCAGATGGTCGGTGTCGTAGCGCTGGCAGCGGTGGTCATCATGGCGGTGCTGCTCTTTACGTCGCGCAGCTATTTCGAGGTCGTCATTTTTCTTATCGTCTTTTCTGTTGCGGCGCTGCTCAATATGGGCACAAACTTCTGGCTGGGCGAGATATCCTCCATCACCAATTCCATTGCCGTTATTTTGCAGCTCGCGCTCGCCATCGACTATGCCATTATTTTCTCCCATCGCTATCAGGATGAGATCGACCGCTTCCCAACGGAACGCGAGGCGCTGATCGAAGCGCTTTCCAAATCCATCGTTGAAATTTCTTCCTCGAGCCTTACGACGATCTCCGGTCTTGTTGCGCTGATGCTCATGCAGTTCCGGCTGGGCTATGACCTCGGTCTGGTGCTCTCCAAGGGTATACTTTGCAGCCTTATCACGGTATTTCTTCTGATGCCGGGACTGATCGCTTCCTTTTTCCGCCCGCTGCGCAGAACGACGCACAAGTCCCATGTGCCGGATATCACCGGCTGGGGACGGTTCCTCATGAAAACACGCTTCGGCTTTGTCGCGGTGTTTGTTGTTATCCTTCCGCTTGCCATCTGGTGCTCGAGCCGGACGGAATACGCGTTCAACGACGCGGGCATCGACGAACTTAAGTACTCCGAGAGCCGCGCGGCGGCGCGGAAGATCACCGGCACCTTTGCGAACGACACGACGATCGCCGTGCTCGTTCCGAGCGGAAACTACGAAGCGGAAAAGCAGTTCCTGCGCGACGCCGCGGAGCTCGACAATGTGAAGACCGTTACCGGGCTTGCGAATATCGAGATCGAGGACGGGAAAGTACTGACAGATTCTTACACGCCGCGCATGTTCTCCATGCTGCTGAACATCGATTATGAAGAAGCGGAAATGCTCTATGCTGCCTACGGCGTGGAGAACGGGCAGTATCAGCCGATCTTCGGCAATACCGAGACCTATTCCGTGCCGCTCATCGATATGTTTCTGTTCCTCTTTGAAAAGATCGATCAGGGCATCGTGACACTCGACGCCGATTCGCAGGAGACGCTGGACAGCCTCCGCGGCGAGCTGGAACGCGGCGAAGCGCAGCTTCGCGGCGAAAACTGGGACCGTATGGTCATCACGGCGGACGTACCCATCGAGGGTGACGAGAGCGTCGCGCTCGTAAACGCACTGCGCTCGCTGGCCGACGGACGCTACGGAGAAGGAGCGTGCCTCGTCATCGGCGACGTGACGAGCGCCAAGGAGCTGGCGGACACCTTCAACGGCGATTCGCTGCTCATCAATCTGCTCACCATCGCCTTTGTTTTCATCATCCTGATTTTTACCTTCCGCTCCGTTGTGGGTGCGGCGCTCCTCGTGTTCGTCATTCAGGGCAGTATCTGGATCAACTTTACGTTTCCGTACCTGACACATACCCGCGCGTCATTCGTCACGAATATGATCGTCTCCGCCATTCAGATGGGGGCGACGATCGACTATGCCATTGTTATCATGAGCCGGTATCTGGATCTCAAAAAGCTCCATACGCCGCAGGAGGCGATGGCGCAGGCGGTCAACGAGAGCTTTCCGACCGTTATGACCTCCGGCACCATCATGACCGTTGCAGGCATTCTGATCGCATACCGCGTGTCGGACGTATACATCGGCCACATCGGTCTCGCCGTTGGCCGCGGCGCGCTTATATCGGTCATCCTTGTTTTGAGCGTTTTGCCGCAGCTCATCGTGCTGCTCGACAAGGTCATTGAAAAAACAACATTTCGGAAAAAAACGACGACGGGAGGTGCCGTGGAATGAAACGATGGATCGCAGCGCTGCTGAGCGCGGTGCTGCTTCTTTCCGTGTCCGGCGTGGCACTCGCCGCCGACCCGGATACCGTTGAGATATCCTCTGCCGAGGATCTCGCGGAGCTTTCCGCGCTGTGCACGTCGGACGCTTGGTCGGAAGGGAAGACGATCGTGCTCGCGCGCGACATCAGTCTCACCGGCTGCGATTTTTCGCCCATCCCGCTGCTGGCCGGAACGTTTGACGGCCGCGGCCACAGCATACTCGGCATATCCCTTGACGGCGACGCCTCAACACAGGGACTTTTCCGTATGGTGCTGAAAACCGGCGTCGTGAAAAATCTCACGGTCTCCGGCACCCTCCGCGCGACAGGAAACGGCGAAAACATCGGCGGTATCGCCGGGGTGAACTACGGAGCGATCGAAAATTGCCGCTTTGACGGGGATATTCTCGCGCAGGCTGCGGCGGGCGGCATCATCGGGCTGAACCAAGAGGGCGCTCTCGTGAGCGAGTGTAAAACTTCCGGCTCCATTTCGGCCTACCACCGCGCCGGCGGCATCGCGGGCGAGAACCGCGGCGTGCTCAGCGAGTGCGAAAACCGCATGAGCGTTAATACGGATTATATCGCAGTCGAGAAGCCCGACCAGAAAAAATCGTTTGATATTTCCACGCTTACCCTGAACGAGGAAACCATCATTGATATCACGGATCTCGGCGGTATCGCCGGGCTGAATACCTCCGTTATCAAGTACTGCGACAACTACGGCGACGTGGGATACCCCCACACGGGTTATAACGTCGGCGGCATTGCCGGACGCCAGAGCGGCCGCATCCTTGGCTGCACAAACGCCGGAGAGGTCACCGCACGCAAGGACGTCGGCGGCATCGTCGGGCAGGTGGAGCCGTATACCTCGTGGAACGTTACCGGCACAGGTCTCGGCGAAGTGCAGTCCCAGCTTTACCGGCTGGAGAGTCTGCTGCGCACTACGCTCGGCGATTTCGGTGATTCGCAGGCCGAAGCCAGTGCGCTGATGCAGCAGATCCTTGAGCTGCTCGGAAACTGCAGCGATATCATCGGCGGAATGTATCCCGACATTCCGTGGCCGACACCCGGCGGCGACGGCGGCAGCGATACCGGAGATGCCGGCGGGGGGAGCGACAACGGAGACGCCGGCAACGGCGATGACACCACCGGCGAATGGATCGATCCGGGCAGCGGCTCAATGGACGATCTCTCCGATAATCTTCAGCAGATCGTACGTCTTCTCGGCCAGATGACGGACGTCTTTACGAGCGACGCCGTGATCGAGGATATGCAGAACGTCCTCTCCCAGCTCATGAACGTCTCTTCGGCGATCATGAGCATGGCGTACAGTCTCGGCAATGCCTCGGTTCAGCTTGAGGACATTTCTGACACCGACGATGACGATGAAGCGCTCTGCCTCATCGCGCAGTGTGCCAATACGGCGTCCATCACTGCCGATACGAATGTCGGCGGCATCGCGGGAAACGTGTCGCTCGATATCTCCTTTGACCGAGAGGATCAGCTCAACATTTCCTCCACGCTGGTTGGCAGCGGGAAATATGAGATTTTTGCGCGCATTTCGTCCTGCGAAAACAGCGCTTCCGTCGCGGCCTCCAAGTCCTGCGCCGGCGGTATCGCCGGACGAATGGATTACGGTCTCGCGGTCGGCTGCTCCGCGCTCGGTGAGGTGACAACGGCGGAGGAGTATGCCGGAGGCATCGTCGGACACAGCTCTGCCGCCGTGAGGAATTGCCGCGCGCGCGTCAATCTCTCGGGCAAACGGTATGTCGGCGGCATTGCCGGGCTCGGCAAGGACATCTCCTCGTGCAGCGTCATGCCGCACTTTGAGAATCGCGCGGAGCTCTGCGGCTCCGTGGCGGGCTATGCCGACGGTACGATCGCCGAAAATCTCTATTCCGACTCCACGGTCGGCGGTGTGGACGGCTTCAGCTTCACCGGTCAGTCGGACTATATGGACTATGAGGATTTTGCGGCCCTTCCGGACACGCCGGACTTTTTCCGCAGCATCGGAGTGACGTTTGTAAAGGACGGCGTGACGGTGGAGACGGTCGAAGTGCCCTTCGGCGGCAGGATCGCCTCGGTCCCCTCGGTCGCGGACGAGGACGGAATGTACTGGCAGTGGAACGACTTTGATCCCAACGAGGCCGTATACTTCAGCCGGACCGTCGAGGGGGAGTATATCCGGCCGGTCACAACGATCTCGACCGGCGAGGACGAGCCGCTGTTCCTTGCGGAGGGCACTTTCCGCGACGGGCAGACGCTGCTTGCTGTGCCCTTTGTGCCGGATGCGGAAACGCTCGGCATCGATGCGGCGTCCATTCTCGCGGCATACACGGTGCGCGTTTCCGGCTATTCCGAGCCCCTCACCGTGCGCATGCTTACCTCGGCGTCCGGGAGTCTCTATACGCTCTCGGAAGGCACGCTCACGCCGCTTTCGTTCACCCGAGACGGCAGCTATATTGTTTTCCGGCTGGACAACGGCGCATCGATCGTGTACCTTGCGCAGGAAACCTCCCGTACCGGCTGGATCATTGGCGGCATTGCGGGCGGCGCTGCAGCCGCTGCGGCGGTCGTCCTGATCATCGTGCGAAAAAGAAGAAAAAAGACTTAACAAGTTCTTGACGAATTCTTTATTTCCCTGTATGCTTTATATGTATTCTCTCCGGCGGTACGTCCGCACAATCCGCCGGGGAGACGTATTTTGTAAAGCAGAAAGGTGAAATGAGAGTGGAATTACTTCATTGGGCGGAGAGTGTATTAAAGTACCTTGTGCAGTTCGGGATCATTCTTCTGGAGGGAACGGGAGCGGTCATTCTCCTGTTTTCCGGCGCGAAGAGCGTTGTCCGACTTTGTAAAAATCAGCCGCATGCACGGCTCTCCATGGCGCAGGGCATTGCGCTCGCGCTGTGCTTCAAGCTCGGCGGCGAGGTGCTGCGCACGGTGATCGTACGTGAGTGGAGCGAACTTCTCGTGCTCGGTGCGATCATTTTCCTCCACGCGGCTATGAGCATCCTCATCCATTGGGAGATCAAGATGGAGGAGAAGCGCCTGTCCGCCATGAGCGACCTTACCGACTGATACATCAAATTAAAGAAGCTTCGTGGTTATAAAAATCACGAAGCTTTTTTGTAGCCTTATTTTTGTGATGCACAAAAGCAGGTCTTTGTCCAAACAAGCTCTTGAAAATCTCCGCACTGTCAGGTAAAATTATGTGTATAAGCACTAAAAGGAATCAAGGCGATCAACCAGAACAAAGAAGGAGGCTTTTGCACATGAAGGGAAAGAAAATCGTATCAACGCTCCTTGTGCTGCTTCTTGCCAGCCTGCCCGTGTCGGCGCTGGCGGCGGAGTGGGACATCGGCAAGGGCGACATCACCGTAAACGCCGGAAGCGGCGGGCAGACGGTCACCCAGGGGTCGCAGGTCGATGTTCCGGACAGCGCCCCCGTCATTACGGGAAGCTCCACGGAAAACACCCTCACCATCAACGCGGAGAAGGATCAGACCGCAAATGTCACCCTCTCCGATGTGAACATCGACGTGAGCAGTGAGGGCAAGGCCGCCGTTACCACCACCGGCGAGGGCAATGTCAGCATCGAGCTGAACGGCGACAACACGCTCAAGAGCGGTAAGGGTCATGCCGGCCTTGAAAAGAAAAACGGCGGCAAGCTGACCATTGCGGACGAGGACAAAAACGGCAAGCTGACCGCCGAGGGCGGCAAATACGGCGCGGGCATAGGCGGCGGCGATCAGGGAGCTGGCAGCGGCATCACCATCACCGGCGGCGAGATCAAGGCCACCGGCGGCCAATACGGTGCCGGCATCGGCGGCGGCAAGGGAGATGGCAGCGACATCACCATCTCCGGCGGCGAAGTCAATGCCACCGGCGGAACAAGCGGCGCAGGCATCGGCGGCGGCTACAATGGAAATGGCAGCGACATCACCATCACCGACGGCGAGGTCAATGCCACCGGTGGCAAGTACGGCGCAGGCATCGGCGGCGGCGAATACGGCATCGGCAAGGACATTATCATCACCGGTGGCGAGGTCAATGCCACCGGCGGCAGATTCAGCGCAGGCATCGGCGGCGGATCTCGCGGCACTGGCAGCGACATCACCATCTCCGGCGGCGAGGTCAATGCCAGCGGCGGCGTAAACGGCGCAGGCATCGGCGGCGGTCTGCGGAGTAAAGGAAAAGACATCACCGTTTCCGGTGACACGAAGCTGAAGGTGCAGGGCGGCGATGAAGACCATTATGACGGAGCGGGAGCAGGCATCGGCGACGGCGGCAGCAATGCGTACGGAACCAAGATACTCGGCGCAGAGGTGGAGCCGGATACCTCCGGTCTGACTACGAACGGAAGCATAGCGTATTACGCCCCTGGTGCGGACATGGAGAATGATAAGCCGACAAGTATCACGTTCGGAACGTCTTCCCAGCCGGAGAAGCCCATCGAGCCCGCCGTGCCTGAGCAGCCAGAGGCGGAGCGCGGCATGGATGCACCCCTCTACCGCGTGACCGACAAGGACGGCAGGGACATTGTCTACATGGCAGAGCGTAAAGACGGCGTGCTGACCGTCAACGTTGACGAGGACTTCGCCATCCTCACGGGCAGACTCAGCGGCATCCGCACCCTCAAGGTACAGGGCGTGGAGAAAATCATTTTTGTCACCAAGGGCGCAGCGTCAGTGTTCCTGCTCTCTGATCTGTTGGAAAAGGGCGAAAGCGGAGATACCTACAAGCTCACCCACGACGGCAAGTCCGTCACGTTCACGCTCGGCAAAAAAATGACCGACGTGAGCGCCATTCTCACCAAGCTGTAAGCGATATTTCAAAATCCATACAGGCGGGCAGGCACAAGCAGTGTCTGCCCGTCTTGAGCGTTTCAAATATGCAAAAACCAGCACCTCCTGACGGAGGTGCTGGTTTTTTGGTGCGGGTAACAGGGGTCGAACCTGCACGTCTCACGACACGAGAACCTAAATCTCGCATGTCTGCCAATTCCATCATACCCGCTTATAGCTTTTTGATGATAGCATACGGCGGCGGGTAAGTCAAACCCGGTTTTGAAAAATACCGCCGCTTTGCCCTGCGGCGGCGAGAAGAACAATTCAAAATAATTCGCACCATGGCCGCATAGTCATGCAGGGAAGGGAGGCGGTAACCATCTCTGCCTTGGATAATTCCTTGTGGCTGCTGCCGGGGGAGCTTCGGAATACGCTGCGTCATCTGCCGGAGAATTCAGCCTCAGAAGTTCGTGAAATTCGGCTCCGCCGCGGAAGGCTTCCGGCGATAACTCTGCCGGACGGAGAACATCGGCTTCTTGATGCGTCCGCTGTAACGGCGGCCGATCTCGCCCGCGTTCTGGAGCTTGCGAGCGGCGCATCCCCCTATGCGGCGTCGGATTGTCTGCGCCGCGGTTTCATTACGGCGGAGGGCGGTGTCCGTGTTGGATTCTGCGGGCGGTTTCCGGGCGGCGAGCGCGGCCTTTGGAATCGGGACGATCTCTTTTCCGTGTGTATCCGTATTCCGCGAGAAGTAAAAGGAATCGGGAAGAGATTCTGCGCACGTCCGTTTCCCTGCACATTGATCCTCTCCCCGCCGGGCGGCGGGAAAACAACGCTGCTGCGTGATATGGTGCGGACGCTCTCCGATGGGGGAATGCGTGTCGGTCTTTGCGACGAGCGCGGAGAGATCGCAGCGCTGTCTGCCAGCAGCTGCGGATTCGATATCGGAGAGCGGACGGACGTGCTGTCTGACTGCCCAAAGGCGCGCGCGGCCATGATTCTTCTGCGCTGCATGTCGCCGGAGCTCATCGCAATGGATGAGATATCCGAGCCGGAGGACGCCGTTGCCTGCCGCAGCGCGGCATACTGCGGCGTATCGCTCCTCGCCACGGCGCATGCCGCGGACGCCGAAGAACTATCCCGCCGAGACGTTTATCAGAGACTGCTGTGCGACAAGGTGTTTTTCCGCGCTATCGTTATCCGCTGTGCCGATGGCTGCCGGAGCTATGAGGAGGTTATGCTGTGATATCCGCATTTGGGGCGATCCTGCTCATCGCGGCGGGAGGTTACGCCGGTTTCTCCGCGCTGGAACACCTGCGGACGGCCCTCCGAAGTGCCGAAACGATCCTCGACGCATCACGCGATATGCGAACGGAAATACTCTGTCACCGGACACCCCTTCCGCAGCTGCTGGAGCGACTGGGGACGCGGTATCCGCGCCTTTTCCCGGATGCAGAAAACGCTTCCATGCTCGTTCGGGAGTTCTCGTTTCTCTCGGTCTGGACGGCGAGTATTCGCTGTGCCGCGCTGCCCAAACCGCTGGAAGAGCCGCTTCTTCGGCTGGGGGCGCAGCTCTGCTCCGGCATGGAGCCGGAGCAGGCGCTCGATGCGTTGGACGCTTCGGTCCGGCTCGTGCGCGATGCGCTGCGCGAAAAGGACCGTGCCGCTGTTCGGCTTTATCCCTCGCTGGGCCTTGCCGCGGGCTGTCTTCTTGCCGTTCTGCTTCTTTAGTCTTTACATTTCAGCGGCTTTGTGGCAAACTGTCGGCGGGTGAGAATAGAAATATGAATAGAAGGATCCTCTTTTTTGATGTGGACGGGACGATCGTGACATCGGACCACGTCGTTCCCGAAAGCGCGTGTGCCGCGCTGAAAAAAGCGCAGAGCGCAGGACACATCCTCATAATCAACACCGGCCGTCCGTTCCGGCACATTGAGCCGCAGATCCGCGCTCTCGGCTTTGACGGATACATCTGCTCCATCGGCGGACACATCCTTCTGGATGGGAAAGACCTGCTGTACCGAACGATCCCGCACACAGAGGCTGTGAAGATCCGCGACACCGGCTATGCGTGCGGCATGGATATGCTGTTTGAATCCGAGCAGGGGGTATGGATGGATGAGCGATGCACATCCGCCATCGCGCGGCGCGAATTTGCGTGGCTCAAGAGCATTGGAGTGCCCGCCTTTACCGACACTGCTGTGCCGGACTTTGCTTTTGACAAGTTTGTCTGCTGGCCGCAGGCGTGCGCCGATCCCGAGCGTTTTGAGCGCGCATTTTCCGACCGGCTTGATTTCATCCGCCGCGAGCATTCCATGCGCGAGGTCATTTTGAAAGGCCTATCCAAAGCAGGCGGCATGAAAACCGTGATGCAGTACCTCGGCTTTGCTCCCAAGGATTCCTTTGCCTTCGGCGACGGACCGAACGATCTCCCCATGCTGCGCGAGGCGGGGTCGAGCGTTCTCATGGGCAACGCTCCGCAATTTCTTTGGAAAGAGGCGGACTATGTGACCGCACCTATCACCCAAGACGGACTCGCTCTGGCGCTGGAGCATTTCGGACTCATTTGATACGGCAGGCTGCTATATTGTTATGTAAACCTCCGGGACATAGTCCCGGAGGTTTTCGCATATACGGTCGCGCGCGCTCATACCTTGACAGTGGACAACCCCGCAAAGGAGAGCGCCCTATGGATGTGGATCTGATATTTAAAATTGCAGCCGTCGGAATCCTTGTTGCTGTGCTGAACATTCTGCTCACGCGGTCGGGCAGGGAAGATCAGGCGCTTATGACGAGCATCACCGGTCTCGTGGTCGTTCTGGTGATTGTGGTGCAGGAGATCAGTGAGCTTTTTGATCTGATCCGCGATCTGTTCGGGTTTTAGGGAATGAATGGAAATTGTGATTCGCGCCGCGGCTGCGGCGGTGATCGGCAGCATTTTGGCGCTGCTGCTTCGCAAATATACGCCGGAGCTGTCGCTCACGGTGACGATTCTCGCAGGGGTGATCATCGTATGGCTCGCGGCAGCGGTGGCTTCGCGTATTTCCGATCTTCTGCGCGAGATCGCCGAGAAGGGCGGCATCGACGCGGTGTATCTCTCCCCGGTGCTCAAATGCATCGGGATCGGGATGATCACGCATCTGGCGGCGCAGGTCTGCCGGGACGCACAGCAGGGGAGCATTGCCTCCGCTGTGGAGCTTTGCGGAACGCTTTGCGCCTTATATATATCCCTGCCGCTCATCCGCTCGCTCCTCGCCATTGTGGAGCAGCTGCTTTGATGCTGCTCGTACTGGCGCTCGCCGTCTGCCCAGGGAGGGCGCTTGCCGCTTCAGATGTTCCGATCCCCGGGATGGACGAGCTGACCGAAGCTCTTCCGGAGGAAGCGGCGCCTGTTCTTTCCGGCGTTTCGCCGGAGAAACTGCCGCAGGAGAGCGTATGGCGAACGCTCCTGCGAACGGCATGGGAAAAAGTACGCTCTTCCGCCGCGGATATCTGCCGCACGGGAGGGATACTCCTTTGTGTGTGCGTGCTTGTATCGCTCACGGATACGCTTGATCTCGGCAGCCGGGCCCCGCCGTATATCACATTTGCCGCCGTCGCGGTGATCGGTACGGCGACGATCTCAGATCTCCGCTCGTACCTCTCGCTGGGAACGGAGACGCTTCAGACTCTCTCGGACTATTCCCACGTCCTTCTGCCGGTGCTCTCGTCCGCCGCCGCAGCGTCCGGGGCGGCGGGGAGCGCAGCGGCAAAGTACGCCGCAACGGCGGTATGCATGGACGTGCTTCTGTCCGTTGCGCGGAGCGTTCTCGTCCCGTGCGTGTGCGGGTATGCCGCGCTGTCCGTTGCCGACGCCGCTGTAGGAAATGAAATATTGAAAACCGCAAAGAAGATCATGAAAACGGTCTGCACCGCTCTTTTGAGCGCCGTATGCGTGGCGTTTACCGCGTGGCTATCGCTCACAGGCGTCGTTACCGGTACGGCGGACGCGCTCGCCGCGCGGGTGACGAAAACGGCGGTTTCCGCGGCGCTTCCGGTCGTCGGGAGCATTCTGTCGGACGCGGCCTCAACGCTCGCAGCCGCGGCCGGGACGCTCAAGGCAACGATTGGGATCTTCGGGCTGCTTGCGGTGGCGGCGATCTGCCTGCCGCCCGTTTTGACGCTCGGCGTGCGGTTTTTCGTTTATAAGCTGACGGCCGCTGTGTGCGAGTGTGTGGCGGACAAGCGGTTTTCGGAGCTAATATCGAATCTTGGCACGGCGTTTGCGCTGCTGCTTGCGATAAACGGCGCAGGGGCGATGATGCTCTTCCTCTCCCTTTATTCTCTGATACAGACGGTGGTGTAAACGCATGACGGAATGGCTGTTTTCGTGGATCCGTTCGCTGGTCGCGGCGTCGCTTCTCTCCGCGCTGGCTCTCCAGCTCACGCCGGAGGGGAGCGTAAAGCGTGTAACACGCTTTACCTGCGGCATTCTCCTTGCGTGTACGCTCCTGTCGCCTGTGCTGCGAACGGACGAGACATCGTTCTCGCTCGCGCTAAACGACTACCGGCGGACCGTTGCCGAGCTGACGGATGATCTGGAGGAGCAGGAAAATCAGCTGCTGCGAACATACATAGAACAGAAGACCGCGGCATACATATTGGACGAGGCACGATCCATAGGAATGCCGGAACCGTCGGTTTCGGTGAAGGTGAAATGGGGGGATGAGAGCTGGGTGCCCTGTGAAGTTACGATACGCGGAGAGATTACCGCCGAACAGCGATACCGCCTGAGCGCTTATCTTGCCGCGGAGCTGGGCATTCCGGCGGAAAGGCAGCACTGGACCGATGAGTGAGCGGAAATCTGTGTTAAGCGCTATGCTGCAAAAGAAAAGCGTGCTGATCGTTCTGCTTGCCGCGGGGCTGCTGCTTCTGCTCTGGCCCAGATCGTCCGGCAGCGGCACAGCAGGAAAGAACGAGGATGTGTCAACTACAGAGGAAAAGCGGCTCTGTGCGGTGCTCTCAAAAATCGACGGCGTCGGAGAGGTGTACGCGCTGCTCTCCGAAGAGCCAAACCGCCGAGGCGAGTATACCGGGGCGGTGGTCGTCTGTTCCGGCGCAAGGTCACCGGATATACGGCTCCGCATCATACAGGCCGTGAGCGCCTTCACCGGTCTCGGCAGCAACCGGATCATTGTGGAAGAATTGATATCTTAGGAGGATGATTATATGAAGACGGTAAATCTGCGTCCCCATCTCAAGCGAAACATTCTCATTGCAGCGGTGCTGCTGCTCGTGTGCGCGGCGGCATTTCTCAACTGGTCGTACAACCAGCGCTGGGGCGACGGCAACAGCGCCATGGCCGACGCGGAGGACGAAATGACGACTGCCGTAAACGCCGCGGACGGCGCGCCGGAGGAAACCGTATCCGCAGCGCTCCCCGCGTCCGTGTCCGGGTATTTCTCGGAAGCGCGGCTCACACGCCAGCAGTCAAGAGATCAGGCGCTTTCGCTGCTTGAAACGGCGGCCTGTGCCGAGTCCGCTTCGCAGGATGTCATCGACAGCGCCATGAACGAGATCACCGTTATGGCCAACTGGTCTCTGCTGGAAAGCAAGATCGAAAACGAGCTTCTTGCCAAAGATTTTGCCGACTGTGTGGTGTATCTCTCCTCGCAGGGCTGCACGGTCGCAGTCCCGTCCGGTGCGGACGGCCTGACCGAAACGCAGGTCGCCCAGATCACCGATGCCGTTCTCTCCAACACCGAGATGACGGCCGCTGCGATCAATGTGATCGAGGTGAGGAACTGAAAAAAGCGCGGAGGGAAGATCCCTTCGCGCTTTTTCTATGGGGAATGATTACTTCATGCCGTTTTCGTAGGCCTCGATCATTTTCTTGACCATCTGGCCGCCGATGCTGCCGGCCTGGCGGGAGGTAAGCTCGCCGTTATAGCCATTCGTAAGGTTCACACCGACCTGGCTGGCAGCCTCCATCTTAAAGCGATCCATCGCTTCGCGGGCCTGAGGATTGACAAGATGATTGCTCTTGTTGGTAGACATCTGATTGCAACTCCTTTCTCTCGAATCGAACACGTTTTTGCTGTGTCCGAGCCTATTTTGGCCTTGACAGCCGCGGTTATACGAAAGAAAGAAATGTAATATTTGACAGTCTCAAAGCTCACCGGCGGATAATATGCCGCGGAGAATAGCATCAATGTTGCTCCGATATTCGAGAAGCGTTTTCTCCCATGCGGAAAGACAGTGCCGCCCCTCGTCCGTAATGGAGTAAACGCGTCTCGGCTTGCTGGCAGATTCGGTGTCCCAGTAGGATGTGACAAGTCCGGCCGTCTCCATCCGTTTGAGCGTGCGGTACAGTCCGGCCGGGTCAAGTCCGTTGCCGGAGACCATACCGCTTTTTTCCAGATCGCTGATCATTTGAAACCCGTGGCTGCTGCCGCGCTGCAGAACGACCAGTATGGCAGGCTGAAGAAATTTATCGAGATAGGAGCCCCGACAGGCACACTTTTCCAAACACGCATCCATAAAATGACGCCCCTTTTCCGCATGTATTTGTTCCGTTAAAATCATAGCGCAAACACCGCAGGAAAGTCAATATGCCTCGCTCGTGTGCTGCACTGCGGGTTGGCCCGGCCAGAGAATCTTTGCGGATTTTTCCTAATATTGTCCAAAATCTTTCTATTTTATCAATTACTGCATATGTTATACTTTGTCCGAAAATGAAACAGAAACATCAATGTATATTAACGCTTCGGCAGCATCTGTTTGTCTGTGTTAACTAGCTCAGACGATCCGGCGTTAAAAGACGGAGATACACACGGTTTTATTTTTAATTCATGCAAAGGAGAACAGATCATGACTCCCAAAGAATTACTGCTGGCAACGCTTAAGTGTAAGCCGACGCCGCGCCCCGCATGGATCCCGTTTGCCGGCGCTTATGCCTCCCGTCTGAAAGGCTATACCGCGACGGAGATGTTCCAGAGCGCCGATAAGCTGACGGAATGCCTTCTCGAGGTTAACCGCATGTTCAAGCCGGACGGCGAGTGCTGCATTTTCGATCTTCAGATCGAAGCGGAAGTCCTTGGCTGCGACCTGATGTGGGCGGATGACGGCCCTCCCAGCGTTGCATCCCATCCTCTGGCTACCGAAATGGGAGATACTCCCGTTGTCCCCTGCGAATGCACGCTCCCCGGCCCGAACGACGGACGCATCCCGCTCGTGTGCGAAGCCATGCGCCGTGTCAAGAAAGAAATCGGCGATACCACCGCTCTGTACGGCCTGATCACCGGTCCGTTCACGCTGGCATCGCATCTGCGCGGCACCGACATTTTCCTCGACATGCTTCTGGACGACCAGTTTGTCCATGACCTGCTCGACTACTGCTACAAGGCCGCGTGCAAGATGGCGGAATACTTCATCGACGCCGGTATGGACGTTATCGCTGTTGTTGACCCGCTGATTTCTCAGATCTCCACCGAGCACTTTGAAGAGTTCTGCTCCGAGCCGTTCACGAAGCTCTTCGACCACATTCGTGAAAAGGGCGCTTACTCCTCATTCTTCGTGTGCGGCGATGCCACGAGAAACATCGAAGTCATGTGCAAGACCGGCTGCGACTCCATTTCAGTCGACGAAAACGTCAACTTCAAGCCCGCAAAAGAGATCTGCGACAAGTACAGCGTAGCTTTCGGCGGCAACATCCCGCTTACGACCATCATGCTTCATGGCACGCAGATGGACAACATGAAGTACTGCGTTGACCTGATCGACAGCATTGAGAACAAGAACGGTCTCATCGTTGCCACCGGCTGCGATATGCCGTACGGCGTACCGTTTGAAAACACGATCGGCTGCATGCAGGCAGTGCTGCAGACGGACGAGGTCCGCGAAATGGTCAAGGACTATGTTGCGGAAGACGATAGCGACATCGAAGTTGAGCTGCCCGACTATGAGCATCTCACCAAGCCCCTGGTGGAAGCCTTTACGCTTGACCCCGCCACCTGCGCCGCCTGCACCTACATGGTCGCGGCCACGGATGAGGCGAAGCGGACTTTCGGCGACGCCATCGACTATAACGTTTATAAGTATACCGTCAAGGAAGACATTGCCCGCATGAAAAGGATGGGCGTTCCCAATCTGCCGTCCGTTTACATCAACGGCAAGATGAAGTTCCGTTCCATTATCCCCTCCAAGGACGAACTGGAGGCTGCGATCCGCGAAGTCATGTAACCAAGCGCGGCCGTCCGGAGCGTTTTCGCTCCGGACGGTCACCCCGCGGTCTGTGCTTGTTTTTTTTACATATTTAGTAGATCACGTCCAATATAGGACGAAGCCAATATGAACGAATTTCGAGGTGATAAACATGCCGATGCTTCCGGATCCGGCGCATATGGACATCATCGATAAGGCGTGCATTTCTGCCTTTGAAGCGGAAGAGCCGGTCAGCGTATTTTCGCTTTGCGAAAATATTATGGACGATCCGAAGCTCCCCATGCATTGCCCGTATCACCATTATCTGATCCCTGCCGTATTGCTCACGGCCGCCAGCAGAATAAGCGGTGAAACGGAGGAAATGCTGCAGAAACGGCTCAAAACGGCGCGGGAGCGCGCCGGAACGGTGCCGGGGGGCTGCTGCGGACAGTTCGGCTGCTGCGGCGCCGCTGTGGGCGCGGGAATTTTTGCCTGCGTTTGGCAGGGATCAACGCCGCTCTCCAAAACCGGCTGGGCGGCAGGGAATGAGATGACCGCCCGCTGCCTCTCTGCGATCGCTTCGGTGGAAGGCCCCCGCTGCTGTAAGAGAGTGACGTATCTTACACTCTCGGCGGCGCTTCCCGCAGCAAGGGAGTTTCTCGGTCTCGATCTCGGCGAGATACCGGAGCACACCTGCCATCATTTCAGCCAAAGCCGGGAATGCCGTGAAACCGCCTGCCCGTTCTTCCCAAAAAAGAAAAAAACGGAATAATTAACGGAGGATAAAATCATGAAAAAAACCATTGCACTGCTGCTCGCTGCCATTTTGCTCCTGTCTCTCGCTGCCTGCGGACAGACCGCGCAGCCCGCTGAACCCGCGGCGACCGAAGTTCCTGCGGAAGCTCCTGCTGAGGTGGAATCGTCTGCGGAACCGGATAATTCCAATGTTGATTATTCTCTGCGCGTTGCGCAGATGGGCACCAGCATCAAGGCGGCCATGGTCGTTCTTGCCAACGAAATGGGCTACTATGCCGAGGAAGGTCTTGATGTCACGTTTGAGCCGATCAACAACCTGAACGACGGCATCACCGCCATTCTGGGCGGCAGTCTCGACATTCTTCCGTTCGGCGTGATCCCCACCTGCACCTTCGTTGCGCAGGGCGCCGATCTCGCCGTCATCGGCGGCACGATCGCCGAGGGCAGCGAGTGCGTTATGACGCCGGAAAATGCCGCGACCTACACCGACGGCGCTTTGACCTGGTTTGCCGGCAAGACCGTCGCCTGTGTCCGTCCGGAGACCGGCCATATGATCATGATGCAGAAGATCGCGCAGGCCGGTGTTGATATGACGACCGTGAAGTTTGTGGAGCTTGACGGCTTCCAGTCTGTTGTTGAAGCTGTGCTCAAGGGCGAGGCGGACGTTGGCTTCGTGAACAGCGGCTTCGGCCAGAACGCCAAGACGCAGGGCCTTGAAGTGCCGTTCCTCGTCGGTGAATATGCGCCGAACGCTGTCTGCTGCCGCCAGACCGCGCTCAAGAGCAATGTGGAAGCGAACCGTGACGCCTATGTCCGCTTTGAGATCGCCAATCTGCGCGCCATGATGCTCATGCTGACCGACAAGGAGACGACCATTGCCAAACTGGTCGAGTTCTCCGGTCTTGATGAGCAGTATGTTTACAACTGCATTTACGACGGCGTTATGAAGATCTCCATGGACCCCTCCGCCAACCGCGTGCAGGAGTTCTATGAGATCATGCAGGCAAACGGCGATATTGCCGCCGATTCCGAGTACGACATGACCGACCATGTAGATTCCGGCATTTATTACGATGCTTTGACTACCGTTATGGAACGTTATCCCGATTTCGACGGGTGGACGGCCATGATGGAGGCCTACGAGGAAAATAACCTCTGATATGGGCGGCATTGAAGTCAAAGATCTGGTTTTCACTTACCCCGGGACGTCTTCCGAAACGCTCCGGGGCGTGGATCTCTCTGTCGGCGAGGGAGAATTCCTTTCGCTCATCGGGCCCTCGGGCTGCGGAAAGTCCACGCTACTTCGGCTGCTCGCCGGATTGGAACGGCCAGAAAGCGGCAGCCTTTTCTGCGGCGGCGTTCCGATAACCGGCCCCGGCAGCGACCGCGGCGTCGTCTTCCAGAGCCCCGCCCTGTTCCCATGGATGACGGCGCGGGATAATGTATCCTTTGCCATCCGAAAAAGCGACCATTCGCTCTCCAGGGTCGAAGCGCGCTCCCGCGCCGAGGAGGCGCTGTGCCGTGTTGGGCTTGCCGATTCCATGAGCATGCTGCCCAATCAGCTTTCCGGCGGCATGCAGCAGCGCGTTGCTATTGCAAGAGTGCTCGGTATGGGCTGTCCTACGCTGCTGTTGGACGAGCCGTTTTCTGCGCTGGACCCCAAAAACCGCTTCGCTCTCCAGGAGCTTTTGCTCAAGCTCTGGGAAGAGGACAGAAAAACGGTCCTGTTCGTGACACATGATATGGACGAGGCGATCCTGCTTAGCGACCGCGTAGCATTTATGGAGCCGGGACGGATTGTCTTCCGGCACAAGATCCCGTTTTCACGCCCGCGCCAGCGGGAAACGCTGCTTATTTCCGGCGAGTGCTGCGCGCTGCGGCGGGATATGATCTCGCTCTTCTATAAGTGGGGCGAGGCGGCGGAGGTGAACCCATGACGAAGCGCGAAACAAAAAGCCGCCCGATGCTCGCTGTTCACATTCTGTTCGCCGCGCTGATGCTCTCCATGTATCTGCCGGGAAACACCAAGGTCAAGGCAAGCCCCGTGTGTATGACCGTGGCGTGCGTTCTCATCGAGCTTGCTGTGATCTATCAGCTGATTCGTCGGAAAAAAGCGCGTACCGCCGGAGATATCGGCGCGATCGTCTTTTTTGTTCTGCTTTTCTGGCAGGTGTATACAACGCGCCTTGGCCGCGGACATATCATCCTCGTACCGACGCCGGAAGCCGTTTTCTCGGTCTTCTACACCATGCGCGAGCGAATGATCCTTGGCGTATTCTCCTCGCTCTCGCTGCTTCTTATCGGCTTCGGCGTGTCGCTGCCGCTCGGCGTGGCTCTCGGGCTGATCGCCGGTTGGAACTCTCGTCTGCGCGATACCGTCGTGCCGATCGCACGCATGCTGTCGCCAATACCGGCCATCATCTATGCGCCGTATCTTATCGCGATCATGCCGTCGTTCCGCTCCGCTTCCGCCATGGTTTTGATCATCGGCATTTTCTGGCCGACGTTTCTGCAGATGGTAGCGCGCGTCGGCGCGCTGGATCAGCGCATTCTCGACAGCGCCAGAGTATTGGGGCTGAAACAGCGAGAGCTGTTATGGGAGGTGCTCTTGCCGTGGGTCATGCCCAGTATACTCACCGGCCTGCGCGGTTCGCTTTCCTCGGCCTTTATGCTGCTGACGCTCGCTGAAATGATGGGTGCGCACAGCGGTCTCGGCTATTTCATCCGTAACTTTGCCGATTACGCAAACTATACCAACGTTCTTGCGGGCATCCTGCTCGTGGCGCTGGTCATCACGCTGCTCAACCGCGCGGTAACGGCGCTTGAAACACGTCTTGTGCGGTGGCACTGAAAAGGGGACTGTTATCATGACAAAGCTGTATCTTATCACCGGATTTCTCGGGGCGGGGAAGACGACGTTCCTGCACCAGTTTGTACGTCTGTTTCCGGACCGGCGCACAGCCATCGTCGTCAACGAGTTCGGCAAGCAGGGCGTAGACGGAACGCTGCTGGAGGATCTCGATATCAAGATGGAAGAGATCAACAACGGCTCCATTTTCTGCGCCTGTAAGATCGAGCAGTTTGAGGACGCGCTTCTCCGTCTGCAGCAGGAGAATTTTGACGTGATCTTTGTGGAAGCCTCCGGTCTGTCCGACCCGACCGCCGTCGGTACGATCCTCCGGCAGCGGGATAAATTCCCCGATTTGGAATACGCGGGAGCGATCTGCCTTGTGGACGGCGCACGGTTTATGACTGTTTATAAGACCGCTCGCGTCTGCCGAATGCAGCTTGCCATCAGCAATATGATCCTCATCAACAAGTGCGACATTGCCTCCCGCGAGCAGCTGGATGAGATCAATACCATCGTCCGCGCGCAGAAGCCGAACCGCCCGACCTTTGAGACAACGTTTGGCCGGATCCGACCGGAATGGCTGACGGCGATGGAAGAGCAGCCCGCCGAGGATCCTGCAGACGGACAGGTCCACACGAGAGATATCACGCTCCGCAAGCTCCTGCTGCACGTTTCGGGCTTCAGCAAAAAGGATCTGACGGCCTTTCTTCGGATGTTTGCCGAGGAAACGTATCGGATCAAGGGCTTTGTAAGCATGCCGGAGGGACGATTTCTGGTTGACTGCGTCGGCCCCATGGTCGAGCTCAGGGAATTTGAAAACGCTCCGGCCGGGGAGGAGAATACGCTTGTCATCCTCTTCGGCAACGGGCTTCCGGCACAGCGCGCAATCAAGGAAGCCATCAGCTGGTTCCCAAACGCGGAAGTGACCATAGAATAAAAAAGCAGACTCCGATAAAAATACACCCCGCCTGCCGAACGGTCGATACCGTCGGACAGGCGGGGTGTTGAATTATTTTATGAAAGCAGGAGGCTTCGCAGCGCTGCAACGCTGTCTGCGATGGCGTCGGTTCCTTCGGCTTCCAGCTCTTCGCGGCTGCCGTAGCCGTAAAGCACGCCGATGAAATCGATCCGCGCCATTTTTGCGCCGATGGCGTCGTGTGACCGGTCGCCGACCATGACGCAGCCGGAGCGATCCGAAATGCCCATTTCGTACAGCGCGTGCAGGATCACCTCGCACTTATCCGGCGGCTCGCGGTCGAGCGGTATGCCGGAAACAACGTCGATATACTGGCGGAGACCAAAGTGTTCGAGGATCTGCTCGGAGAAAACCGTCGGCTTCCCGGTTGCAACGGCAATGCGGACGCCGGACGCCTTTAGATCGCGCAGCAGCTCCGGAATGCCCGGATATACCTCGTTTTCAAAAAGACCGACGGTCGAAAAGCGCTCGCGGTAATAGCCGAGAAGCTCCTGCGCCTCCTCCGGTGTTGCGTTCGCATAAACCTCAAACGCGCGGAGCAGGGGAGGGCCGATGTACTTATGGTAGCTCTCGATCGGGCCGACCGGGCGGCCAGCCTTTTCCAGCGCATAGCGGACGCTGCCGCAGATGCCCTGCACCGGATCGGTCAGCGTTCCGTCCAGATCAAAGAGCACGGTGGAGTACTTCATTCAGCGCTCCTCCCGGAAGTACGAAAGGCCGAGACTTGCCGGGGGATCGTTCTCCCGTTTTTTCTGCATGGAAACGATGACCAGAACAAGGATCGTGATCACGTAGGGGAGCATTTTGTAAAGCTCCTTCACCGCAAGATTCATGCCGGACGGGATGAACATATGGAGAATGTACAGTCCGCCGAAGAGGAACGAAGCGAAAACGCCGATGTTCGGACGCCACACGGTGAAGATAACGAGCGCGATAGCGAGCCAGCCGCGGTCACCGAAGCCGTTATTGGACCATACGCCGCAGGCATAGTCCATCACGTAATAGAGTCCGCCGAGACCGGCGATCATGCTGCCGGCGCAGGTGGCGACATACTTATATTTTGTGACGTTGATGCCCGCCGCGTCCGCCGTGTTGGGGTTTTCACCCACGGCACGAAGCTGGAGGCCGATGCGCGTGCGGCGCAGGATATACGCGCAGATAAACGCAATAATAACGGCGGCGTAGGCAAGGAAGCCGTAGGAGAGGAAAATCTTGCCGAACCAGCCGAGCTTGCCGGAAAACGGGAGCGATGCGCTGAAAAAGGCGCTCGTACGCGAAAGGGCAATGGAGGGGACATCCGCGCCGGAGAGCTTGATGAGCGAGCCGCCGAAGAAGTTGCCGAAGCCGACGCCGAACGTCGTCATGGCAAGGCCGGTGACGTTCTGGTTTGCGCGGAGCGTTACCGTGAGGAAGCAGTAGAGCAGCCCCATCAGCAGCGACCCGAGAAGCGAGCTCAGCAGGGGAATGAGAATGGCAAGGAACGGGTTGAGCGCGCCCGGCGCGGGAACGGCATGCTCATACAGAAATGCGCCGATGACGCCGCAGATACCGCCGACGTACATGATGCCGGGAATGCCGAGATTGAGGTTGCCGGATTTTTCCGTGAGCGTTTCGCCGGTGCTGCCGAAAAGGAGAGGGATGCCCTGCACAATGGCACGGGGAATGAACGAAACAAAATCAAACATGGCTGGCGTCCTCCTTTCCGGCGCTCTTGCGGAAGTTGATCTTATAGGTGATAAAGAACTCCGATCCGATGATAAAGAAGAGAATGATGCCGGTGAGAATATCGGAGAAGGACTGATTCAGACCGAACGCTGTGGAGATCTCGCCCGCGCCGCGGCTGAGGAACACGAGCAGGAAGCTCGTAAAGATCATCCAGATGGGGTTGAATTTGGCGAGCCACGAGACCATAACGGCGGTAAAACCGCGCCCGCCGGCGATGGAGGTGGTGAGAGTGTGGTTGGTGCTGCCGACGAGCAGCAGTCCGCAAAGGCCGCATACTGCGCCGGAGAGGATCATGGTGCGGATGATGACCTTGTCCACCTTGATACCGACGTAGCGCGCGGTGCGTTCACTCTCGCCGACAACGGTGATCTCGTAGCCGTGCTTGGTGTAATTCAGATAGAAATACATTAAAATCGTGACAACAGCGACGATGAGAATATTCAAAAGATATTTGTAGCTGCCGATCTGCGGGAACCAGCCGATCTCCGTGGACTGGTTGATGATGCCGATCTGGCCGGAGCCCTTGGGGTTTTCCCAGACGATGACGAAATAGGCCACAAGCTGCGTTGCAACGTAGTTCATCATCAGCGTGAAAAGCGTTTCATTCGTATTGTATTTTGCCTTGAAATACGCCGGAATGAAGCCCCAGAGCGCACCGGCCAGGATGCTGCTCACGCACATGCACACGATAACAAGGGCGTTCGGCAGCGTGTTGCGCAGGCAGATCATGCACGCCGCCGCCGCGAGCGCACCGGCAAGCACCTGACCTTCGCCGCCGATGTTCCAGAAGCGCATTTTAAAGGCCGGCGTCACGGCGAGCGCGATGCAGAGAAGCATCGCGATATTCTGCAGCAGCACCCAGACCTTGCGTGGCGAGCCGAACGAGCCGTTAAAGATGGTCGCATACACCTGCAGCGGATTTTCGCCGGTCATCGTCGTTGTAATAATGGAGCATACGATGAGCGCGAGCAGGATCGCCGCCGCGCGGATGCCCCAGGACTTGTACCAGGGGAGAGCGTCCCGCTTCGTAATGTGGAAGAGAGGCGATCTTGTTTTCTTATTCATGGCTCTGTCCTCCCAGCTTAGTCATCATCATGCCGACCTCGCGCTTTTCCGCGCCGCGGCCGGAGACGATGCCGCTGACCTTGCCGCCGCACAGAACAAGAATACGGTCGCACAGCTCCAGCAGCACGTCCAGATCCTCGCCGACGAAGATAACGGCGACACCGGCTTTCTTCTGGCGGTTGATAAGGTCGTAGATCGTATACGACGAATGGATATCCAGACCCCGCACGGCATACGCCGTGAGCAGCACGGTCGGCGCGCTTGCGATCTCGCGGCCGACAAGCACCTTCTGCACGTTGCCGCCGGAGAGACGGCGCACGGGGGTATCCACGCTCGGCGTGCTTACGCTCAGCTCCTGCACCACGGATTCTGCCAGTGCGCGGGGCGAGCGGCGGTCGGTAAAGATCGATTTGCCGCGGCGGAAGGAACGGAGCATCATATTGTCGGCAAGATTCATGTTGCCGACGAGTCCCATGCCGAGGCGGTCCTCCGGAACAAAAGAAAGGGAGACGCCGAGTTCGGCAATGCTCAGAGGATCTTTTCCGATGAGCTCTTCGCGGGAACCGTCATCTTCAATATAGGAAATGCTGCCGGATTCAACGGTCTGCAAACCGGCGATCGCCTCGAGAAGCTCCTTCTGGCCGCAGCCGGAGATACCGGCGATACCGAGGATCTCGCCGCTGTTGGCGGTGAAGGAAACGTCGTCCAGCTTGACGATGCCGTCCACGCTGCGTACCGTGAGCCCCTTGACCTCAATGCGGGGCTTGGGATCGACCGGGTCCGGACGCTCAATGTTCAGCGATACTGCATGGCCGACCATCATGTTCGTCATTTCCTGCGCGTTCGTGTTCGCCGTGAGCATATCGCCGATAAACTGGCCGTGGCGGAGGATCGCCACACGGTCGGAGAGCGCCTCGACCTCATGCATTTTGTGCGTGATGATAACGATCGCCTTTCCGTCGTTGCGCATGTTGCGCAGTACGGCGAAAAGCTTGTCGGTCTCCTGCGGCGTGAGAACGGCGGTCGGCTCGTCAAGGATGAGAATGTCCGCGCCACGGTAGAGAACCTTTACGATCTCGACCGTCTGTTTCTGGGAGACGGACATATCGTAGATCTTCTGCGCAGGATCGACGCTGAAGCCGTATTTGTCGCAGATCTCGCGGATCTTTGCCGAGGCTGCTTTGAGATCGAGCTTGCCGGGCAGACCGAGAACGATATTTTCCGCCGCCGTCAGCACATCCACGAGCTTGAAATGCTGATGGATCATGCCGATGCCGTTGTCAAAGGCGTCCTTGGGGGAGCGGATGACGACTTCCTTTCCGTCGATCTTGATCTCGCCCTCATCCGGGAAATAGATGCCGGAGAGCATATTCATAAGCGTCGTCTTGCCGCTGCCGTTTTCGCCGAGCAGCGCGAGGATCTCTCCGCGGTAAATATTCAGCCATACCTTATCGTTGGCTAAAACCGGGCCAAAGCGCTTGGTAATGTTGCGCATTTCAATTGCTGCGGTCTTTGTTTCCATTCTTTCACTCCCTGACAGATTGTATGGATTTCGGCAGACTGTACTGTAAAGGGCGGCGCGGTGGCCGCAAGCTGCTGTGCTGCCCTTTACAGTACATATGGGGAAGGCCCGGAAATCGGGCCTTCCCCTAAGCAGGATCAGATAAAAATCAGGCGTCGAGGTTGGTGATGCCGTCGATGTCGAGATCGAAGTACGGAGCGGAGCGGTAGAAGGACTCGAGGAACACGCCGTCGGAAATGGCCTCGGTCTCACCGACGTAGTCGCCGAGATCGTCAACGTCGGCGAGGTAGGTCGTAACGGTCTCGCCGTTGACGGTGAAGGTGGCGGTGTCGAACACCTTGACGGAGCCGTCTTCCAGAGCCTTCATGACTTCGGCGATCTTCTCGGCAGTGCCGGCAGCAGCGGCCTGCTCGTTGACGTCAGTCAGAACGACGGAGCCGGTAGCAAGAGTGCCGGTCCAATCGTAGCCGATGTCCTCACCGGAAGCGACGCAGTTGATGGCGTAGACAAAGAACGGAGTCCAGTCAATGCGGGAGGAAACGATGAAGGTGTTGGGGCAGGCGGCAACGGTGCTGCCGTTGTAGGAAACGTTGGGGACACCGGCGGTCTCGCAGGCCGTGGGAGCGCCCATGGAGTCGGCGTGCTGGCTGATAAGGACGCAGCCGTTGTTGATGAGCTTGTTGGCGGCTTCCTTCTCGAGAGCCTCGTCATACCAGGAGCTGGTGAAGGTCACTTCCATCGTGACGCTGGGGCAGACGCTGCGGGCGCCGAGGAAGAAGGAGGTGTAGCCGGACTTGACTTCGGCATAGGGGAACGCACCGACATAGCCCATCTTGGCTTCCTCGGCGGTGATGTCGCCATTTTCGATCATCTCGTTGAGCTTGAGACCGGCAGCGACACCGGCGAGGTAGCGGCCTTCATAGATGGAGGCAAAAGCGTTGTGGAAGTTGCTCAGACCCTCGGTGTGGGCCTTGACACCGGTGCAGGAAACAAAGTGCACTTCGGGGAACTCCTTGGCAGCGGCAAGAGCGAAGGACTCATGGCCGAAGCTGTCGGTGATGATGAGATCGCAGCCGGCGTCAACCAGCTCGGCAGCGGCGTCATAGCAGGCCTGGGACTCGGAGATGTTGGTCTTCATCATGACCTGATCGTCGGAGAGACCGACCTCGGCGCAAGCGGCTTTCGCAGCGTTGATGAAGTTGAGGTCGTAGGTGGAGTTTTCATCGTGCAGGAAGATGAAACCGACCTTGATGTCCTTGGAACCGGTAGTGGCTTCGGTCTCGCTGGTGGCGGCAGGAGTCTCTTCCGCGGGGGCTTCGGCAGCGGGAGCATCGGTGGCCGCGGGAGCATCGGTGGCCGCAGGAGCTTCGGGCTGAGCACCGCAGGCGCACAGGCCGATGCACAGCGTCAGAGCGAGCAGCAGAGCAACGAACTTTTTCATGTTTTCTTTCCTCCAGTAATTTTTTGTTTTTTTTACTGTTACTGTTTATTTCCGCCGGCAAGCCGGAAGAAAGCAAAAAGAAATTGCGGGAACCGGTCAACGGCCTCCGCAAACGAACGAAAAACAAAGCAGAAGAAAACGCTGCTTTGTCCCTCGTCGATAGTCCGGTCCTTTACGGTGACCGGGTAGAGACTTCAAAACCGTATCATTTGATTTATATCGACAGATATGAAATTGTAAGGAAAGCGCCGTCAGCAGAACTCGATGCCGTTTTCCTCGCTCATGGATTTTACACGGGCCAGAGATTCCACACGGACGCCCTTGCTGCGGAGCATGTCTCCGCCGGGCTGAAACGCTTTTTCAATACAGATGCCGCAGCCGACGAGCGTTGCGCCGGACTGCTCCACCAGCTCGATGAGACCGCTGAGCGCAGCGCCGTTGGCAAGAAAATCGTCAATGACGAGTACGCGGTCGTTCGGGCCGAGAAAATCCTTGGAAACGATGATATCGTATACCCTCTGGTGAGTGTAGGAGCGGACTTTCGACGTCCATACATCTCCTGCGATATTCAGCGTCTTGCTTTTCTTGGCAAAAACAAGAGGACACCCGAAGGTCTGCGCCGTTATGCACGCAATACCGATACCGGATGCCTCGATCGTAAGAATCTTATTGACACCGCAGTTATGGTACAGGCGCTCAAACTCTTTGGCAAGTTCGGAGAAGAACACGACGTCCATCTGATGGTTCAGAAAACTGTCCACCTTCAAAACGCCGCCGTCACGAACTACACCATCGCGGCGGATCCTATCTTCGAGGAGCTGCATCCGTATCACCCCCACGGCTTAACTTGATTTCATCTTATCGAATTTGTTCCGGTTTTGCAATGCATATATCTTGTGAATTTCGGAGAAATATATTTCGATATTTTGTGCATAACAGAAAACACCGTCGAATGGGGCTCACCCATCCGACGGTATTTTGTCATTTGCTTATTTCTCTTCGGCGTAGGTGTCGAAGTAACCCTGAATGAACACGACCGGCGTACCCTTGTCGCCGCTGCCGCTCGTAAGATCGCAGAGCGAGCCGATGAGATCGGTGAGCTGGCGGGGCGTGGTGCCCTGACTTGCCATGTTGCCTTTGAGATCGGCATCCTTGTGGCGGATGGAATCCTCCACGGCGGAGCGCAGCTCTTCGCCGTTGAGACCGGCAAAATCGTTGTCAGCGAGATACTTGATCTTCAGCTCGTTCGGCTTGCCGACGAGACCGGCGGTGCAGGCAGGGGAGACCACGGGATCGGCGAGCTCCCAGATCTTGCCGACGGGATCCCTGAAGGCACCGTCGCCGTAGATCATGCACTCGATGTTCTTTCCGGTTGCCTTGCGCATGGCCGCGGCGAGCGCGTCAACAAATTCCGCTCCGTTGCGCGGGAAGAGCTTCACCTTGTCCTCGGAGGACTTGTTGGAGCCGAGCAGGCCGTATTTCTCGTTATAGCCGCTGCCGTTGACGCTTGCGGTGAGAAGATCATCCAGCGCGAGGACTTTCTCCGCGCCCGATTTGGCAAGACGGCGCTTTGTGCGGAACCGGGTGTGGATGTCGCAGCAGAGGACATTCTTCACGCGCGTGAGGACGGCTTCCGCCTGATTGGCGAAGAGGATCTCGGCCTCGCAGCCGCATTCCTCGATGAGTTTTTTATAATAGTCTACATAGTCCACGCCGGTGAACGGATGCAGCGCGTAGCCGAACGCCTTGCGGTATTCTTCCTCGGTCAGCACGTCGCTGTACGGATTGATACCGGAATCCTCCAGCAGTTCCTCGTCAAAGAGATGGTTTCCGACTTCGTCCGAAGGGTAGCTGAGCATGAGCGTGATCTTTTTCACGCCGGTGGCGATGCCGCGCAGCACGATGGCAAAGCGGTTCCGGGAGAGGATCGGGAAAATGACGCCGATATGGTCGCAGCCGAATTTCGCTTTCACGTCATCGGCAATGTTCTGCACCGTCGCATAGTTGCCGGCGGCGCGGGCCACAACGGACTCCGTCACGGCGACGATGTCGCGGTCGTGGAAGGTGATATGCTCCGTCTCGGAGGCGGCCATGACGCTGTCGCGCACCAGCGTGACAAGATCGTCGCCCTCCCGGACGATGGGGGTACGGATGCCGCGAACAACAGCACCAACAGTTCTCATAACGAAATAACCTCCGAAGTATTGGATTTCCGCCGATATTATGCTACAATACCGTTTGTCTGTAAAGATTTAATTTTCGATTTTTGCAATTATTCTATTTGCGTCAGTCAAAAAAAGCACATTTTGCAGGAGTTGCCATGAGAAATCTCAAAAAATTTTTGATCGTCTGCACCTTTTTCGTCGCTTTGGCTCTTCTGGCCGGCTGCGCTTCCGCACCCGCGCCGGAGATCGCCGCCACAGAAGCACCGACCGCGACGCCCTCTCCGACAGCCACGCCCGCGCCGATCTCATTCGAGGCTGCGGCTGAGGCGAATCGCGCGGAGCTGCGCACGTTTTCGGATTACGGCAGTGTTTTTTCCGCCGTGCAGGAGAGCAAAGCCGAGGGAGACGGCGCGGACGTTCCGACGCATTCCTCCGCACTGCGCGCCGCAGCGTCGCCGGAGGAGCTTACGGAAAGCGACATTCTCCGTATTGACGGTGAGTATATCTATACGCTTACGGACAAAAATCTCACGATCTTTCATCTGAGCGGCGAGGCGGGGGAGCTTATTTCCACTACGCCGGTCGGTACCGCCTGGAGCAGCTCCGGAGACGGTTCCGGCAGCTTTGCCGGAAGCGAACGTACGCCGCTCGCGCTGTTCCTTCGCGGCTCACGGCTCGCCGTTCTTCTGGACGTATACGGGTACGAGAGCTTCGGGGGCGAGATACGCTATTCGGAATATGTCGGTGTCGATTTCTACGACGTTTCCGATCCGCACACGCCCGTGCTCCTCGCGAGCGCCGGTCAGAGCGGCGTATACTCCGATGCGTGGATGAGCGGCGGCGCTCTCTGCGTTGCGACGGACTTCTCCGTGCTGGACGCCTCCGACGCCGCAGATACGGACAAGTTCGTTCCGCGCGTACATACCGCCGCGGATAGCCGCCTGCTTGAGACTGAAAGCCTTTACGCGCTGCCGAACGGCGGCGAGGGCTGCACCGTGCTCGGCGGCTACTCGCTCGACGAGGCGGCGCAGAAAAATGCCGTGGCCGTCTACGGCATCGAAGCGAAAAACGTATACCCTGTACCCGGCGGTCTTTTCCTGACCGACACACGCTCCGTATCTGCCGAATCCCGCCGCATGAGCGACAGTGTGGGTGATTATACGGAATACGTTGAGCTCCTCTGCACCGATCTTTTCCGCTTTGACTTTGATGCTTCCGGCATCTGTCCGGCGGCCTCCGGCGTCGTGAGCGGACTTCTTCCGGAAAAGAGCGCCATTGCGCCGTTTGGTTCCGGGTATGTCTGTCTTTCGGAAGTCTCGGGCTCTTATACAAATATGTATGTTGGCAAGGGCGGTCCCGCTCCGGCCGCGGAACAGACCGGCAGCGCGCTTTATACGCTCGACGCCGCTCTTACCGTCACGGCAAGGCTCTCCGCGCTTCCGAATGGCGACAGTATCCGCTGGGCGGGCTTCACGCCGGAAACCGTGCTGCTCTCCGGCGAGAACGGATCCTGCACCGCCGATCTCTCCGTTCCCGGCACGATCACCGCCGTGCCAGGCGGCGATGTGATCCTGGCGGATGCGCTGCTTCCGTGGAAAAACGGCGGCTATGCCGCCTTCCGGCATGAGAGCGCCGGACAAATGGCGATTGCGCTCTATGATTCATCTCTGAAGAAAACCGCGGAGCGCACGTTCGGCAGCGACTACAGCAGCACACTCGAAAGTCTGCAAAGCTATATCGTCCTGCCGGAGAAAAACCTTCTCGGCTTTGCCGCCGACGACAGCTATTGCCTGTATGCCGAAAACAACGGAGAGATCGAATACTGCCTGAGCGTATTCCTGACCGACTGGGCCTGGAACGCCCGCGCTTTTGAACAGAATGGCTATCTCTGCATCGCGGATCGCCGCGAGGCGTTCGTCTATCTGCCGGACACGCTCGAAAGCGCCGCATCTTTTCTGTTCTGACCGCCCCGCTTCGGCAATCTTTTCATAATACGCCCGTTAAAATGGCGCTGTGGACAACCACAGCGCCATATCTTTTTCAGGGGGATGAGTATCATGCAATTGGAGAGCGCCTATACCGACGGCTGCCTTTGTATCCGATATACCGGAGATCTCGATCATCACGCGGCGCGCGCGGCGTTTCGCGAAACAGAAGCGTTTATCGACCGTTTCCTGCCGCGGCGGTGCATTCTCGATTTCTCCGGCGTTTCGTTTATGGACAGCTCCGGCATTGCCGTTGTGCTCCGCGTGAAAAAACGGATGGAGGAAACGGACGGGGATGTCTTTCTGCTTGATCCGGCGCCGCAATGCGCAAGAGTTCTTCGCACGTCCGGGATCGAACGTTTTGTCGCAATCAAATTTACGGAGGGAAAGGCCGCAAGATGAAATACGAAAACTACATAAAGCTGGAATTCCCCAGCAAAAGCTGCAACGAGGCACTGGCGCGGTCGGTAGCAGGCGTGTTCGCCTCGCAGATGGACCCGACGATGGAGGAGCTCGGCGATATCAAAACAGCGGTCAGCGAGGCCGTGACGAACTGTATCGTCCACGCTTACCCGGACTGCATCGGCAAGATCCTCATGCGCTGCCGGATCCTTGAGGATAACCGGCTGGAGATCGTCATCCGCGACTGGGGCCGCGGCATCGAAGATATCGGCAAGGCGAGAAAACCGTTGTATACGACCGGCGGCGAGGAACGCAGCGGTATGGGCTTTACGATCATGGAGAGCTTTATGGATAAGCTCACCGTCCGTTCCACGCCGGGCGAGGGGACAAGCGTCATCATGCTCCGCACGCTCCCGCGCCGCGTGCGCGACCGCTGATGGAAAGCCGCGCGCAGCTTCTCTCCCGCGCGCACTCCGGCGACCGGGATGCCGTGCAGCAGATGATCGAGGAAAATACCGGCCTCATCTGGAGCGTCGCCCGCCGGTATTTTGGACGCGGGGTCGATGCGGACGATCTCTATCAGCTTGGCTGTCTCGGTTTTCTCAAGGCCATTGAGGGCTTTGACGAGCGGTTCGGCACACAGTTTTCTACCTATGCCGTGCCGAAGATCGCCGGGGAGATCCGTCGCTTTCTGCGCGACGACGGCGCGGTAAAGGTCAGCCGCGGGCTCAAAGAGCGCGCGCAGCAGATCCATGCGGCACGGCGCCGTCTGGAGCAGACGCTCGGCAGGGAGCCGGCGCTTTCCGAGATCGCCGCGGAATGTGGCGTGAGCGTGGAAGAGATCGCCGAGGCGGAGACCGCGGCCGCTCCGGCGGAGAGTCTGCAGCGCGAGAGCGGAGACGAAGGCTTCACGCTTGAGCACGTGCTCGGTGACTATGGGCAGGAGGATCGCGTACTGGAGAGCGTCGCGCTCCGTACGGCGATCGAGCGTTTGCCGGAACAGGAGCAGCAGGTGATCAATCTCCGCTTTTTCCATGGCCTGACGCAAAGCGACTGCGCGCGGATCCTCTCCGTATCGCAGGTACAGGTATCGCGCCTCGAACGCCGGGCAATGGAAAATCTGCGCGCCGTTATGCTCTGAGCTGTGCGGCAAGAATGCATGCCGCCGGAAGTGCAAGACCCCAGCGGTGCGTGAGCATTGCCGCAGCAAGACATATTGCCCCGGTACACGCCGAAACGATCCGAACGGCCTTGCGGTCGCCGCAGAGCGCATAGAGGATCCGTCCGCCGTCGAGCGGCTGCGCCGGAAGCAGATTGCACACCGAAAAATACAGCGATATGCCCCGGCATTGCGCCCACCACTCGCCGGGAAAGCGTGAGCAAAGCGCCGCCCACAGCAAACCGCACACCGGCCCTGCCGCCGCGCACACTGCCTCCGGAAGCGGCGACGAAAACGGTGTCGTATCGAGGCACAGCCCGCTCAGACTCATGCGGAGAGAAAGGATCCGGCCACCGTACATCCATGCGGAAATACAATGGCCGATCTCGTGAAAGAACACAGCGGGCAGAACCGCGGAGAAAATGCCGGAATCGTCCAGATAAAAGAGCAGGGGGAAGACAACGGCAGCTCCGGCGGTGATCTCTACCCGGCAGCGGCTCAAATCGCCGCCATGTAGAACGCCGGATTCAGATAAACGCCGTCGTGCGTAAGTTCGAAATGAAGATTCGGGCCGGTGACCTTGCCTGTCGCGCCGACAAGCGCGATCTTTTCCCCGGCATTGACCTTCTGCCCTTCTTCTACATAGATCTGGCTGCAATGGGCGTACATCGTCGCGTAGCCGTCCTCGTGCTCTACGCGGAGAAACTTGCCGCTCGTGCCGTTCTCGCCGACTTCCGTCACCGTTCCGGACGCAAAGCAGACGATATCGTCGCCGGAGTTTGCCGCGAGATCCATGCCGTAGTGGAACTTTGTCTCGTTGTCGATCGGGTGCAGCCGGTAGCCGAATTCGGAGGATACTCTGGCGGAAAGCGGCTGAACGAAGGAGAACTTCGGCATGGGCGCATCGTAGGAAACATTGGCCGGAACGCCGAGATCGACGAACGGCTGCTGCTCTTCCATAAACGCCGCCATCGCCTCCTCAACGGCGGGGGACAGCTCTTCCGTGCCGGCTGGTTCCGTAAGTCCGAGAAACTCCGCGGCGTTGATCGTGACCGTGACCGGCATTGCAGCATCGTCCGCCGCCTCTGTCACACCTGCGACGGTTTCCTCCGTCTTATAGTCTGCTCTGTGGAAAGATTTTTCAACTGTACGGATCGTTTCGGATGTGCGGGCAGGGAAGAGCAACTTCGCGGCGGCCGCCGCAACAAACAGTCCCGCTGCCACATAGATGGTTGCGCGTTTTGCACGTTTCATTCCAAATCACACTCCTGCCAAAGCGTATTCGGACGAGTCACAAGCTATGAATCCTTTTTTGTCGCTTGACTTTTCAGGCATATTTTGGTAGAGTACATCAGTAAACAAAATACGCGGATATAGTTCATCGGTAGAACGACGGCTTCCCAAGCCGTAGAGGTGGGTTCGATTCCCATTATCCGCTCCATGGGAAAACCCCTTGAAATGCTCGAAAAACGAGCAATTTCAAGGGGTTTTCGGCGTTTTGCCGTGCTGTTATTCTGCGCTGGGTGGTATGGCGGATGTACGTTTTGGAGCGTTTTTTGACCCTTTTTTACTAACGGATTTACTAACGGAATAGAACCGGCGCATTTTCTTCGCGGCCTTGGAAAGATCTTTTTCCGAAAGACGAAGATAAAAATCATGGACGGTTTTCCAGTCGCTCCAGCCGCCGTGCCGCATGGTTTCTTCCTCCGACCATCCGAGATGATAGGCGAGGGAAGCGAAGCTGCGGCGCAGACCGTGCAGGCCGACCTCCGGGAGATCGTTTGCGGCACAGATCCGGTTGATCTGCCGCCGCACGCCGTCGCCGAGCGCGCATATATCACCGTTGTGATCTTGCAGGATTTCCAGAAGCCGGGGTATCACGATGGGGACGACGCGCTGCGAGCGGGCGCTCTTGTTCTCTTCCCGGCGTATCCATTCGGCGGAGGATGTATAGACCGTAGCGCCGGAGACGGAGATCGTCTCGGCTTTGAGATCGATGTCCTCCGGGCGGAGCGCGAAGATCTCCGAGCGGCGGAGAGAGTGCAGCGCAAGGAGCGCGGGAAGCTCGACGGGCGTGTCGCGGATCGCGTCCACGAAGGTTAGTATCTGCGCATAGTCCAGCCACGGAGTATCGGCCTTTGGGACGACGCCGAGATCCACGGGGTCAAACGGTATCTTCTGCTCCTTGTAGGCGGCGGCAACAAAGCCGAGCTCATTCTTCAGGGTTTTCTTTGCGACGCGCTGTGATTCTGACGCAACGGCGCGCGGCCAGTTTATAGAGCGGATATCCTTATCCATGCAGCCGGGAAAAGCGCTGTTGCGGATGCATTGATAGCTTCGCCTGGTAGACGGCGAAAGCATGGGACGGTCTTCCAGATACTTATCGAGGAGCTGCCCGAGCGTGAGCCGGGGGAGCGCCTTCTCCGCTTCCAGAAACCCGGCACGGATGGCGAGGGCTTTGGTGCGGCATGCTTCCTCCGTGGGCTCGGTGACGTTCACGCCCTCGCGGCGGAGCTGCACCGTCCAGCTGCCGGAGGGGAGCTGCCGGGGAGCGGGGATCTTGAGCTTCTTTTCCTTTTCACGGAGCTGCTTCTTTCCGCACCAGTTGCAGTACAGCGAGTTTTCCGGGATCTCGCGGGAGCAGTTGCAGCACTTCATTCATTTTCTCCTTTGCGCTGCCGGTGGCGGCGGTATACACGGATGATGAAGAGGACGACCATAAACGCGGCGATCGCAAAACAGACCATCGAGAACACCGCGACGAAGTTCCACTCGCCGCGGAAGAAACCGATATCCGCGCACCGAACGTCCAGGGTAACACACCAGATGACAACGACACAGCAGAACACGCCGAGCATCAGAATGACGGTGCGGAGATATTCGATATCCCGGACGGCGGATTCATACCGCGACTTCCAGTGGGAGGCGTCCTGCCGGGCAAGCTCCGTTTCCGCGCGGCCGCTCGGGGAGAGGATGCCGAAGGTTTCATCGAGCGAGACGTGCAGCTCCCGGGAGATGCGCACGACCGTATCAATGCTGGGGTTCGTGGATTTCGGGGAAAAGGCGTACTCCACGGTGCTCGGCGACAGATCGGCGGCTTCGGCAATGTCCGGGAAGGTGCGTGTGCCCTTGGCCTCCCGCCAGCGGTTTTTCAGCACGTCCATTTCGTTCATGTTCTCCGTCCTTTCGTTATTTTCGGGGTGAACCGGGATATATTCGTGTCGAAAAAGCTGAACTCCGGCTCGCCCGCAAAGCGTTCGGTTTCGGATCTTGCGTCGGTCTGTTACGATGCAGTAACAGCAGGGCGAGCGGGACGCCCTGCGGCAGACGTCCGGGGCGGGTCTGTGGCACGGCTCCCCCGGGCGTTCGCCTACACTTTGCGGCTTCTTGCCGTGCCGGAGGAGGAGCGGGAGGACTTCGCCCGCGAGGTGGACGCCCGAGCACATTTCGGCCCGCGATCTGGAGGAGGCGATCCGCGAGCGAGACGAGGCGCGAAAGCATCTCGAGACGGCGGACAGGGAGCTCGGAGAGGCGCAGAAGGCGCTCCGGGACACCGAGGCCGAGCTTGCCGAGACGAAGGACGCGGCGCAGAAGATGGAGGCGATGCTGCGCGAGGCGGAGAGCCGCCCGGTGGAGGTAGCCGTCGACGAGACGGCGGTGCAGAGGGCCGTGGAGGAGGCGAAGGCCGCCGCCGCGGAGGAAAAGAAAAAGGCCGTGGCGGAGCTCGAAAAGAAGCTGAAGGACGCGGAGAGCGCCGCGAGGGACGCCGGAAAGAGCGCGGGCGCGGCGGCGGAAAAGGCACGGGCGGAGGCCGAGGAGCTGCGGAAACGGCTTGCGGCTGCGCAGAGCGGGGCAAACGAGGTGATTTTGCTCGTGAAGCTCGCGCAGGAGAACTTCAATCTGGCTGTGGAAAAGCTGCAAGTGATGAAGAGCACGGACGGCGAGACGGCGGACAAGCTGCTCGCGGGGACGAGGAAGATTTTGGAAACGCTGATCGGGAGGTGCGGATAATGGCGTTTGATGATGCGGCGCTGGAGCGGGCGCTGCGGGCGGAGACGAAGCACGGGCTGACGCTCTACTGCAACGGGGAGACGCTCACGGCGCTCGGATATAAGTGGATGGCGGTCGTGCCGATGGACGGCCTGCGGGAACGGTTGCGCGGGACGCTTGGCGCGCTGGTGGAGATGCTCGGCTACATCCCGGAGAACGACACGGTGCGGATCGTGCGCAACAAGGGCGGCTATCTCGTACAGCCGGAGTTGCCGGAGACGGTCGGCGAGGAGATCAACGGATATGCCGGAGAAACATACACCGAGGAGATCTGTCCGACCGGGCTGCGGATGGGGCCGAACTTCCTGATGCAGAAAAGAAACGGCGAGATCGTCGCCGTGGTGCCGCGCGGGGCAAATCTGGACGTGCACCGGTATGCGATCACGCCGGGCGGGATCGTCCAGCAGGAGGACGGCGACACCGGCGAACGGCTGTACCGCCGCGGCTATCGCCCGCGAGAGGACACGGACAGCGAGGCGACGCTCGGGAAGCGGCGGCATCTGGAGGTGATGAGCTGGTGCGATTGGGACGCGCCGGAGGAATAAACGGACAACAAAAAGCCCGCCGGGAGACCGGCGGG
>DPHR01000168.1:61463-69460 GCA_003522945.1 Clostridiales bacterium
AGGCGGGCGGCGGCGTATGACGGGAGTTAATGAGAGGGACGGCCGTACTCACGTTCCATGGCGGAGCGGGTGACGACCCATTGCTTGCCGAATTTCTGGACATCGACGCCGACGGTGAGCTTACGGTATTCCACGGCTTTGCGCAGGGCGCTTTCGCTGAGACCCCATAGGCCGGTGGCGTCGGCGAACGAGAGAAGACCGGAGAACGGGCTTTCGGCGGCGACGCCGTGCTCCCACAGCTCTTCGGCAGAGATGTCGATCTCGTCCGACCATGAAACGCCGTAGCCGCCTGGATCGACGGCGGCGGATGCCCAGAACGCGGGAGACTCCCGCAGCGGGGCATAGACCTCCATGCGGTCGAGGAGCGGGCGGAAGTCGTAGGATTTCACGGAGCCGTCAGAGAAATTGGCGAGGAGCGTATAGTCCGGAAGCGGCGTGACGGATTTGAGCTTGTGAAACATGAGATACCTCCTTTACGGAAAGCTCCCGGCCTCATTCCAGAGGCGGGAGCACGCGGAACGACTGCGTTTTCCACATGGTGAGAAGCTCCTGCTGGTACGCGGAAGCCCATTCGAGGACGAGCGCGCGGGCCTTTGCGGGGAGGTCGCATTCTTTGAACGTGAGCGTATTGAGATCAAGGACACCGTTCTTTTCCCCATAGAGAATGTGGACGTGCGGGGGATTATGCTCCCCGCCGAGAAGATACATCTTCACGATGATCCCATAAAATCGGGCGATTACCGGCATGATATTGCCTCCTTTCGTTTCTGACTATATTATATCACGATACCGTGACATTTGCAAGAGGAAAAACGAGGAAATTTCCGGTTTGATTTCTGCTGCCGGGGTACGGCGGCGGAAATGAGGGCGGAAAGACTCCCTCCGTCAGCCTTTGGCTGACACCTCCCTCGGGGAGGGAGGCAGGAGAAAAGAACGGCGATACTTTATGTAATTCGCGTGCGCGTGCGCGAATTTTTACGGACTTGTTAAAAGGATAACTTTACGACCAGGGAGGAAAAAGGAGTGTTCGAGATCATGGAGTACAAGATCATCTCCGGCAGGACCGAGGAGATCCGCCGCGTCTGGATGCCGACAAAGAAAGGCGGCCAGCGTATCCGGCGGGGAACGAGAGCCAAGAAGTCCAGCATCCGAAAGATTATGCGAAACGAGATCAACGCCGTGAAAAGTCTTGCCCGAACGCTCAACTGCAATTTCGGCACGGGCGACGTATGGCTCACGCTCTCCTTCGGGGAGGGAGAAATCTCCTGGGAGGACGCTCAAGCGGTGTTCGACCGGTTTTTGCGCAAGCTCCGCGCGTTGTATCGGAAGGAACAAGGGGCGAATCTCAAGTACGTCTACTCACACGGCCGGAAAAATGAGATCGGGAATGCCCGGCCGCATTTTCACATCGTCCTCGCGGCGATTGACTATGAGAGCATATGCGCACTCTGGCCGGAGCAGGGCGTTACCTACCGCCGGCTGGACGGGAGCGGGGACTATACCGGAATCGCCCGCTACATGATCTCCAACGCCAAGGGCGAGGAGGGCAAAAAGAAATTCCATCCGAGCCGCGGACTGGAAAAGCCGGTATACACAGAACCGGTGCCGGTTTGCTCGCACAGCAAAATGAAGCTACCGAAGGACGCATCGATCCGCGAGCAGACCGAGACGCGGGACGAGGAGAGCGGGTTTTACTCGGCATAAGCTGCGGGCGCTTGAAGCCGTAGGCAAACAGGCCGAGGGCGACATAACGGACGAGATCACCGAAGCAAATAACCGAATAAAGAAATCAGCTTACAGCGATGTACCGCCGTAGGCTGATTTTTTTACTGCCGCTGTAAAATACCGCTGTCAGTGAAAAACAAGATTGATGAGCAAACACAGCAGCGCGCCGCAGAGCGTCGGCAGCACGGCGGCGAGCGCCGTCCATGTCCGGCTGCCGGTCTCTTTTTTTATGGAGAGAAGCGTTGTAGAGCACGGCCAGTGCATCAGTGTAAACACAATGACGCACGCTGCTGTCTTTCCAGTCCAGCCGTTGGCGAGCAATATTCCGCTCATGGCTGCGGCAGAAAGCGTCCGGTTGAGCGCGCCCTCGGCCATATAGATCATCATGGCGATGGGGATCACCGTTTCATTGGCAGGGAAGCCCAGAATGAAGGCCAGCAGGATCACGCCGTCCATACCGAAAAATTTTCCGATTGGATCGATCACGTCCGACAGATACCGCAGCAGAGAGACATTTCCGACGGAAAAATTTCCCAGCAGCCAGAGAACCAGACCGGCGGGCGCGGCAACGGCGGCGGCCCGCCCAAGGACGAATACCGTCCTGTCAAGGAGCGAGCGGACAAGGATCTTTCCGAGCTGCGGCTTTCGGTACGGCGGCAGCTCCAGAACATAAGAGGACGTCTCCCCGCACAGAACCGTGGCGGATAAAAGTCGCGTTGCCCCAAACGTGGCGGCAATGCCGAGACATACGACACCTGTCAGCATAAGCGCGGACACAATAGGATTACGCGAGGAAAAGAAAGCGCCGAGCAGGAAAATCAAAATCGGAAAGCGCCCATTGCACGGGACGAAGCTGTTCGTGAGTATGGCAAGCAGCCGCTCGCGCGGCGAATCGATGATGCGGCAGCCGACAACGCCGGCGGCATTGCAGCCAAAGCCCATCGCCATTGTAAGCGCCTGTTTGCCGCACGCGCGGCAGCTCTCAAACGGCTTATCGAGATTGAACGCCATGCGCGGCAGATAGCCGACGTCTTCAAGGAACGTGAACAGCGGAAAGAAGATCGCCATCGGCGGCAGCATGACGGATACGACCCATGCGGTCACCCGGTATACGCCAAGGATCAGCGCATCATGCAGCCAGAGCGGGATTCCGGCGGCGAGAAGCCAGCGTGAGAGAATATCGCCAAAGGCGAAAAGCATGGAGGAAAGAAACGCCGAAGGGTAGTTTGCGCCCTGCACCGTCAGATAAAAGAGGATCAGAAGCAACAGCAGCATGATCGGAATGCCGAATTTTTTCCCGGTCAGGATGCGGTCGGCCTTCCGGTCACGGGAAAAGCCGTTTTGATGCGCCGCTGAAACGACCTCCGCTGCAATATCGGCTGCACGGCGGAGAAGCACCGTTGCCGCCGCTGCCGCGGTTTCTCCGGCGCGGTCGATGCGCTCTCTCCCGAGACGGACAGCTTCCGAAAGAAAAGGATCCTCCTCCAGCGGTCTTCCGAGCTTTTTCTCCAGTGCGCAAATCGCAGTATCGCCGCCGGTCAGAAGCTGCATCGCTATCCACCGGTGATTTGGCATAGACCCGGGAAGCAGCTCATCCAGCCGCGCCTCGATCGAAAAAAGCCCCGCCTCGATCGCTTCGCCATAGCGCACCGGAACCGGCTTGCGGTGTCTCTCCTGCGCGGCGGCCACCGCTGCACGCAGCAGGGGAGGGAGCGTTTTTTTCTGCCGCGCGCTCGTTCCGACAACGCGCACGCCGAGCAGCTGCGATAGCCGCGGAAGATCCACGGCGATGCCGCGCTTTCCGGCTTCGTCCATCAGATTCACGCATATAACAACGCGATCCGTGATCTCCATGACCTGCAGGGCAAGATAAAGATTCCGCTCGAGCGCCGTGGCGTCGCAGACAACGATCACCGCGTCGGCGCAGCCGAAGGAGATATATTCCGCCGCGACCTCCTCTTCCGGAGAACGGGCGGAGAGAGAATACGTTCCCGGCAGATCAATGAGCTCAACGGCCGCTCCGTCGATGCTGCATGTTCCCGCCGCCGTCGCGACCGTTTTCCCCGGCCAGTTTCCGGTATGCTGGTGCAAGCCGGTCAGCGCGTTGAAAAGCGAGCTTTTCCCAACGTTCGGGTTCCCCACCAGCGCAAAACGGTATGTCTCCGCCATTACGTTTTCGCCTCATGCGGCAGGCGGACGAACACGGAGGCGCTGTCCCCGGCGCGGAGCGCGATCACCGTTCCGCAAATTTCGTAGGCCGTCGGATCACCGAACATGCTGCGGAAGAGGCATCGTATTCCCGCGCCCTCCGCGAACCCGAGATCGAGAAGGCGGCGGCTTAAGGCACACTCCGGCAATATATCCGTGATAATGCCCTGCGTACCGGGCTCCATATCTCTCAGAGAAATGATTGATTCCATGGCAAATTCCGCCCTTTCCGGTAATGTCTTTCCTCTGTATTCTATTCGGGCGCACTCGTCCGGTTCCTTGACTTTTTGCGCGGAAGAGTCTACCATAAAATAAAAAACATTGAGGATATGACCATGGTTGAAGTCGTTGCAGCGCTTGTCCACGATGCGGAAAACCCGCGGCGCTTTCTCATCTGTCAGCGTCCGGCGCACAAGGCGAGAGGACTGCTCTGGGAATTTGTCGGCGGCAAGGTCGAGCCGGGGGAAACGAAAAGGGAGGCCCTCGCGCGCGAATGCCGGGAGGAGCTTGGCGTCGCAGTCTCGGTCGGTGATGTCTATATGGAGCTGACGCATGTTTATCCCGATCTCACCATCCATTTAACGCTGTTCCATGCGGAGATCACGGACGGTGTGCCGCAGCTTCTGGAGCACCACGCCATGGACTGGATCACGCCGGAGGAGATCGGCGGCTACGATTTCTGCCCGGCGGACGAAGAGATCCTTGCCCGGCTCCGGCTTGCGGGAAAAACGGCAGCGGAATGATTCTTCCGCCGCCGTTTTCTCTCTGCTTCAGCGTCCGGGGAACGCCGGATTCATATAGTAGACGTTGTTCTGGTTGAGCTTTTCCGTCACGAGACCCAGCGCCTCGCCGAAGCGCTGGAAATGGACGACCTCCCGCTCACGCAGGAAACGAATCACGTTATTTACGTCGGGATCGTCCGAGAGCCGGAGAATGTTATCGTAGGTGGCGCGCGCCTTCTGTTCGGCGGCAAGGTCCTCGGTGAGATCGGCGATCACATCGCCGCTGACGCCGATGCTGATGGCGTTCCACGGCACGCCCGCCGCGGCCTGCGGAAATACGCCGAGCGTATGATCGACGAAGTAAGCGTCAAAGCCCTGCGCCTTGATCTCTTCCGGCGTCAGATTCCGCGTGAGTTGGTGGACGATCGAGCCGACCATTTCCAGATGCCCGAGTTCTTCCGTGCCGATGTCGGTAAGGATCCCCTTGACTTCATCGCTCGGCATGGCAAAGCGCTGGCTCAGATAACGAAGCGACGCCCCCAGTTCGCCGTTCGGTCCGCCGTACTGGGAGATGATGACCTTGGCAAGCGCCGGGTTCGGATTGGCAATTCGGACAGGATACTGAAGATTTTTCTTATAAATAAACATACGTCAACCCTCCGTGCCGCCGCGGTATTCCCACGGCCAGGGACTTTTCAGCCAGGTATACGTTTCCGCGTTGAGAAGATCGCGTTTGGTGATCGGCCCATAGAGCTTTGCATAGCGCTGCGCGCCTTCCTCGGCGAGCCGAAGCAGATCCTGATAGGCAGCAAACGCCTCCGCGTCACCGGCGTGCGTGTCGAGATACAGGGAAAGATCGTGCGCGGCAAAATCGATCGCCATGAGCTCGGCAAGCGGAACGTTCGGCGCGGCGTCGTTGACCATGTTCCCGAACGGCAGATCGAGTCCCGGGAAAAGCGTGCCGCGTGCAAGCGCTTTGTCCGGCTCATACTGCGCCTGCGCGTTTTCCTGCGCAGGGACGAATGCAGCTGCCAGCGGCGCACAGGACGGCAAAGCGCCGCATTTATATCCGCAGACGGCCTCCGCGGATCCCTTACTATTCAAAACGATTCCTCCAAAAAAACCGGATAGAGAGCTCAGCTCTCAGCCCATCGTATGCTGAAAGGAAACGCCGTGACCGTTTTTTTGAAAAACATAAAATCGCGGTTGCTTTTTGGCATGTAAATGTTATACTATTATGTAAAGCGGAATATTACGGAACCATGGAATGGGGTTAACGATATGAAAGAGATTTTCAAGAAGAAAACAGAAGAGAGCGGCGCCGGTTCTGCGCCTCTCGGCGGGACAACATGGTACGGTGTGGACAAGCTGTTGTTTGTCCGGATCGGCATTGCCGCCGTTTTGCTCTGTCTCGGTCTCTTTCTGCAGCTGGGAGACGGTATAACGCTTCTCCTGCTGCTGCTCAGTACGCTCATCAGCGGTTTTGACGTGCTGTATCAAGCCTGCGTCCGGCTCGTCCGGGAACACCGTCTCGGGGAGGAGCTGCTCGTTTCCATTGCAGCGATCCTCGCCTTCACGATCAACGAGGGCTATGAGGCCGCCGCCGTCATGCTGATCTATCAGGCCGGGTGTATCGTCCGCGCGTACGCCTCCGCTCTTACGAAGTCCAGCTTCCGCGACCGTGTGGACCCCTATGTGGCGAGTGTCACCGTTCTCCGCGGTGAGGAAAAGACCTCCATTCCGCCGGAGAATGTCCAGCTTGGCGATATCCTTATTCTCGAACGCGGCCAGCGCGCTCCGGCCGATCTCGAAATTCTGGAAGGCTCCGTCACGCTTGATCTCGCCCCGATCTTCGGGCATACCGCCCGCCGCGAAGTCACTGCCGGACAAAAGATCCCTGCGGGCGCTGTCAACAGCAGCGCTGCCGTGCGCTGCACGGTGCTCGCCCCCGCCTCCGATTCCGTTTTCGCCCGCGAGATCGACACCGTTTCCGATCCGGAGGCTGTCTATGGCCCCGAGGCCGATTCGGTGGAACGCTATGCGAGAGTTTACGCCCCGTTCGCTCTCGGTGTGAGCGTCCTGATCGCGCTTCTCCTTCTGATCTTCTCCACGGTCCCGACCGAGGAAGCCATTCACCGCGCGCTCGTTCTCCTCATCATTTCCTGCCCGACGGCTTTCCTTACGCCGCTGCCGTTTATGTACCTTGCCGGGCTCTTCCGTTCGCTGCAAAGCGGCGTTGTCGTGAAGGACGCCTTCGTTCTGGACGGCCTTTCCCGCGCAGGCGCGGTTGTGTTCGATAAGGACGAAATGCTTTCCACCGGCTTTTACCGTGTGGCCTCCGTGAAGTCGGAGCGGCTCGACCCCGCGGTGCTGCTCAAGGTTGCCGCGCACGCCGAATCCGGCTCTTCCACCGCCGTTGCCGCATCCATCGCCAAGGCGTACGGACAGGCGATCGACGCCTCTCTCATTGAAGAATTCACCGAAGAGCCCGACGGTATCACCGCCGTGATCGACGGGATCGACATCCGCATGGGCGATGCGGCCTATATGGAGAAAAACGGCGTCACTGTTATCGACCCAGTAGGGGACAGCATTACCGTGTATATGGCCGTCAACGACCAGTATGCCGGCTGCATCTATCTCTCCGATACGATCCGCGACGATGCCAGATCCTCCTTCAGCGCCGTGTCCGGCGCGGGATGCGAGTGCATCATGCTCTCGGCGGACAGCCCTGAAAAGACCCGTACCGCTGCCGTTTCCGCCGGTGTGCGCGAGTATTACGCGCAATGCATGCCGATGGACCGTCTGGAAAAAATCCAGGAGATCAAGGAACGCTTCCCGGTCAACAGCGTTTTGTATATGGGCGAGGCAAACGGCGATACCGCGTGCTTCAATGCGGCGGATATCGGCGTGTGCATCGACGGTCTCGCGTCCGAGGCCTCCATGCAGACGGGCAGCGCCGTTATCATGGACAAGACGGCTGCGCCCATCGCCGGCGCGATCGACGCGGCAAAGGCCACGCGCTCCACAGTACGGCAGCTGATCCTTGCCGTTCTCGCCGTCAAGGCCGTGCTCCTCGTTCTTGCGCTCCTCGGCGTTACCTATCAGCTTTGGTTCGCGGCCATGGTCGATACGGTTGCCGGTATTGCGGGCATTCTCTATTCCTCCCGCATCTGGTCTGAGCAGAAATGAGTTTTCCATAAACTTTTGAAACGGGTTGGAATTGCTCCAACCCGTTTCAGCCTGTCGAAAAAGCCTCGCAGAGTTTGCGCCCGCAGGCGCAAATAAAGTTCAAAGCATTTTTGCCGGCGGCATGTACGTCGGCAAAAATACTTTTCGGCT
>DPHR01000168.1:69629-72884 GCA_003522945.1 Clostridiales bacterium
GCGAGTGCGCTGCGGCGAGCCGCAGCCTTTTCAAACGAGAGCCCAACGAAGCGGGTCTCGTTTGAGAGCTTGTCAAAAACTTTTTTACAAGCTCAAACGGGTTGGAATTGCTCCAACCCGTTTTTCCTCTCTCGGAAAAGCATTGCCATGGGAACGGTTTTATGGTAAAATCAATAAGATAAGAAAGGGGAGCGGCATGAAAATTCTCGGCATTGACCCCGGCGTCGCTACCGTCGGCTTTGGGCTGGTGGAATCCTCCGGCATGCATCAGAGGATGATTTCCTGCGGCGTCATCACGACTCCGGCGCATACCCCGCTCTCATCGCGCCTTGACCGGATCTATTCGGATCTCGAGGAACTGATCCGCTCCTGCGATCCGGATGCTATCTCCATTGAAGAGCTTTTCTTCAGTAAAAACATCACGACAGGCATCCCTGTTGCGCATGCCCGCGGCGTCATATTGCTCTGCGCGTTTCGCTGCGGCGTGCCGGTGTATGAGTATACGCCAATGCAGGTTAAGCAGGCCGTCGTGGGATACGGCATGGCGGAAAAACGGCAGGTCATGGACATGGTCCGCCGCATTTTACATCTGACTGCCGTTCCGCGGCCGGATGACGCGGCGGATGCGGTCGCTATCGCGCTCTGCCACGCCCGCAGCGCTACATCGCTTTTAACAAGGGAAGGAGAACGGGATCTGTGTTCTACTATATAGAAGGCGTCGTTTCCCTGATCGACGGCCCCGTCGCCGTCGTGGACTGCGGCGGTGTGGGATATGCTGTCAATACCACGGTCAACTCGCTCTCGCGGGTACGCATCGGCGAGAAGGCCCGGTTTTATACCTGCACGATCATCCGTGAGGACTGCTTTGACATTTACGGCTTTGCGACAGCGGAGGAAAAGCGCTGCTTTGAGCTGCTGATCGGCGTTTCCGGCGTCGGCGCGAAGGCAGCGCAGGCGATCCTCTCCGCGAACACGCCGGAATCCCTCTCTCTTGCTATTATGTCTGGCAACGAGAAGGCGCTGACGGCAGCTCCCGGTATCGGAAAAAAGATCGCGCAGCGCGTGATCATGGAGCTGAAAGATAAATTCTCCGGCGGCGCCGTCGGGGACAGCTCTTTCGGCTCATCCGGCGCTTATGCGCCCGCGGCGGCATCCGGCGGAGACAAGCTCTCCGATGCGGCGGCGGCGCTCGGCGTGCTCGGCTACGGCGGAAACGAGATCGCCGCAGCGCTCAAAGGACTGGATATTCAGAATCTGTCCGTCGAGGAGATCGTACGGCAGGGGCTGAAGAAACTGATGAAGTAAAAGGAGGTGGAGCAGCTTGGCGATCAGCTTTTCGGATGCGGAGCAGGAAAATGAATTGATAACCCGATCCACGGCTCTGCCGGAGGATGCCGGCGAGGGCTCGCTCCGCCCGCGGTATCTGAACGAATATATCGGGCAGGAGCGCGCAAAGGAAAACCTCCGCATTTTCATTCAGGCGGCAAAGATGCGCGGAGAAGCGCTCGACCACGTCCTTCTCCACGGCCCTCCCGGACTCGGCAAAACGACGCTCGCCGCCGTTATCGCCAACGAGATGGGCGTAAATATGCGCATCACCTCCGGGCCGACCATTGAAAAACCCGGCGATCTTGCGGCGCTTCTCACAAATCTGCAGGAGAACGACATTCTCTTCGTGGACGAGATCCACCGCATGAACCGCGCGGTCGAGGAGATCCTATATCCCGCGATGGAGGACTTCGCCATCGACATCATCATCGGCAAGGGACCTTCCGCGAACTCCATTCGGCTCGATCTGCCGAAATTTACGCTCATCGGCGCGACAACACGCTCCGGCCAGCTTTCCGCGCCGCTGCGCGACCGTTTCGGCGTCATTCTCCGTCTGGAGCTTTATACGCCGGAGGAGCTCCGCCGCATCGTTGAGCGCAGCGCCGGTATCCTCGGCATAAGCATTGAGCACGACGGGGCGGAGGAGATCGCCCGCCGCAGCCGCGGCACGCCGCGTATCGCCAACCGCATCCTTCGCCGCGTGCGTGATTTTGCGCAGGTGACAGCAGACGGCGTTATCACAAGGCAAGTGGCGGACGAGGCGCTCAACCGGCTGGAGATCGACCATCTCGGGCTCGACTCTCTTGACCGGCGCATGCTCCGCAGCATCATCGAGTATTATTCCGGCGGTCCGGTCGGCGTGGAAACGCTCGCCGCCACGATCAACGAGGAGTCCGTTACGCTCGAGGATGTCTACGAACCCTATCTTCTGCAGCAGGGATTTCTCACCCGTACCCCGCGCGGCCGGTGCGTTACGCAGAAGGCATATGAGCATCTTGGCATCCCGTTTCACGGTCAGCAGCAGCTCGATCTGTGATTTTACCGGGGAATTTGGAAAAAACTTCATAATTCATTCATATTTCTCTTGACTTTGTTGGTAAAAACAAATATAATCCGTTTATAAAATAGTTTTTTTATGGAAGATTTTCAGTGCTTCAGCGATGAGCAGCTTCAGCATATGTCTGTTTCCGGCTCGGTCGGGGCGGAAGATGCGTTAGCGGCTCGGTACAATCAGCTTGTCCGGATCTGCGCAAGACCGTATTTTCTTGCCGGAGGGGACAGCGAAGATCTCACGCAGGAGGGAATGCTCGGCCTTCTCTCCGCGATCCGGGAGTACAGACCCGCGCAGGGCGTCCCTTTCAAGGCGTATGCGGAGTTGTGCATCCGGCGGCGGATCTTCAGTGCGATCAAATCGGCGTCTTGTTTGAAGCATATCCCTCTCAACAGCGGCGTATCGCTGGAGGATGCGTTCAGCAGCGAAGGCATCCGTCCCGGTATGTATGCGGCCCTTGATTTACGGAACTCCCCGGAAGAACAGGTTTTGGCGAGAGAGCGCACAGACGAATTTTTCCAGACATTTTCCCGGTGCTTGTCACCCTTTGAACAGAAGATCCTGCCGTTGTATTTAGCGGGATATTCTTATTCTTACATGGCCGCGGCCAGCGGACGAACCGAAAAAGCGGTAGACAACGCCATACAGCGGATCCGGCGCAAGCTCTCCCGGATAATTTCTTCAGGCGACAACAGCGAAAGCTGAACGCAATATCAAGCCCAAGGGCAGAATCAAAGAGAGGATCAGCAAATGTACGAGGACAAGACCCTGGTATGCAAAGAGTGCGGCAACGAGTTCGTTTTCACCGCCGGTGAGCAGGAGTTTTATGCGGAGCGCGGCTTCCAGAACGAGCCCCAGCGCTGCAAGGCCTGCCG
>DPHR01000168.1:73062-108571 GCA_003522945.1 Clostridiales bacterium
GCCTGCCGTGACGCGCGCAAGAACTCCGCTCGCGGCCCCCGTGAGTACTTCACGGCTACCTGCGCCGCCTGCGGCGGCGAGGCTCGCGTGCCGTTTGAGCCCAAGTCTGACCGTCCGGTCTACTGCAGCGATTGCTTCGCCAAGATCAAGGCGAACCAGCAGTAATTTGACGTTCAGGGTCATCTGACCACAGGAAACGGGAGCGGATATTCCGCTCCCGCTTTCTTTTTCTCAATTTCGTCGAAACCGGTTGAAAAATAGGAACAGCATGGGTATAATATGTCTATATACTTCTTAGGAGGTCAAACAATGTACCAGATTGAAAAGACTACTCTGATCGCCGAGATCATGGAGAACGCTCCGTTCGTCGCGCCGATGTTCCAGGCGATCGGCATGCACTGCATGGGCTGCGCCATGGCGAGCGGCGAGAACGTCGAGGAAGCCTGCGCTGCGCACGGCGTCGATGTCGATAAGTTTGTCGAGAAGGTCAACGAGTTTATCGCGGCTCAGGGCTGAAATTCAAAGGAGTAAAAACGGCGAGGGCATATAGCGTCCTCGCCGTTTTTCATAAGGCTTATGGATCATACATTTAAATTACCGCCGCGCCTTGCGGCCATCGCCGCGCTCGTTCCGGATGGTGCGTGCCTTGCCGATGTCGGGACAGACCACGCGCTGCTTCCCATCCGTCTTTTGCTGGACGGAAAGATCCAAAGTGCCGTGGCTACGGATATCCGGCCCGGTCCGCTCTCCCGCGCGAAGGAAAATTCCTATGCCGCCGGCGTGCATGACCTTTCCTGCGTCCTCTGCGACGGGCTGACCGGCGTTTCGCCGGACAGTGTTGATACGGTCGTGATTGCCGGTATGGGCGGGGAGAATATCGCGGCGATCCTTCGCGCCGCGCCGTGGGCGTGCCGGAACGCCCTTTGCATCCTGCAGCCGATGTCGAGGCCGGAGGAGCTTCGCGCCGCGCTGCCGTCGCTCGGGCTTACGATCCGCGCAGAGCGGCTTGTGCGTGACGCCGGACGGCTCTATTCCGTTCTCGCTGTGCGCGCCGGTACTCCGGAGGCTCTTTCCGCAGGAGAGCTGTATTGCGGGAAGTATTCGCTGGTCTCGAACGACACGCTGTTCTCCGATATCCTTGCGGAACAGGACAAACGGCTCGATATCGCCGTTCGAGGTCTGGAACGCTCCGGACGGGATAGCGACCGTGAGAGGCTGAACGCGCTGCGCCTTGCCGCGGCGGACATTGCGGAAATGAGGAGGAAATACCATGGCGACGGTTCGTGAAATAGCCGGTTATCTGGAAGAGCGTGTACCATCCTCGCTCAAACTGGATTTTGATAATGTTGGGCTGCTCTGTGGCTTTCCGGAACGCGAGGTGAGCCGTGTGCTCGTCGTGCTGGATATCACGCAGCAGGCCATCGAGGAGGCACTGTCGCTTCATGCCGAGCTGATCGTCTCCCATCATCCGGTCATCTTTACACCGCTGCGCCGCGTCTGCACGGACACACCGGACGCAAAGCGCGTCATTGCCCTTTTGCAGGGGAATCTCTCGGCCATCTGCCTGCACACGAATCTCGATGCGCTTGAGGGCGGCGTAAATACTGCTCTTGCCAACGCCGTCGGCGGGGAAGAGCTGGAGTATACGCCGGACATCGGCTGCTTCTGCCGTCTGCCGGAGGCGATGCCGCTTTCAGAGTTCCTCGCCCAGACGCGCACAGCGCTCTCCGCGCCCGATATGCGGTATTACGACGCCGGACGCCGTGTAGAATATCTGGCGCTCTGCGGCGGCGCGGGCGGGGACATACTCTATGAGGCAGCGCAGCGCGGCTGCGACACGGTACTGACCGGTGAGATCAAACATCACCAGTGGATCGACGGCGCGGAGCTGGGGCTGAATCTCATCGAAGGAGGCCACTTCGCCACCGAAAACGTTGTCATGCCGTCCCTCGCAGAAACGCTGCGGCAGGGCTTCCCGGAGATCGACGTATGTCTTTCACGGCTGCAGGGGCCGCTCTCACGCGGATTCGGATTCTAAAACAAGCATATTTGCGGGCTTATCCCCATAGGATGCATTGAAATCATGTACAGGGGGTCTGACCGTGTCTGAATCAACGATTTACGAGGACATCGCTCTCCGCACGGACGGAGATATATATCTTGGTGTGGTGGGTCCGGTTCGGACGGGCAAGTCCACCTTCATCAAGCGCTTCATGGAAACGCTCGTTATTCCGCGCATAGATAATGTCTACCGGAAAGAGCGTGCCCGCGATGAGCTGCCGCAGAGCGGCTCCGGACGCACCATTATGACAGCGGAGCCGAAATTCATTCCGGAAGAAGCGGTGACGATCCGTCTCGGCGAAGATACCGATCTTTCCGTCCGGCTGATCGACTGCGTCGGCTACATGGTCAAGGGTGCTTCCGGCCAGTTTGAAGACGGCGCAGAACGTATGGTGACAACGCCGTGGTTCGATAAGGAGATATCTCTGACCGAAGCAGCGGAGCAGGGAACCTATAAGGTCATCGCCGAGCACTCGACGATTGGGCTGGTCGTCACCTGCGACGGCACGATCTGCGAGATTCCCCGTGAGGATTATGTCCCGGCGGAGGAGCGCGTGATCCGCGAGCTGCAGGAGATCGGAAAGCCGTTCACCGTTGTTCTCAACAGCGCCGAACCAAACGCGGAAAGCGCAAAAGCTCTGTGCCGATCGATCCGGGAGAAATACGGCACGGGCTGCGTCTGCGTAAACTGTCTGGAGCTGTCGGAAAACGATATCAGCGAGATCCTCAAATCGGCGCTGTGTGAATTTCCGCTTTCCGAGCTGGACGTTTTTCTGCCGAGTTGGGTGGATGCGCTGCCGATCGAGCACCCGCTGCGCACATCGCTCTATAACGGCGTGCGCGCCTCGGCGCAGAGCATTCACCGTATCCGTGACGTCTATCCGATGGCGGACACGCTGCGGGCGGAGGATAATATTCTCTCCGTATCTGTTGCGGCGCTGCAGATGGGGCGCGGCATCGCGGATATCCGGGTTGACCTGCCGAGAGCGCTCTATTATCAGACGATCAGCGAGCAGTCCGGCTTTGCTATCCGCGATGACGGCGATCTGATGGCGCTTCTGACCGAAATGCGCGGCATCAAGAACGAATACGACCGCATCAGCAGCGCTCTGAAAGATGTCCGGGAGACCGGATACGGAATCGTTGTGCCGTCGCCGGATGAGCTCAAGCTCGAAGAGCCGGAGATCGTCCGGCAGGGAGGACGCTACGGTGTGCGGCTCAAGGCGTCTGCGCCGTCCATCCATATGATCATGGCGAACATCGAAACCGAGGTCAGCCCTGCGCTCGGCGGGGAAAAAGCCTCGGAGCAGATCATCAACTTTCTCCTGCAGGGCTTTGAGGGCGACACGAGCCGGATTTGGGAGTCGAACATCTTCGGCAAATCGCTGTATGATATTGCGAGCGAAGGCGTTATCACAAAGCTCCGGCAGATGCCCGTCAATGCACAGGCAAAGCTGCAGCAAACGCTTACTCGCATCGTCAATGAAGGCGGCGGATCCCTGATTTGCATAATCATATAAGCAAACTTGCATGCCGAGGCGAAAAAACGCCTCGGCTGCGCATTTTTCACTAAATTAGGTCTTGCATTTTTGTCATCTATGCCATATAATGACGCCATACTTGTATGGAGGGCTTTGCCATGAAAGAATTATCCAAGATCCGTTCCGCCGTTGCTCCGTCCGCAACGCTGGCGGTCAACTCGAAATTCAAGCAGATGAAGGCGGAGGGTATCCCCGTCGTAGGCTTTGGGGCAGGGGAGCCGGATTTTGATACGCCCGACCATATCAAGGAAGCGGGGATCCGTGCCATCCGGGAAGGGCAGACAAAGTATACGCCGACACCCGGCACGATTGAAGCGCGTAAGGCGGTCGCGTACCGCATGAAGGAAGACCTCGGCGTGGACTTTGATTATGACGCCATTGTCATCTCCAACGGCGCCAAGGCTTGCCTGTACGCCACTTTTTTCACGCTGCTCGATACCGGCGACGAGGTCATTGTACCCGCGCCGTACTGGGTCAGCTATACCGAGCAGATCCGCATGGTCGGCGGCGTTCCGGTAATCGTCCCGACGACGGAGGCGCAGCATTTCAAAATGACGCCGGCACAGCTCGAAGCCGCCATTACGGATAAAACAAAGGCGCTCGTGCTCAACAACCCGTCCAACCCGACCGGCATGATCTACTCCAAAGAAGAGCTGGAAGCGCTTGCGGAGGTCTGCCTACGTCACGATATTTACATCATCGCTGACGAGATTTACTACCGCCTCTGCTACGACGGACGCAAATTCACCAGCGTCGCAGCGCTCGGCGAAGAAGTAAAGAAGCATACGATCATCATCAACGGCGTGTCCAAGAGCTATTCCATGACCGGCTGGCGCTGCGGCTTTGCCGCCTGCGGCGACAAGCGCATTGCCAAAGTTATGACAAACTGCCTGAGCCACGCGCTCGGCAACATCGGCGCCATGAACCAGGCGGCGATGGCGGAAGCCATGCGCGGCCCGCAGGACAGCGTGGAGGAAATGCGCAAGGTGTTTGAGGAGCGCCGGAATTATCTCGTTGAGCGCATGAACCAGATCGACGGTGTGAGCTGCCTGAAGCCGGACGGCGCTTTTTATGTGATGATGAATCTCGAAAAACTCATCGGCCGAACCCTCGGCGGACGCGTAATCCACAATGCCGACGATTTCGCCATGGCATTTCTGGAAAAAGGCCTTGTCGCGGTCGTATCCTGCTGCGCGTTCGACGCGCCGAACTTTGTCCGCTGGACGTATGCCACGTCGCTCGAGACCATCAAAGAGGGCCTTGACCGGCTGGAGAAATTCCTGAAGGAAGGCTGAGTCCTTCCGCTCATAAAATGCATCGCCGCTCTCATAGCATAGCTTGAGGGAGGCGATGCATTTTGTTTGTTAAAAAGCTGTATAGAAGCGTCCGCGCGGAAGATGCCGCGCTTTTCACCTTGTCATTCCTTTGGATTTGTGTCATAATACAATGTGTGTTTTTATCGGGTACGGATACCCGATCCGTGTCGGCACAGGCCGCAGGCTCGCCGCCTGTGCTGATCCTTGATCCCGGTCACGGCGGCGCGGACGGCGGCGCTGTAGCGCCGGACGGGACGGCGGAAAGTGATTTGAATCTTTCCGTGGCGCTGCGCGTACGGGATCTATGCGCTTTTCTTGGTGTTGATACCGTTATGACGCGCGATACCGAGGAGATCACCTATCCGTCGGAGGCAAAAACCATTGCCGCCATGAAAAAATGGGATACACGGCGGCGGGTAGAGATCGCCGAAAGCGTGGATTCTCCGGTTTTTTTGAGCATCCATCAGAACATCTATCCCTCATCCGGGCCGCGCGGCTCCCAGGTTTTATACGCGCAGAATGAACCCAGCCGCGCTTTGGCCGAGCTCATCCAATCCCGGCTCACCACGGCGCTGCTGCCGGAAAACCGGCGCGTCCCGGTGCCGGCAGGGAAGGACATTTACATTATGTCCCACGTTCAGTGTACCGCCGTGCTGGTCGAGTGCGGATTCCTTTCGCATCCGCAGGAGCTATCGCTTCTGCAAAGCGCGGACTATCAGAAAAAGATCGCGTCCGTCTTGACGGCGTGCTATCTCCAGTTTACAGAGAAAGGCGTTTTATGAAAGCCAAAAGTGTGTTTTTCTGCACGGAATGCGGCAATGAAACCGGGAAATGGTTCGGCCGCTGCCCGGCGTGCGGCGCGTGGAACACGATCGTGGAAGCGCCCTCCGCGCCGTCCGGCAGTGCTGCAACGAAAAGCGCCGCCGTAAAGATCGCCGGAACGCGCCGGAGCGTCCCGAAGCCCGTTGCACAGCTTGACGACGAGGAAGAAATTCGTTTTTCCACCGGCATGGCGGAAATGGACCGCGTTCTCGGCGGCGGCGCTGTTCGCGGCTCGCTTGTACTGGTCGGCGGCGCGCCCGGCATCGGAAAATCCACGCTGCTGCTGCAAATATGCGGCAATATCCCGGACGCGAAGATCCTGTATGTGACCGGTGAGGAAAGCCAGCGCCAGCTTAAAATGCGCTCACAGCGGCTCGGCGTATCGAGTGACGATCTTTTCGTCCTTGCAGAAACGGATATCAACGCCGTTACACAGAGCGTGGAGGATCTGAAACCGGATATTCTGATCATTGACTCGGTACAAACGATGTACAATAACGACATCGCCTCCGCGCCCGGCAGCATCGGCCAGGTGAAAGACTGTACCATGGCGGTGATGCAGCTTGCAAAAACCATGAATATCACCGCGTTTGTCATCGGCCACGTCAATAAGGAAGGCGCGATCGCCGGACCGAAGGTTCTGGAACACATGGTGGACTGCGTGCTGTATTTTGAAGGCGACCGTTCGCTCAATTACCGCATTCTGCGCGCCGCAAAAAACCGTTTCGGTTCCACAAACGAGATCGGCGTATTTGAAATGTGCGATACGGGGCTGCGTGAAGTTCCGAATCCGTCCGAGGTCATGCTGTCCGGCCGTCCGGTCAACGCGCCCGGTACATGCGTTTCCTGTGTGATGCAGGGCTCGCGGCCGATCCTCGCCGAGGTTCAGGCGCTGCTTTCGCCGTCGAATGCTAATCAGTCCCGCCGCACGGCAAACGGTGTGGACTTCAACCGGCTGATGCTTTTGCTTGCCGTACTGGAAAAACGAGGCGGCGTACACGTCGCCGGGTGTGACGCCTATGTAAATGTTGTCGGCGGTCTGGAGCTGGACGAGCCCGCGGCGGACCTTGCTATCGCGCTGGCCATTGCGTCCAGTCTGCGGGACAAGCCTATCGGGGAAGATCTTGCCGCGATCGGCGAAATCGGACTCACAGGAGAAATTCGATCCGTTCCGTCGATCAATCAACGCCTGCAGGAGCTTGCACGGCTTGGATTCAAGCGCTGCGTTATACCGGCGCATTGCAAGGATGACATAAAGCTCCCAAAGGACATGAAGCTGTTGCCGGCAAAAAACGTCCGCGATGCCGTTACCGCCATATTCATTTAAAAAGGGCTCCCCTAAATTAAACAAAATCTTTATTTTGTTTAATTTTATGTATAGCCGGAAATGCCTTCCCCTGTCCGGCGGTTTTCTGCTGTGAGGTTCATCTATGGACTACCGCTATGAAGCGCCCCCCATTCTGCGGGACTATTTAATATACCATGAAACGATCAAGGGTCACTCCCGCGCTACGGTCGATGAGTATTTTCTCGATCTGCGGAATTTCTTCCGCTTTTTGAAGATCGAGCGCGGGCTCGTTCCCCGTGCCGCGGAGCTTTCCGAAGTTTCGATCCTCGATGTGGATCTGGACTTTGTCTCCCGCGTTACGCTTGCGGAGGTTTATGATTATCTGGCGTTTCTTTCCCGTGACAAAGCCAAATTCACCCGCGCCCGCAGCGAGGAATTCGGCCTGAACGCCGCGTCCCGCGCCCGAAAGGTCTCCAGTATCCGCGGCTTTTATAAGTATCTCACGACAAAAGCCAAGCTCCTTGACGAGAACCCTTTGCAGGATCTTGACTCCCCGCGCTCCAAGCGGTCTCTCCCCCGCTATCTGACGCTGGAGGAAAGCGAGCGTTTACTAAACAGCGTGGACGGGATGCACAAGGAACGCGATTTCTGCATTTTAACGATATTCCTCAACTGTGGCCTTCGTATTTCCGAAATTTCCGGGATGAATCTCTCGGACATTCGGAGCGATCATATCCGCGTGCTCGGCAAGGGCAACAAAGAGCGCGTCGTCTATCTCAACGACGCCACGGCGCAGGCGATCAACGATTATCTGATCGTCCGCCGGGATATTGCCGCCATTGATCGGAACGCTTTGTTCCTTTCCAGCCGCCGCACGCGCATTACCCGCGAAGCGCTGCACGCTATGGTGAAGAAATCTCTCCTGCGTGCCGGTCTGGACGCCGACAAGTATTCCGCGCACAAGCTGCGCCATACGGCGGCAACGCTGATGCTCTCCAACGGTGTGGACGTGCGTACCTTACAGGAGCTTCTGGGCCATGAAAATCTGAACACCACACAGATCTATACGCATGTGGATAATTCCGAGCTGCGCATTGCGGCGCAGGCCAATCCTCTCGGCAAATTTTCCCCGGAGAAATCCGATAAATAGATAACGCATTACGGAGAGTTGTACATCTATGGTCTTTTCAAGCATTCTTTTCCTGTTTGTTTATCTGCCGGTCGTGCTGGCGGTATATTATATCGTGCCGGCACGGTATCGGAATCTCTGGCTTTTTATCGTAAATCTCGTGTTTTACGGCTGGGGCGAGCCGGTGTACATCCTGCTGATGGTATTCTCCATCGCGCTGAACTATGCTGCCGGACTCCTCATCGCCCGCTATAGGCTGACCGACGATAAAAAAGCGCGGGCCGTTCTGACGGTCAATACCGTTGTCAACCTCGCGCTGCTCATTTTCTTCAAATACTTTGATCTGCTCGCCGCGACGCTCAGCCGCATTCCCGGCATAAGCATCCCCGCGCTCGGGCTCACGCTGCCGATCGGCATTTCCTTCTACACGTTCCAGACGATGTCCTATCCGATCGACGTTTACCGCGGCGACACGGAGGAACAGAAAAACTTTATCCGCTTCGGCACATTTGTCGCGCTCTTCCCGCAGCTGATCGCCGGGCCGATCGTCCGGTATAAGGACGTGGCCTCCCAGCTTGGCACGCGGCGTCTCAGCTCCGAACAGTTTTCCTCCGGCGTGCAGCGTTTTGCCATTGGTCTCGGGAAGAAGGTATTGCTCGCCAACAACATCGGCGCGCTCTGGGATATCTATGCCGCTGCTCCGGAGCTGAGCTTTGCCGGGGCGTGGCTCGGCGCGCTCGCCTTTTCTCTCCAGCTCTACTTTGATTTTTCCGGCTACTCGGATATGGCCATCGGTCTCGGGCGGATGCTCGGCTTTGAGTTTCTGGAGAACTTCAATTATCCGTACATCTCGAAGAGCGTCACGGAATTCTGGCGGCGCTGGCATATGTCGCTCGGCACATGGTTCCGTGATTATCTCTATATCCCCCTCGGCGGCAATCGCCGCGGCCTGCCCCGGCAGATATTGAATATTCTCATTGTCTGGGCACTCACCGGCCTCTGGCACGGCGCAAACTGGACATTTCTGCTTTGGGGACTGTACTATGCGGTGTTCCTGATTCTGGAAAAGGTTTTCCTCCTCAAAAAGCTCGAAAAAGTGCCGGTACTGGCGCACATCTACGCGCTGCTCGTTGCCGTCGTCGGATGGATGCTCTTCCAGCTCAATTCCGTCGGCGAGGTCGTGCACTATTGGGGCGCAATGTTCGGCGCAAGCGGCGCTGCGGCCACGGCAGCCGACGCATTTTACGCGCGAAGCTATGCCGTCATTCTTTTTATCGCAGCCATCGCAGCGACACCCGTCCCCAAAAAGCTCTTTCAGCGTATTCCGCAGAGAGTGCAAAATATACTCACGCCGGTGCTTGTCGCGCTTTGTCTGGTGATCTCTACGGCATATCTCGTGGACGCGACGTACAATCCGTTCCTGTACTTCCGGTTCTGACGGAAGGAGGCCAAAATTGATGTCAAAAACGACCAATCGAATCATTACCGCCCTCTTTTCCGTGTTCATCGGCGGGTTTTTCCTGCTGAATCTGCTTCTGCCGGACAAGGACTTTTCGGAAAAGGAAAACCGGCAGCTGCAGACGCTGCCGAAGTTCAGCTTCTCTTCCCTTTTCTCCGGCTCTTTTGCCACTCGTTTTGAATCTTATTGCAGCGATCAATTCGCCGGACGGGATACATGGATCGAAACAAAAGCGGGCGCAGAGCTTGCGCAGGGAAAGCGGCAGAATAACGGTGTGTTTCTCTGCGACGGCGGCCGTCTGATCGAGCCGTTCGACGCGCCGGAGGAAGACGTACTCGCGCGCGCCGTGCAGGCAGCGGATTTACTCACGGACACCGGTGTTCCGGTATCGCTCGCCTTGATCCCCACGACGGCACAGCTTTATGCGGATATCCTGCCGGACGGTGCTCCGAACGACGATCAGCAAGCGGTGATCAACAGCGCCTATGCGCAGACGGCTCTGGAAACGATCGATCTTTCCTCCACCCTCACGGCACACAGCAACGAATACATTTTCTATCGCACCGACCACCACTGGACGTCCCTCGGCGCCTATTATGCCGCCAATGCCCTGCGTTCCTCCTGGGGCTTGCGGGAGATCGATAAAGATACACTCACACAGGAAACCGTCTCCGAGGACTTCTGCGGAACACTCTATTCCTCCTCCGGTTTTTTCTGGATCGCTCCGGACGAGATGGAAACGCTGATCGCAGCGCCGGAGAAATCGTCCGTTACCCGGTACGAAACAAACGGGGCCGAAGAGACGCTGCCGCTCTACAATTATGACAAGCTCACGATCAAGGACAAATATACCTTCTTCCTCGGCGGGAACATTCCCCGCGCCGTTGTGGATACCGGGACGGAAAATGCCCCTTCCCTGCTCATTCTGCGCGATTCCTACGCCGATTCGCTCGTGCCGTTCCTTACAGATGCCTTTTCCGAGATCCACTTGATCGATCTCCGGTATTATACCGGCTCCGTCAAGGAATATATTGCAGAAAATGCAATCGACCGGGTGCTTTTGCTCTACAGTACCGACAACTTCTGCTCCGATTCCAGCTTCCGAATTTTTTGAAGTCAATGCATGAAAATGCGGCAGCGATCCCATCGAGATCGCTGCCGCATTGCATCTTTTAGTCGGTCAGACCGCGCCGAAGAAAAGCTGCCCACACGGGAGTACATATTCAAGGAACTGCGCGTAGAGCCGCGGCATCGGGAGCCCCGAGGCCGCCGGATACATGAGGACAAAATACGCAGCGGCGACGCTGAGCCAGATCCACTTGACCCTTCCGGACACTTCCCCGCTCTCTTCCATGTGCTGCAAAAACAGAATGGCGGCAAGCACGACAAACGGGAACGTGGTAAAGAAATGATACTGGAATGTGCAGCGCGGCACGAGCGTCCACGGCAGATAGTTTGCCGCGATCGCAATGAGCAGGATATATCCGGCCTGCTTCCAATGTGCAGACTCTTTCTTTGTCCGACGGAACAATGCTTCTACGGCCAGCAGAATGGCTCCGACAGCGGAGACCCACCATACGGCCGGGCTGCCGGTTGAAGAGATGCTGGAAACGCGGTTTTCTCCGAGCGACCGGAAGTAAAACCACACGGAGCGGGATGTGAACGGCCATTCATACCATGCCGACTGACAGGTGTGCGTTGCGGTCAGATCGTGATGGTAATGATACATGGACTCCTGCTGCTGCAGCACAAGCGCTATGCTGCCGACGCCGTTCGGCTTTGTTGCTTCATAGCGGAAAAACGGAATATACGAAAGATAGTAGATAAGCGCCGGGATCGCGAGGAAGAACACGCAGCAGAAACCGACCGTCGCCCATGTCCTGCGCCAGAACTCTTTGCGCGCCGCAGTATCCTTCCGGCAGGCAATACCGGTGCGTATCATGTGCGCGAAGAACATCACGGCAAGCCCGGCTCCGGCGTACAGGCCCGTCCATTTGGATGCCACGCCGAGACCGAAGCTTACGCCGCACGCGCCGAGCGGAAGAAAGAGCTTTTTGAGCGGCTCTTTCATGTAATCCATCTGGATATAGTCTGTCATGAACAGAACCATGAGCAGAATGAAAAACAGGATGAACACATCGACCGTGGCAATACGCGTCTGTGTAAAGTGCATCGTGTCCAGCGCAAGGAGCGCCGCGGCCAGAAACGCCAGATCTCTCCGGCGGAACAGCCGCTTTGCCAGCGTAAAAAACACCGGCAGCATTGCCGCGCCGAAAAGCGCCGGAACGACGCGCCACCCGAACGGCTTCATGCCGAAGAGCACAACGCCGAGCATGATGAGGATCTTGCCGAGCGGCGGATGCGTCCATTCGTATACGCTCATCGTATGGAGAAACTCATACGCCGTGCGGGCATGGTAGATCTCGTCAAAGTACATGCCGTTCAGATAGCTTGGCTCATCCGGTACCGTGTCCGGCTCATCGAGAAGCGCCGCGCCCTCCGTTGTTCCGGCGGCGATCACAGCCGGAAGGCGGTTGCCGGCGGCATCGAAGAAGGCGATCTCGTTGAGAGAGACCTTTCCCGCCGTGCATTGCAGTGTTATATACCGCGTGTGCATGGCGGCGGTCTGCGTGCGCCAGGTAAACATGGTCGCGTATTTCTGCGTATACTCCGCCGTGGAGCCGTCGTCGCCGGTGAACACTGCCGAGCCCTCGGCAATGTTTCCGTTCGTCCATATTTCGGCAACATCATATTCCGCACCGAGATCGATGCGTACTGCCGCACCGCTCTGCGCTGTCCACACGCTCGTCGGAAACGAGAGCGTGCCCAGATTCAGAAGCGTGAATACCGTATAAATGAGCGTCAGCGCCCACATCAGGCGCTTATCCCCACGATCTAAGCGGGTACTGCGCTCCTTGGAAGAAAAAATTTCCTGCACGGCTCGTCACCTCCGATCTTTCTGCCCGAAACCGCGTTCCAGACAGACCTTGGCTGTATAGAAAAACGTCAATACTTCAAAAAGCGAGCATACGCCGATCACGATTTGGTGCTGCTGCGTGCCGCGGACGGCTGCCGAGGCAGCGTTGGATACAACGTACATCGCCGTCGTCTCGTTGAGCGCAAGAACAACGCTCAAGAGCATGGACGAAACGAGAAGCCTGTTATCCCGTGTTGCAGCATAAGCGAATGCCAACAGAGCCATCACGGGGAACACATACCGCTCATGCATATAGTGGCCAAACGTGAAGATCATGAACATGCAGAACGCCGCAGGGATCAGCAGCCGCTCGGGACGTGCGCGAAGCGTCTCTCCGCCTTCTCTCCGGTGCGAAACGACCTGCATCGCAACGGAGAGTACGACAGCAAGCACGATCATGACCATGCCGAAGGCTTTGTACGGGATCCCCGGCAGAAGGGAAAGCTCGGCGGATTTCCAGTTCCCGCCGCAGAGCGCAAGGAAATTGTATGCCTCCACGCTCGCATAATCGTATCCGCCCGCGGAATTCAAAAACCGACCGACGACCCAGAAAAAGCCCTGATCGCCCCGGAACGGAAGCGAAACGGCGAAGATCACGAGAAGCGCCGCCGCAACGCCGCCGACCGTGCGCAGAGCATCCTCCTTTTTCCGGATGGAAAGGAGATACTCCGCCGCAAGCACGGGACCATAGATAAGCGCCTGCCATTTTGTCATAATGGCAAGACCGTAGATCGCCCCGGCGGAAATACGGCGTCCCTCGAAAAGTTCGGAAAAGCTCAAAAGGAGAAGCAGCGTTAAAATCGAGTCGATCTGACCCCAGGCGCCGGAGAGAATGACCGCGGCGGGGTTAAAGACCGCCAGGCCGCCGAGATACAGACACGCGCTTTCGGAAAAGCCCCGCTTGCGGGCAAAGCGCATGAGAAGGATCGCAATGCCGACATCCGCGGCGTAGGCCGGGAGCATATAGGCAAACACTGCCGCAGCTGATCCGGAAGGAATACGGAAAAGGTCCAGCAGCCAAGTGACAGCGGCGAGAACGAGCATATATCCCGGCGGATAATCGTACCACTCGTGGCCGGGGGCGGTGTAAAACTGCGAGGCGCCGTTCTGCACGATATCGCGTCCCCATGCCTGCCAGCAGGTTATGTCGTAATCATGGCCGCCGAACAAAAGCGTCAGAACCAGACGAAGCGCCGCGCCGGTCAGGACAAGGAGGATGAAGCAGCGTTTTACTGTTTTCGGATCCGCGGAAAGCGAATAAAAACGCTCGCGATTCCGGTAAAAGCCCCAGAGGAGGACACACGCGAGGACGATGGCGCAGACGATAAACAGATGCAGATACGACCGGAGACGGATCGCACGGGCCTCGTCCGATTCGTTGACGGTTTTTACGGTCGGCTGCGTCGGTTCATCGAGCGAGACCGCCGACGCTATCTTCTCCGGATCGTTGGTTTGGACAAGCTCCGCTGCACGGAACCGCGCCGTACCGGCGGATGTCTCGCTGTAGGAGCCTAGCCGGAAGGCGAAATTGATATAGCTCTGCTTTGCGCCGGTACGGACGATCAGTGTTTCGCGCGTCCAGTCAAAGCTGCCGGTACGTCCGGCGCTGACGGCATAAGCGCCGTCAAGCGTGTAATTATCGACCGAAAGACACACACCACGCCCGCCGTGGACGCCCTCGGCGGAGATCTCCGCCGAAAGGCGGTATACCGTATTCGGCTCGACTTGGACCATTTGACAGACGCGCACATCGTTTTCCGCAGCGGAAGCAATGACAAGTGCGCCATTCTGCGTATAAACGGAATAATTCTCCGCTTCGTATGCCACGGTATCCCACCCCTCCGGAAGCTCCGGCAAAGAGAAATCCGCATTGGATAAAAGTGAGCCGTCGGCAAAGGCGGCGCTTTGCAGCACCACGCAGAGGATCAATAGAAATATCAGAGAAAGAATCTGTTTTCGCCGCTTCATGGAATGGCCTCCCGAAAGGACTGTTTCCTGGATTATTGATTAATTGCATTTTAACACAGAGCGTCCGCTATTGCAAACGGGTCATAATCCGCTATAATAGGATTATATCCACAAGAAAAAGGATGACAACGGTATGCTTGGAATTTTATGGTTTTTCCTGTGGCAAAGCACAGGGATCGCCGTTTCGTATTATCTGTTTCCCGAAAAGAGGATCGCTGTCCGGCTCTGGCTCGGCAGCGTGATCGGAACGCTTCTCTCCATGTGGGCGCCGATCCCGTTTGCGTTCCTCCGGGGCTTCGGCATCACGGCGCACATCGCCGCGGCGATCTTTGCCTTGGCGCTGCACGCGCTGTGGTTCGCGCGGCGGGAAAAAGCCATTCCCTGCGCGGAGGATGCCGCGATAGACCGCCCCCTCCCCTATCTGCTTGTTCCCTTTATGATGCTTGCGATCTATCTTGTAGGCTCGCATACGCTGCAAAACGTGGACGGAGCGCTCTATACCGGACAGTGCACCTACGGCGATATGGCGATGCATTTGAGCTTCATCACATCCATCGCCGGGCAACAAACGTTCCCGCCGGAGTATAATCTTCTTCCCGGAACGCCGGTGAGCTATCCGTTCCTCTGTGACAGCGTCTCCTCAAGCCTGTACCTTCTCGGAACGCCGCTTCGCTGGGCGTATATGATCCCGATGTTCTTTGCCTTTGCACAGGTGTTCTGCGGCATATGGTTTCTTGCCCGGGAATTTTGCCGGAGAAAGTACGCGCCGGTGCTTGCTTTTCTGCTCTTCTTCCTCAACGGCGGGCTCGGCATGATCTATTTTCTCAACGGTGAGTACTCCCTGCATGATCTCTTCACCGCGTTTTACAAAACGCCTACGAATCTCACCGAAAATGGCATGCGCTGGGTCAACGTCATTGCGGACATGCTGCTGCCGCAGCGGGCGACGCTCTTCGGCTGGGCAGCGCTGTTCGCTGTTTTGTACCTGCTTTTCCGGGCGGTATTTCGCGGCGATATGCGGCTGTATCTCCCGGCGGGCATTCTCGGCGGACTTTTGCCGATGGTCCACACGCATTCCTACTTTGCCCTTGGCCTGATGGCGGCATGCTGGCTCGTGTATTCGGCTGTGCGTGACCGGCTTTCCCGCGAATGGTTTCTCCGTTGGCTCCGGTTTGGGCTTCCGGCGGTACTGCTGGCGCTGCCGCAGCTCTTTCTCTGGACATTTCCTTCCGTCGGCGGAAATGAACACTTCGTCCGTGTCGTGATCGACTGGGTGAATAACGGAAAAGAGCCCTGGCTCTGGTTCTGGATCAAAAATGTCGGGCTCGTATTCGTTCTGACGCCGTTTGCTTTCTTTGCTGTCTCTAAGGAGCAGCGCGCGGCGTTCTCCGGCGCGGTATTTATTTTCGTTGTGTGCGAGCTGCTCGTATTTCAGCCGAACGAATACGATAACAACAAGCTCCTGTACGTTGCCTATGCATTCGGATGCTTTGTGTGCGCCGACGCGCTGGCCGGTTGGCTCGGACAGCTCCGAAGCCCGGCAGCGCAGGGTGTGCTTCTTGCTCTCACACTCTTTATCAGCTCCAATGCCGCCGTGTTTACCCTTGGACGTGAGGTTGCCTCCGGTATCCCGAAATACGGTTATGAGCTTTTCTCCCGCGATGAGGCCGCCGCGGCGGAGTACATTATTGAGAACACCGAGCCGGACGCCCTGTTCCTCACCAAGGACAATCACGACAACACTGTCGCGACACTCACCGGACGGAACATCGTCTGCGGCAGCAGCTCGTACCTCTACTTTCACGGTCTGAATTATCAGGGCAAGCAATACCTTGCCGAGCAGATGCTCACGAATGCGGAGGTATTTGAGGCATATCGCGATAGTGAAGGCCTCGACTATGTGTACATCGGCTACCATGAACGCGCGCTCACCGGTGTTATCACCGATTATCTGACGGAAAATTATCCCATTGCGTTCTCTGCCGGAGCGATCACGATCTATGATCTCCACGCGGACGCGATAGACTGAACGGCCGTCCGGCAGCAAAGCATTTATATCTTTTTCGCATATACGAAAACCGCCCGCGGTACCTGCCGCGGGCGGTTTGACATATTTCAGAGAACGAAGCTCTCCAGCTGTGCCTTCGGCACAAAGCCGACGGAGGTTTTGACGGCTTCGCCGTTTTTGAAGAGGATGAGCGTCGGGATGCTCGATACGCCGAAGCGCATGGCAAGATCCATTTCCTCATCCACATTGACCTTGCCGACCTTCACTTCGGCATGCTCGTCCGCAAACTCGTGCAGCACCGGCGCGAGCATTTTGCAGGGTCCGCACCAGCTCGCCCAGAAGTCCACGAGGACAGGTTTATCGGCGTGCAGAACCTCTTCTTCAAAGTTGGCTTTTGTAATGGTAATTTCCGACATGGTAGACCGCTCCTTTCGATGAAGTATTAATAGTTTTCGGCGTGGATCTCAAAATAGCTCTGCGGATGGGCGCACGTTGGGCAGATCTCCGGCGCGCTCGTGCCGACAACAATGTGTCCGCAGTTGCGGCATTCCCAGACCTTTACCTCGCTCTTGGCAAACACTTCGGCTGTCTCCACGTTGTGTAGCAGTGCGCGGTAGCGCTCCTCATGGTGCTTTTCGATCGCGCCGACAAGGCGGAATTTCTGCGCAAGCTCGCGGAAGCCCTCTTCCTCGGCGGTTTTGGCGAAGCCTTCGTACATATCCGTCCACTCGTAGTTTTCGCCCTCGGCGGCGTTCAGAAGATTTTCCGCTGTATCGCCGATGCCGTTGAGCTCCTTGAACCAGAGCTTCGCATGCTCCTTTTCGTTGTCCGCGGTTTTCAGGAAGAGAGCGGCGATCTGCTCATAGCCCTCCTTCTTTGCTTTGCTGGCGAAAAACGTATACTTGTTGCGGGCTTCCGATTCCCCGGAGAATGCGGCGCGGAGGTTCTGCTCGGTCTTTGTCCCGGAATACTTGTTCTTTTCCGACATTTTTTCTACTCCTTTACAAAGCGTATTTTCCGTTTCGTATTATGCCCAGATATGGCCAAAGAACCGCCGAAAGGCAGTTCTTTGGCTGATTTTTTTATTCCGCTTTTTTCAGCTCGCAAAGCGCCGCGGCAATGCGCGCAGCGCAGCGCGCATTATTCAGCGCAAGCTGCACGTTCGTTTCAAAGCTCTCGCCGCCGGTAAGCTCCTTGACCTTGGCAAGCAGGAACGGCGTGATGTTCTTACCGTGGACATTCGCCTCGTCCGCGGCCTGCAGCGCCACGTTGATGATGCGCTCCATATATTCATGATCGAGCGCGTATTCCTCCGGCACGGGGTTGCCGACGAGGATGCCGGCGGTGAAGCCGATGCCGCGCTGCGCATGGATGATCGAGGCGATCTCCGCTTCGCTCTGCGCCGCGTAGTCCACGCCGAAGCCGCTCTTGCGGCAGAAGAACGCCGGAAAATCGGCGGTCTGGTTGCCGATGACGGGAACGCCCATCGTCTCAAGATACTCGAGCGTGCGTCCGATGTCGAGGATCTGCTTGGCGCCGGCGCAGACGACCGTAACAGGCGTGTGAGCAAGCTCCTGCAGGTCGGCGGAAATATCCATGGAATCCTGACCGCCGCGGTGCACACCGCCGATGCCGCCGGTAGCAAACACGGGGATGCCCGCCATGGCCGCGATGATCATCGTAGAAGCGACGGTCGTCGCGCCGGTGCGGCCGAGAGCAACATACACCGCCACGTCGCGGCGGCTGACCTTGCCGATGTTCTCGGCGCGGCACATGATCTCCAGCTCCTCCGCCGTGAGACCGACCTTGAGCCGGCCCTTGACGATCGCGCAGGTCGCCGGAATGGCGCCGAGCGAGCGGATGACCTCTTCCACGCGGTGCGCAAAATCCAGATTTTCCGGATACGGCATGCCGTGGCTGAGGATCGTGCTCTCGAGCGCGACAACGGGCTTATTCTCATCCAGCGCCTGCTGGATCTCGGGAAGAACGTCCAGATACTTTTCAAAGCTGTTCATAATTCATTTTCCTCCAGAATTTTATTGACGAGCTCCGCGCTCATCCCCGGACTGACGGTACCGGCGCTGGTGACGGCGATGATGCCCGCCGCGAGAGCCCAGCGAGCCGCCCGTTCGGGGGGAAAGCGGTGCAGGTAAGCATATAAAAGTCCGGCCATAAAGGCATCTCCCGCGCCGGTGGCATCTACCATCTGGCTCACGGGACGGAGAGCGGCATAGAATTTTGCGCCGCTGCGGTCGGCCCAGTAGCAGCCGCGCTGTCCCATGCTGACGACGATGCAGTGCGTACCGCGCTCGAGAAGCACATCCGCAGCGCGCTCCATATCGGCGTCGCCGGTGATCTCGCAGCCGGTCATAGCCGCGAGCTCCAGCACATTGGGCTTCAGGCAGTGGAGCTTTCCGGCAAACGGGGCAAGACGGCGGGCGTACGTTGTGGAAACCGGGTCGGAAAAAATCGGCACGCCCGCGAGCGCGTCGGAGGTGATCCATTCCAGAGCCTCCGGCGTCAGGCAGGGGTCGCAGACGATCACGTCCGCTTTCCGCAGCGCATTCTTTTGCCCTTTGAGCCAGTCGGGGGTGATGTGCTCCAGAATACGCATATCGGACATGCCGATGAACATGTCGCCCTCGGGGTCGATGAGCGCCATATAGCTGGAGCTGCCGCAGTCCGGGCAGCGCAGCATGTGCGACATATCCATGCCGACCGCCTCGCCGGAGGCGAGGATCTCGCGGCCGTATAGATCGTTGCCGATGGCGGAGAACAGAGCCGTCCTCTCGCCCATGCGGGAGAGATTTTCGAGAATGTTCCGCGTGACGCCGCCGGGCGACGTGTGGAGAAAGCCGGGGTTGGAATCATGCAGGATCAGCGCGGCACGGCTGCGGCCGTGCAGATCCATGTTGGCCGCGCCGATGCCTGCGGTAAAGCGTTTTTCTGCCATTATTTCAAAATCACTCGCTTGAAGTTCTTCTTGCCGCGGCGCAGGACAACGCCCTTGCGCAGTTCCTCACCGTCAAACGCTTTGGCGATGTCGGTGACCTTTTCCTCTCCGCACAGGACGCCGCCCTGCTGGATGTTGCGCCGCGCGTCGCTGCGGGAAGCGCAGAGACCGCTCAGCACGAGGAGCCTCATAATGTCGGACTTACCGTCTACGAGGTCACGCTCGGAAATGACGGCTTCCGGCACATGCTCGGTGCTGCCGCCGCCGAAAATGGCGCGCGCTTTTTCCTGCGCGGTGCCGGCCTCGTCCTCACCGTGGACCATTTTGGTAAGCTCGTAGGCCAGAGTTTCCTTGGCGGTGTTGAGCTGCGCGTCCTTCCACGTCGCCATTTCGTCGATCTGCTCGAGCGGGAGGAACGTGAGCATACGGATGCACTTCATAACGTCCGCGTCGTCCACGTTGCGCCAGTACTGGTAGAAATCGAACGGAGAGGTCTTGTTCGCGTCAAGCCAGACAGCGTTGCCCGCCGTTTTGCCCATCTTCTTGCCCTGCGAGTCGGTCAGGAGCGTAATGGTCATGGCGTAAGCGTCCTTGCCGAGCTTCTTGCGGATGAGCTCCGTGCCGCCAAGCATATTGCTCCACTGATCGTCGCCGCCAAACTGCATGTTGCAGCCATATTCCTTGAAAAGATGGTAGAAATCATAGCTCTGCATGATCATGTAGTTGAACTCAAAGAAGCTCAGACCCTTTTCCATGCGCTGCTTGTAGCACTCGGCACGGAGCATGTTGTTCACGCTAAAGCATGTACCGACCTCGCGCAGAAGCTCAATATAATTGAGATTGAGCAGCCAGTCGGCGTTGTTGACCATGATGGCCTTGTCCTCGCCGAATTCGATGAAGCGTTCCATCTGGCGACGGAAGCACTCGGCGTTGTGGTCGATATCCGCCTTGGTGAGCATCTTACGCATATCGGTGCGGCCCGAGGGATCGCCGATCATCGTGGTACCCCCGCCGATGAGCGCGACCGGCTGGTTGCCGGCCATCTGCAGGCGTTTCATAAGCGTGAGCGCCATGAAGTGACCGGCCGTCAGGCTGTCCGCCGTGCAGTCAAAGCCGATATAAAAGCGAGCCTTTCCGTTGTTGATCAGGTCGTGGATCTCCTGTTCATCGGTGACCTGCGCGATAAGACCGCGCCGGACAAGCTCTTCGTAAATCTGCATCAATCTGTCTCCTTTTTATTCTTTTTCCGCGTAATACGGATAAATTTCTTATGACAGGGACGCGCGGAACCGCTCATCCCGTGCGAGAAACTCCTCAGCTCCCGCAAGCTGTATATCGGTGATCATGTCGCCGCCGCTCAGGCGTGCCAGTTCATACCGGCGGCCCTCACGGTCGAGAAGGCGGATGTTCGTATATGTTCGCCCGCCGTGCTCGGCCTTTTCCACCAGATACTGCTGCTGCGCCATCGCCGCGATCTGCGGGAGATGGGTCACGCAGAGCACCTGCTTCGTCCGGCCGAGGGAAGCGAGCTTTTCTGCCACACGCTGCGCCGCAACGCCGGATACGCCGGTGTCGATCTCGTCAAAGATCAGCGCGTCTACGCCGTCCTTTTCGGCAAAGACGTTCTTGAGCGCGAGCATGATGCGCGAAAGCTCGCCGCCGGAAGCGATGCGGCTGATCGGGCCAAGCGTTTCACCGGCGTTCGCCGACATGACGAAGCTGACCTCATCCGCGCCGGAGGCGGACAGGGCGTTTTTCCCTTCGCGGGAAAGAAGCCGCACCTCAAAGCGGACCGACGGCATGCTGAGATCACGAAGCTCGCCGACGACGCGCTCCTCGAGCCGCTTTGCCGCAGCTTGCCGGATATCGGTAAGCGCGCATGCCTTCTTTTCGGCAAGCGCATACGCCTTCGCCGTTTCCTTTTCCAGCTGCGCGAGCCGGTCGCCCGCGTATTCCAGCTCGTCGAGACGGCGCTCGGAATCCGCAAGAAGCGCAGCGAGCCCTTCTTCGTCTGTGGAATATTTCTTTTCCAGACGCCGCAGCTGGGCGAGCCTTTCCTCCAGCCGGTCATATTCCTCCGGGGAAAAGTCCAGAAGCTGCTGCTTTTCGCGCAGCCGCTCGGAAGCGTCCTCCAGCGCGAGCCGCGCAGAGCGGATGATCTCTTCGGTCTCCGCAAGATCGGCGCTCCACGCGCCGGCACGGGAAACATTATACTCCGCATCGCCGCACTGTGCAACAGCGCTGCTGTCTGAATCATAGAGCGCGGCAAGGGCAGCGGAAATGTGCTCCGTCAGCTTTTCGCTGTTGCGGAGAAGATCACGCCGCTCCGTGAGTTCCGCTTCCTCGCCGGGGCGGATCTCCGCCTTGGAGAGCTCGGCGATCCGGTAGCGCAGGCTCTCTTCCAGACGCTGTTTTTCCGCTTCGTCCATGGAGAGGCGTTCGCTCTCGCGAACGAGGGCGCGGTAGGCATCATACGTCTCGCGATAAGCCGCGAGCGCTTCACCGCACTCGCCGAAGGCATCCAGATAGTCGAGATGCCGCCGCTCGTCGAGAAGCTGACGGCCGTCGTTCTGCCCGTGGATATCGAGCAGAAGCGCCCCCAGCTCGCGCAGCTGCGACGCCGTGACCGGCACGCCGTTCACACGGCCGGTGCTCTTGCCGTCCGTCGAAATGCGGCGCTGCAATATGATCTCGCCGTCGTCCGCGTCGATCTCGTTATCGGCGCACCAGCGCTCCGCCTGCGCCGATTCAAAGGACGCCGTGACGGACGCGCGCTCCGCGCCGGAGCGGACAAGCTCGCGGCTGACGCGGTTGCCGAGTACAGCGTTGAGCGAGTCGATGATGATCGATTTGCCTGCGCCCGTTTCGCCGGTCAGTACGCTCAGTCCGGCAGAAAATTCCACATCTGCGCGCTCGATCACGGCGATATTTTCAATGTGGAGTGTTTTGAGCATTACAGCATAGCCTCGATTTCCCGACAGAAGTCCAGCGCCGTACCGACATCGCGCATGGCAAGGAACGCGGTATCGTCCCCGGCGAGCGTCCCGACGAGATTCGGAACATCCAGATTGTCGAGCATGGACGCCGCGGCGTTGGCGAGGCCGGGTAGTGTGTGGATGACGACGATGTTCTGCGCCGTATCAAAGCTCACGACACATTCGCGGAATATCTTGCGCAGCCGGTCGAGCTGATCGCCGGAATCCTCCCGCGCGGGGACGGTATAGCGGTAGCCGCCATCCGGGGAAAGCTCCTTTACCAGTCGAAGCTCGCGGATATCGCGCGAGAGCGTCGCCTGCGTGCTTTTCACGCCGCGCTTGCGCAGCGCTTCGATCAGCTGGTTCTGGGTCTCAATGTTCTGCTCCTGAATCAACGCAAGGATCTCTTCCTGTCGCTTTGATTTCACGGGGCGTTCACCTCTTTCATTTATCGACTAATTTTTCAAAAACAATGTCAAAGAAGCTGCGATCTTTAACGCGCGCCATAAGAAGCGTTTTATCGGAGCGCGCCACGACGAGCTCGTCCCCGTCAAGGAACGGAACGGCCACACCGTCCACGGAAAGAAAGACCTCTTTGTCTCCCTGCTCCACGGTGCGGATGGATACTTCGCGGTCCGCTTTCAGTACATACGAGCGCGCCGCAAGGCGGAACGTGCAGATCGGTGTGAGAATGATGCAGTCGGCGCACGGCTCGACGATCGGCCCGCCCGCCGCCATGGAGTAAGCGGTAGACCCGGTCGGCGTGGAGGCGATCATTCCGTCGCCGGAAAACGCCGTAACTTCTCTTCCGTCGCTGAATGCTTCAAGCTTCACAACGCTCACCGAGGCACGGACGACCGCTTCGTTGAGAGCGCTTCCCTCATAGACCAGCTCGCCCTTACGGAAGAGCTTGAGATCGAGCATCATGCGCGTCTGTACCGTGTAATGGCCGTCGGCCACTTCCAGTATACAGTCCGTCTCTGTCTGCTCCAGTTCGGCGAGAAAGCCCTTGTTGCCGAGATTGACGCCGAGGATCGGAACGCCGGAACCGGCGAGATACCGGGAAAGCTGCAAAATCGTACCGTCGCCGCCGAGAGAGACGACGAGCCTCGCGCCGGACAGCGCCATCGGAAGAGCCGCGGTCGGGATATCGCGCGGCCAGGTGTTTTCCAGCCCGTCGCTGAGGAAGGGCGAGATGCGCACTTCATGTCCGTGCTCGCGCAGCGCCTCGGCAATGGCGAGCGTGGAAGCAAGGCCGTGGTCGCGGTGGGCGTTCGGACAGAGCAGAACATATCCGTCTTTCATTTTTCGGAGTCCTTTCCATGTGCCGCGTGAGACGCGGCGACGAGCGCGTCGATGTCCGGCTCCGGAATGCTCTCCGCACCCTTTTTGAGCCAGGCAAGATACTCTATATTTCCCTCCGGGCCACGGATGGGCGAGAATTCCAGCCCCCGCACGCCGAAGCCGCATTCCGGTGCATAGTGCAGAAATTCGCGCAGCACCTCTGCGTGAACGGCAGGGTCGCGCACTACGCCCTTTTTCCCTACCTTGTCCTTGCCCGCTTCAAACTGCGGCTTGACAAGGCATACCATCTCGCCCTCCGGCTTCAAAAGCGCGCCGACCGCGCCCAGAATGAGACGGAGCGAAATGAAGCTCAGATCGGCAACGGCAACGTCCATCTCCTCCGGGATCTGTTCATGCGTAACATAGCGGATGTTCGTCCGCTCCATGCAGACGACGCGCGGATCGGTGCGGAGGCTCCAGGCAAGCTGACCGTAGCCGACATCGACGGCATAGACCTTGGCCGCGCCGCTTTGCAGCAGAACGTCCGTGAATCCGCCGGTGGAAGCGCCGCAGTCGATGCACACGGCGTCTTTCACATCGATGGGAAACACACGCAGCGCCTTTTCGAGCTTCCATCCGCCGCGGCTGACATACGGCAGCGTTTCACCCCGCATCTCCACAGCGGCGTCCTCCGCTACGGAGGTGCCGGGCTTTGTCTCTTTCTGGCCGTTCACATAGACGCTGCCCGCCATGATATACGCCTTGGCGCGCTCGCGGCTCTCGGCGAGGCCTTTATCAAAAACAAGCTGATCAAGCCGGATCTTTTTCATGCAGTATCTCCTTTGCTGCGGCGGCAATGCCATCCGCATCCAGATGCAGGCAGTGCTGCAGCTCACGGACCGAAGCGTGCTTAATAACGCCGCTGCCGAGATCCAGCAGCCGGGCGCCGCGCAGCGAAATGCCGTTTGCCGCGGCGTCTGCAAGAAGAAGCGTACCAAGACTTCCGGAGCGGCAGGCTTCCTCCGCCATAATAAATCGTCCGGTTTTCCGCAGCGACTCACGGACGGTCTCCGGGGCGAGCGGCAGCAGCCGGTTGAGCTTGATGACCTCGGCGCGGATGCCGTCGGCGGAAAGCGTTTCCGCCGCGGCGAGCGCTGCGTTGACGCTGATGCCGTAGGTGACGATCGTTACATCGCCGCCGCTGCGCAGAACGGTCGAATCTTCGCGGGAGTGGTCGTCAGTATATGCGCCCTCTCCCCCGCGGGGATACCGGAGCGCTACGGGGCCGGATTTTTCACGCACGGCGATGGATAGCATGGAGTCCAGTTCGCAGAAGCTCGCCGGAGCATATACGGTCATATTCGGCACGGAGCCGAGATACGCGATATCAAAAGAGCCCTGATGCGTGACGCCGTCGCGCCCGACAAGCCCCGCGCGGTCCACGGCAAGCACAACATGCAGCCCCATGAGCCCGATGTTCTCGATGAGCATATCGTAAGAGCGCTGGAGAAAGGTGGAGTAAACGGCAAAAATGGGCGTCAACCCCTGCTTTGCCATGCCGGCGCACATCGCGGCGGCGTGCTCCTCGGCAATGCCGAGTTCAAAATACCGGTTCGGAAAACGGCGGGCAAATTCGGACAGCCCCGTGCCGTGTTCCATCGCCGCGGTAACGGCGCAGACCGTCGGATCCTTTTCCGCAAGCGCAATCGCCGATGCGCCGAATGCCGCAGAAAAGTCGTTGGTCAGAACGGTCGTGACGCCGGTCTTCCGATCGAACGGGTTGACGCCGTGGTACGTCTGCGGGTCTGCCTCCGCGGGGGCATAGCCCTTTCCCTTCACCGTCACCACATGCACAACGACCGGGCGATGAAGATCCTTCGCCCAGCGCAGCGTAGTTTCGAGCGCCTTTTCATCGTGGCCGTCCACCGGCCCGATATAGTAAAACCCGAGATCGTCAAATATACCGGACGGCAGAAGGCGCGCTTTGATGCGCTCCTTGAGCCGGTGCAGCTCTTCATAAGCGTGCGGGTGCTTTTTCATCACACGGCGGTATGTCCGCTTGAAGCGGAGATATCCGGGGCGCGTGCGTGCGCGGCGGAGCAATCTCGCCACGCCGCCGACATTTTCGTTGATGGACATGCCGTTGTCGTTGAGAACGACCACGGCAGCCTCGCGGCTTGCACCGAGATCGCTCAATCCCTCAAAGCACAGGCCGCCGGTCATCGCGCCGTCGCCCACAACGGCGACAACGTCGTAATTTCCGTGCATGAGCGTTCGGGCTCGTGCCATCCCCGCGGCCAGCGACACGGAATCGGAGGCATGTCCGGCAAGAAACGGATCGGCGTTGCTCTCGCACGGCTTGGGAAAGCCGCAAACACCGTCGAGCTGGCGCAGCGTATCGAAGGAATCTCTCCGACCGGTCAAAATCTTGTGGACATAGGACTGATGCCCGACATCGAACAGGATGCGGTCCTTCATCGGGTCATAGACGCGGTGCAGCGCCACCGTCAGCTCCACACTGCCGAGATTCGATGCAAGATGCCCACCGGTGTGCGACACGTTTTCCACAAGAAACTCGCGGATGTCCCGGCAAAGCTCCGGAATGTCCCGTTCCGGTACGGCACGGAGATCGGCATTGCTGTTTATTCTATATAAAAGTTCTTTTTCGTTCTGGTTCAACACAACTGCATCCCCTCATACTCTTAACTTAAGTATAATAACAAAAACAAACACCCTTTACAAGAGCAAAGGGTGTTTTGACAAAAAATATTCACATTTTATCCGGAAAATATTCACTTCCTGCGGTCCGCCAGAAGGTCGGCGAGCCAGCAGAGAAATTCCGTATCCGCAAAATGTCCGGCAGCGGCGGCTTTTGCCTTCTCCGTATGGAGATGTACGAGCCGGCCGCATTCCTCGACGCCGAGAAGCGAAACGAACGTTGTCTTTTTCTCTGCAGCGTCTGAACCGATGGTCTTGCCCAGCTCGTCCTCCGTAGAGATCGTGTCGAGCACATCGTCGCGGATCTGGAAAGCCAGACCGAGATTCATCGCGTACTCTTCCGCAGCCGACACCTGCTCCGGTGTACCTCCGGCGCACTGCACGCCCATGACGCACGCGGCGCGGAGCAGCGCTCCGGTTTTCAGGCGGTGGATCTCGTAGAGCTCTGCCTCCGTGACCGGAAGTCCCTCTTTGCTCGTGTCCAGATACTGTCCGCCGCACATGCCCTGCTCGGCGGCGGCAAAGGCCAGCGTTTTGGCCATCGCCGCGGTACGCTCCGGCACAGCCGGCGCGGACAACACGGCGCAGTATGCCGCCGACTGCAGCGCGTCTCCGGCGAGAACGGCATTGGTCTCGCCGAACATCTTGTGGCAGGTGGGCTTTCCGCGGCGCAGATCGTCGTTATCCATGCACGGAAGATCGTCGTGGATCAGCGAATAGGTATGCAGCATTTCGATGCCGCAGGCCGCAGGCAGTGCCGCGGCGCGGTCTCCGCCGGAGATCTCGCAGAACTTCACGAGCAGCAGCGGGCGGATGCGCTTTCCTCCGGCAAGGAGAGAATAGCGCATGGCGTCCAGAAGCTCCTTCTGCGGGCAGTCCGCCGTGAAATACGTCTCCAGCGCGGCGTTGATCTCATTTTGGATGGCTTTATATTCGCTGAAATGATCCATGGTCATTCGTTCTCCGATGCAAAGGATGTTTCGACCGGTGCGCCGTCCGCGCCCTTTTGCAGCTTCACAACGGTCTGCTCGGCCTCGTCGAGCTGCTTTGTACAGGTGCGGATCAGCTCCGCGCCCTCGGTATACAGCGAAAGAGACTCCTCGAGCGGAGCGTCACCCTTTTCGAGCGAGCGGACGATCTCGTCCAGACGGGCGAGCATCTGCTCAAAGGTCTTCGGTTTTGCGGTTCTCCGTTCAGCCATGGTGATCCTCCTGTCCGTTTCGATCAGCTCTTTTTATCGGTAACGCGGACGATGGTTTCGCATTTCACGTCGCCGACGGTGCAGATGACCTTGGTCGTTCCCGCCTTCACGCCGGTGACGACGCCATTTTCGTTGACAGTGGCGATGGCGGTATCCTCGATCGTCCATGTCTCCTTGTTCGTGCTTGGATCGATGTTGTACATCGTGCAGTTGAGATCGACCGATTGTCCGACAGTAATGGTAAAGTCGGAATTCGGCAGGCCGAAGCAAGTGATGACGACGCGCGGCGTTTTATCGTTCGGGTCAGGCGTCGCCTGCGCCGCGGCAGCGGCTGCCGCGGGCGGATTATCGGCCACGCGGATGATGCAGACCGCTTTGGCCGTGCCAGACTTGCAGACGATGTTCGTATAGCCCATCTTCTTACCGGTGACGAGACCGGTCTCGGATACCGTCGCAATGGCGGGGTCTTCCGAGGACCATGTGACCTCGCTTCCCTCCGGCGTAACGGCGGCGGTGAGCTGGATCTCATATCCCCACTGACTGCTGAGGCTGATGTCGGTCTTTTCCACATCGCCGTAGCAGATCTTGATCGTCGGCTCCGTAACGGTCAGTGAGAGCGACGCGGACGCATCGCCGATGGTATAGGTGATTTTGGGATTGCCGACCTTCCAGCAGGTGACGATGCCGTTTTCGTCCACACTGGCAGAGGACGCGTCGCTGGAGGTCCAGATACCGCCGGTGGAGCCGTCGCTCGCAACAGCCTGCAGACGGATGACCGTGGAGGTCTGGAAGCTCAGCTCCGTCACGGCCTTGTTTTCATAGAATATCTCGACCTTGACCGGCTCCTTCGTTGCCTCCGGTGTTGCGGAAACTTCCGGGACAGGCGTCGCCGCTTTGGGCGTCGTTGTCGAAGCCGCCGAGGGAGACGCGTTCGGGTCATCCTGCGTTTTGTTGTCCTTGTTTTTGAAAAAGTCGGAGATGCCGCAGCCCGTCAGAGAAAAGCAAAGAGCCGCTGCTGCCAGAGCAAGCGCAACCATGCGATATAGCTTTTTCATCATTGTACCTCCGATTGATGCTCCACACGGCAGTCAAGCGCGCCGTGTTCAAGCCGTATATGGACGCTGTCGCCGGGTGCGACAGCCTTGGCGTCTCTGAGGATCGCGCCGGACGCGTCGGTCGCCACGGAAAAACCGCGCGCGAGCACCTTGAGCGGGCTCATCGCCTCAAGCGACGATACGAGCCGGACATATTCCTGCCGTTTGGCGAGCAGGAGATGCTTTTCCGCCGCATTCAGACGGTCGGAAAGGCGATCCACATCCAGCCGCCAGTTCTGAAGAAAGCCCGTCGGGCTCTGCAGCACCGGCCGTGCCGAAAGCTCGTTCAGCCGTGAGGCAAGAGCATCCAGCCGCTTCCGCTCCGCCTGACCGAGCCGGTTTTCCAGCGAGAGGAGAAGCGCGCGGACGTCGGCCTGCTCCGGTACGGCGATCTCCGCACCGTTTGACGGCGTTGCCGCGCGTACATCGGCGACAAAGTCGGCGATGGTCACATCGGGTTCATGCCCGACGGCGGAGATGACCGGTATCTCGGACGCAAAAATCGCGCGGGCAACGCGCTCGTCGTTGAACGCCCAGAGATCCTCGATGGAGCCGCCGCCGCGGCCGGTGATGATAAGATCGGCCACATTCCACCGGTTCGCGTACCGGATCGCACCGGCAATCTCCGCGGGGGCTTCCGTTCCCTGCACGCGCACCGGCATCACAAGGATCTTTGTGAGCGGCCAGCGCCTGCCGAGAATACGGATCATATCCTGTACAGCAGCGCCGGCCCCGGAGGTGATGAGCGCGATCTTCTCCGGCATGGCCGGAAGCGGTTTTTTGTGCTCCTGCGCAAACAGCCCCTCCGCGAGCAGCTTTGCCTTGAGCTGCTCATACGCCGCGTGAAGATCGCCCAGACCTTCCGGCTGAACGGCGGTGACATAGAGCTGATAGGCTCCGTCCCGCGGATAGACGGCGACGCGCCCGGAGCAGATCACCGCCATGCCGTTTTCCGGGCGGAAACGCAGCCGCGAAGCGTCGGCGCGGAACATGACGCACCGGATCGACGCGCCCGCATCCTTGAGCGTGAAATAATGATGTCCCGAGGGATAGATCTTATAATTGGAAAGCTCGCCGCGGACATAAACGCGGCGCAGCGCGCCGTCGCTTTCTACGATGGCGCGTATGTGCTCCGTGATCTCCGATACGGAGAGCGGCGAAATCTCCGTCATTCTTCCGTCGTAGGTCCGTTCTCCGCCGCTGCCGCGTCTTCCGCGGGCTCCGTCTCCGCCGGCTGTTCCTCCACGGTCTCGCCGCGCGAGCGCATGAAGCTGCCGAGGATGCCGTTGATAAAGCGGACGGTCTCCGGCTCATCGTACCCCTTGGCCAGCTCGACGGCCTCGTTGATAGACGCCGCCGCCGGGATATCCGGCATATAAAGGATCTCATAAAGCGCAACGCGCAGCACGGCGAGAGCCGTACGCGAAATGCGCGAGAGCTTCCAGCCGTGGGAGAACTGCTCGATGAGATCGTCCAGCTCCTCGCGGTGGTCGCGCACACCGGTCACAAGGGCGTTGATGTAAGCGCGCTCCTCCTCCCCGGGGATCTCCGTGAAAAGAGCATCCTCCGCCGGAAGGGCGCGGAAATAGTCCTCGTCAAAAAAGGCGTCCGGTCCGACGTCGCTGCCGGCACTAACGGCAAAGCTGAGCTGAAGCGCCAGCTGCCGTGCATTCGTTCTCGTCATAGAGAGACTTACCCCTTCATATCGGTCTTATCAAAGGCAATGCCCGTGATATGCACGTTGACGACGGTCTTGAGTCCGGTCATGTCCTCCACGCTCACGGCGACCTGGTCCTGCACCTTCTTGGCAACGACCGTGACGCCGTAGCCGTAGCGGACCATGATGAGGATGTCAATGACGGCCTGTCCGTTCTCCGCGGCGATCTTCACACTCGGCGGCGTGGTCGCGCTCTTGATGCCGAGGAACTCGGCAATGTCCGCGCCGGGCACGGACGAAAGCCCTGCAACGCCTTCGATCTCCGAAACAGCGGCGTTGACCATCACCTGGATAACGTCCTCCGAAATGCTGATATTTCCTTTTTCCGTCTGGCTGGTGATATAGTTTTCAGGCATAGCTGCTAACCTCCCAATGTATTCACGTCATTGTAACACAACGATTACAAAAAATAAAGAGGCGTCCCAAAAAACTTTTGGAACGCCTCGCTGCCGATATAGTTGAAGCGGCTCGAAATCAGGCACGCGGATGCGATTTCTGGTACACGTCCTTGAGCTGCTTTTTGACGAGCTGCGAATAGACCTGCGTGGAGCTGATATCCGCATGGCCGAGCATTTCCTGGATCGCACGGATATCCGCGCCGTTTTCCAGCAGATGCGCAGCAAAGGAATGGCGCAGTGTGTGCGGCGTGATGTCCTTCTCGATGTGCGCCTTGGCCTGATAGGACTTGATAATCTTCCAGAAGCCCTGCCGGGACATGCGCTCGCCGCTGACATTCACAAAGAGAGAGGTCTCATCCTTTCGCGCCAGCATCTGCGGGCGGACAAACTCCATATACTCGCTCAACGCCCGGATCGCCGCCGGATAGAGCGGGATAAACCGTTCCTTGTCGTGACTGATGCAGCGGATCGCGCCGGCTGTCAGATTCACGTCCGTCACGTTGAGCGAAATGAGCTCGCTCACACGGATGCCGGTGGCATACAGCAATTCCAGCATTGCCTTGTCGCGGTAGCCCTTGAAGTCGGTACACTCCGGCTGCTCAAGCAGCAGCTCGACCTCGCTGCTCGTGAGGATCTGCGGGAGCTTCTGCTCGCATTTATCCGGAACCAGCTTGCCGGTCGGGTTTTCGCTCACGATGCGCTGGAGAATGAGGAAGGTATAAAAGCATTTCAGCGACGCGATGGAGCGGGAAACGGTCGCTACCGATTTTCCCATCCCGCGAAGCCAGGAAATGTATCCGTTCAGGACCTCCTCGTCCGCCTCGGTGTATCCGACAGTTTCGTGTGAGTCAAGGTATTCTCCGAACTGACGGATATCGCGGAGATACGAACTCAGGGTGTTGCTGGAAGCCTTTTTCACATTCGTAAGGTAGTCTTTGAATTTTTCAAAGCATACGGAATTATCCATAGCAACGCCCTCCTTCCTCTTTTCTTTCTCTACTCTCTATGCTGTGCTTTATAGTAGTAACGGGATCAAAAGCTGCCGGACGAATGCCGCGGCAGACACGAGCAGCGCGGCGATCAGAAGCCGGTCTGCGGAAACGAACGAAAACCGGACGGTCGGATAGCCGCGGCAGGTTCGGTATATATCCAGAGAGGAGCAGAACGCCTCCTCGCCAAGCAAAAACAAAGCCGTAAGAGAAAAGAGAGCCGGGAGCCCTACGATGAGACAGGCTCTTCCCGCGGGGACGCCGCCCGCAAGCAGCACCGACACACTATAGGAAAGAAGGAACCCCCGAAAAAGAAAAAGGATCGGGAGAAGCAAAAAGCCGAATAAAACGGCGGAAAGAAACACCGCGATGAAACACGGCGCGGAATATGTCCAGAGGAGCCGGAGGTATCCGGCCGAGCCCGAAAGAGAGGCGTCGGCAAGCGACGCGACAGACTCCGGAACCGGCGGGAAAATGCGTGATCCGGAAAGCGTCCCGAGCGACGCGCCGAAAAGCATCGCCAGCGGCAAAACACGGCGGGCCGGCCGCGCAAGGCGTAAAATGCGCGGCGCTGAGATCGCCGCGTCATCCGGTGAAACGTTCATGTCGTCACCTCGCCTCGCGGCAAAAGAAACAACATAAAACAATAATTTACATAATCTGTTGTACGCACACTATACCGCAGATTCATAAAGTTATCAATCCCTTTTTCCACGTTTTTAGAATTTTGTGAATTATGTCCAGTTTTTATGTTAACTGCATTATGTTATCCTGTGTAACCGGATACCGAAAAACCATTGAAAATCAAGGATTTTTCACCGTATTTTGCGATTACGCTTTGTAATACCCCCAAGATGTCGGTGAAACAGCTCCGCTTATGTCAACTCTGTTATTTGATTCCTATTTGTAATAGCCCGCGCGGCTTTTTCGTGATTTTTTGTTATTTTTGTTCATTTTTATGAAATACACGCCCGTCATCATCGCCGTCATAACGCACAGCGTTTTCAAAACGCAACCGATGTCCCAACCGTTCATCGGAAGACAGGCTCCGACAAGCAGCAAAATGAGTGCCGCGGCCAGCGCGGAAAGCGGGATATACGCATACCCTCCCCTTCGCTTTCCGAAACAAAGACACTCGGACAATAGCGCCGCAAGACCGGCGCATACAAGTGCAGTAAGCTGCACCGACGTTTCCGGCAGCACTCCCTCACGGATCAACAGCGCCGCCGGAAGCGCAAGCAGAAGCGACGCTCCTGCCATAATGCTTCCCGACCGCACGGCATCCGCAGCCTGCCCTTTCCGGTTCGGCTGTTGTTTGACCATAAAAACACCCCCGCAGATAAGTACGTTCATACTTATTCCTGCGGGGGTGTTTTTATACGCCTGTGTCCGGTGCGATCAGTTGCCCAGAGACTCCTCGGAATCGGAGGTCTCCTTGTTGGCGCCCTTGCCCTCATTGCTGGAGACCGCCCACTTGGTGATCTCGATGCGGACGCGGTCTTCGCCGGTCTCGAAGGTGAGCTTGTCGCCGGTGACGTGGACGACCTTGCCGACCATGCCGCCGATGGTGACGATCTTGTCGCCGACTTCGATGCTGTCACGCATCTCCTGCGCTTTCTTCTTGCGCTTCTTTTCGGGAACGATCATCAGGAAGTAGAACACAGCGATGATGACGACCATCATAACGATGCTCGTAATGCCGCTGGCGCCGGTAGCGGTTCCGTCCGCCGCAGCCATATTGCAGCCGGCAAACGCGAACATGGCAAAAACTACGCCAAGAACAGTTGCAAGGATTTTTTTCATGGGTTAACCCTCCAATGTGAATTACAAGTATTGATTATACCGGTGTTTTCCGATAAAAGCAAGAAAATTATATCCGCTTATCCAACTTTTCGACATACCGGTCGTGGAACGCCTGATACTGCCCCTCGTCGAGCGCTGCGCGGATCTTTTCCATCAGGGAATTATAGAAATAGAGATTGTGCATCACGCAGAAGCGAAGCGCCAGGATCTCCTCCGCCTTCATCAGATGGCGGAGATACGCGCGGCTGTACTTGCGGCAGACAGGGCAATGGCACTCGGGATCAATGGGGCGCTCGTCGCGCGCATACTTCTCGTTTTTGATATTGATGACCCCTTCCCAGGTATAGAGATGCCCGTGGCGGCCGTTGCGGGCGGGCATCACGCAGTCAAAGAAGTCCACGCCGCGGTAGACTGCCTCGATGATATTTCCCGGCGTTCCGACGCCCATGAGATAGCGCGGCTTGTCCTGCGGCATATATTCCTCGACCGCAGAAATGGTATCGTACATTTCCGCGGCGGTCTCCCCTACCGCGAGTCCGCCGATGGCATAACCGGGGAGATCAAGCTCCGCGATCTGCTGCATATGGCGAACGCGGAGATCGTGGTACACTGCCCCCTGATTGATGCCCCAGAGCACCTGTCCGGGATTGACGGCGTTGTCCTCCGAGGTATAGCGCGCGAGAGCCTCCTTGCAGCGGGCGAGCCAGCGCACCGTGCGGTCGCACGACGCTTCGCAGTACTCCCGCGGCGCGGGAATGCCGACGCACTCGTCAAACGCCATGGCGATATCCGAGCCGAGATTGGCCTGAATGCGCATACTCTCCTCGGGTCCCATGAAGATATGCCGACCGTCCACATGGGAATTGAAGTATACGCCCTCTTCCTTGATCCTGCGCAGCTGCGCAAGGGAAAAGATCTGAAATCCGCCGGAGTCGGTCAGGATCGGTCCGTCCCAGCGCATGAACTTATGCAGCCCGCCCATATCGCGGATCAGCTCGTCGCCCGGGCGGACGTGGAGATGATAGGTGTTGGAAAGCTCGACCTGGCAGCCGATCTCGCGCAGATCATCCGCGGAGAGGCCGCCCTTGATCGCCGCCTGCGTGCCGACGTTCATGAATACCGGCGTCTGCACCGTGCCGTGCGGCGTGGTATATTCGCCCCGTCGGGCGTGTCCTTCGAGCTTGATTCTTTTATACATTTGTACTCCCCTTATCGTTAATGGATAAACATCGCGTCGCCGAAGGAGAAGAAGCGGTAGCGTTCCTTTACCGCCTCCTCATAAGCGCGCAGGACGTTTTCGCGCCCGGCCAGCGCGGAGACGAGCATGATGAGCGTACTCTCCGGCAGGTGGAAATTGGTCACAAGCGCGTCAATGGCCTTGAAGCGGTAGCCCGGATAGATGAAAATGTCCGTCCAGCCGCTTTTCGGCTGCAATATGCCGTCTTCGCCGGTAAAGCTCTCGAGCGTCCGGCAGGAGGTTGTTCCGACAGAGATCACTCGCCCGCCGTTTGCGTGCGTGCGGTTTACGATGTCCGCCGTCTCCTGACTCACCATACAGAATTCCGCGTGCATCGGGTGATCCTCGATATTGTCCTCCTTGACCGGACGGAATGTGCCGAGTCCGACGTGCAGCGTAACATAGGCGAGCGAAACGCCTTTATCGGCGATGCGCTGCAGAAGCTCCGGCGTGAAGTGCAGCCCCGCCGTCGGCGCCGCCGCGGAACCGGGGTCGCGGGAATATACCGTTTGGTAACGCTCCTTGTCCGTCAGCTCTTCCTTGATATACGGCGGCAGCGGCATTTTGCCGA
>DPHR01000168.1:108733-109422 GCA_003522945.1 Clostridiales bacterium
CGGCAGCGGCATTTTGCCGAGCTTGTCCAATAACTCAAGAAAGATACCGTCATAGTTGAAATGCAGCACCTTGTTGCCGTCCGCTTCCGCACGGATGACCTCTGCTGTCAGCTCTCCGTTGCCGAAGGAGATATGCGTTCCGGGCTGCGTTTTGCGCCCCGGACGGGTGAGGCATTCCCAGTCCCCGCCGCCGAGATCGCGCAACAACACGACCTCCACGCTGCCGCCCGTCGGCCGCGTGCCGAAGAGCCGCGCCGGGATCACGCGGGAATCGTTCATCACAAGGCAGTCGCCCTCGTTGAGAAAGTCCGGGAGCTCGTGGAAGACGTGGTGCTCGGTTGCCCCCGTGCGCTTGTCCAGCGTCAGAAGGCGCGAGGCGTCGCGCCGCTCGAGCGGCGTCTGGGCGATAAGCTCCGGAGGGAGATCATAGTAAAAGTCCGATTTTTTCAAAGCTGCTCCATCTGCCGGTATGTCCGGCTGCTGTGTTTTGCCGCCGTGCTCACCTTGACGGGAGTACGGCGGAGTGTTATTATACTTTAAAATATTATATACATGTTCCGCTCCCTTTGCAACCGCAAAAGCGCCGAACTTCCGCTCACCGCGGCCCGTCCCGCTGCATACAATGGCACGGGAGTATTTTTTGCCGTTCCCTTCCCTGCCGCACGCCGTGCGGCACGGACCGGCAGAAA
>DPHR01000168.1:109631-109762 GCA_003522945.1 Clostridiales bacterium
ACGGACCGGCAGAAAGGACGGAACATGAAAAAACCTGTTTTCACCGGCAGCGCAGCTGCGCTTGTTACCCCATTCACCGACCGGGGCGTAGACTACGACCGTCTTGCCGCAGCGCTCGACCGGCAGGCCGA
>DPHR01000045.1:0-990 GCA_003522945.1 Clostridiales bacterium
AGCATCGCCGCGCCCGCGCCGCGCGGCGCGCTGCCGCGATCGGCGATGACTGTTACGAGCATAGTATTGCGCTCTTCTTCGATTTCATAAAGCAGCTTGGAAAAAATCCTTCGCATGGGTATTCCTCCTGACTTGTGATATGCGGTAAAATCCTGTATACTGAAACTGATTATACTCCGGCGAAAACAGAAAGGCAAGGTACAATCCGTATGGAACTTTATGAAGCGTTTATTTCCTCCGTACCGGCGCATCTGCGCGTTACCATGGCGGTGCGCGGGCGGTATCAGGCATATGTGGAAACGGAGGGCGGCGCGGGGCTTGCCTCGCTGCCGCTGCCGGGGAAAAAACCGTATGGCGACGCGGCCGTCTGTACGGACTGGCTGGGAAAGCCGCTGCGCGATCTTGCAGCGCAGCTCGGCTCGGACGATATGGCGCTCTCGGCGCTCGGCTGCGCGGCGGTGAACGCATGGTTCAATCGGCGCGAGAGCATGGAGACCCTCGGCGTTACGCTCTATCCGCCGGAGATCGACGAGGGCGACGTGTTCCGCACGCTGGAACCAGAGTGCGCCGGGAAGCTCGTTTCTACGATAGGCCACTTTCGCGGCGGCGAAAAGCTCGCGGGCATGCGGGAGCTGCGCGTGTTTGAAAAGGATCCGCGCCCCGGCGACTATCCGGAATGGGAGGAGGACCGGCTGCTCCCCGGCTCCGATGTCGTCATCATCACCGGCATGGCGCTCACGAACGGCACGATGCCGCACATCCTTGAGCTCTGCCGCGACTCGCAGATCGTAGCGTTGAGCGGGCCGAGCGTTCCGGTATCGCCGATCTGGTTTGATCACGGCGTGACGGCGCTTTTCGGCACTCTCTGCTGGGACATCCCCGGCTGCCGGAAGGCGATGCGTTACGGCGGCCACAAGGACACCTGGAAATACATGGGAAAATCGGTGCTCCGCAAATAAGAAGAAAAGGCTCTGTTTCCGGAGAAACAGA
>DPHR01000045.1:1288-7725 GCA_003522945.1 Clostridiales bacterium
AAAAATACTTTTTTGACAAGCTCAGGCTCTGTTTCCGGAGAAACAGAGCCTTTGCTTTTTTCAATAGGGGCGATGATTTAGCCGCCGTAGCCATAGCCGAAGCCGAACGGGAAGCCGCCGTAAGAACCGGAGGACTGCTGCTGGTTCGAGGACGACGTGGGATCGGCCAAAGCGCTCTTCTGCTGCTCGCCGACAGTGAGCGTGAGCGTAAGTTGCTCGCTCTCACCCTGCCGGTAGACGGTGAGCGTCATCTCGTCGCCGGGCTGACTGGCGGAGACGATCTTCACAAGCTCGCTGCTCGTTGTGATCTCCTCGCCGTTTATGGCGGTGATGATGTCGTTGATCTTCAGTCCGCATTCCGCAGCGGGGCTGTTCTCACTGACGGCCTTGACCGCCGCGCCCTGCGGGAGACCGTAGCTGACCATTTCGGTGCTCACGGTCGTGACGGAAACGCCGATATACGGCTTGACGATATAGCCCTTTTCAATAATGCTCGTGATGATGTTCTTCACGTGGTTGATCGGGATGGCAAAGCCGATGTTGTCGATGGACGCGCTGCCCGAGGAAGAGGAGGAGCTGTACTTGGCATTCGTGATGCCGACGACCTCGCCATAGCTGTTGAAGAGCGCGCCGCCGGAATTGCCGGAGTTGATGGCGGCGTCGGTCTGGATGAGATCCATCGTTGTGCCGGAGGAGAGCGTGACCTCGCGGTCAAGCGCGCTCACATAGCCGACGGTGAGCGAGAACGTCAGCTCGCCGAGCGGGTTGCCGATCGCCATGACCTCGTCGCCGACATAAAGATCATCGGAGCTGCCAAGCACGACCGGCGTGAGACCGGTAGCGTCGATCTTGAGAACGGCAATGTCGTTGCTCTCGTCATAGCCGACGATCGAGGCGCTGTAGGAGGTGTTGTCGTAAGTCGTTACCTGCACGCTGCTGGAGTTTTCGATCACGTGGTAGTTTGTGAGAATGTAGCCGTCCTCGGTCAGAATGAAGCCGGAGCCGGAAGCGGCACTCGTTGTCTGATAGCCCCAGTAGTTCGTCGTGATCGAGGTCGTGATGCCGACGGTAGAATTCACATTCTGCGCATATACCTCGCGCGGCGTGAGCTTCTCGGAGGTATCGGTACGCGCGGTATTCACCTTTTCGGTCTGCCGCTCGCCGACGTACATAGTCGTGCCGGTCGAGGGAGTCTGGTTTTCCGTATTATTGTGCAGCAGAAGCGTTGCGCCGACGCTGAGGCATCCGCCCAGCAGCGCGCACGCGAGGGCGATGGCGATGATCTTTCCGGCGGAGAGTTTCTTCTTTTTCTTCGGCGGCTCGGGGGAATACGAATAGCTGCCGGGAATGCAGCCGCTCTGCGGACCGGCAGAGTACTGTGAATCGGCGTTATGCGCCCCCGCGGTATAATCGCTCTGCGTGCCGCGCTCCGGCGTGTACCGGTACGTGCTGCTTTCGTTATTTTCGGTATTGGGATCGTTGTTCTCGTACATGGAAAACACCTCTTGTTTCAATTCTTGGCTGTATCCTATCACGGAATTCTGAAAAGAACCTGAAACTATCTTGAACAATTTGTGAATAAAAAAATCGCCGAATTTTCATTCGACGATTTTTTGTGATCCGAAATCAGAGCTGCTTCTGGGCGTTGATCTTGATGCCGGGGCCCATGGTGGTGGCGGTCACGCAGCTGCGGATATACTGGCCCTTCGCGGTCGCGGGCTTCGCGCGCAGGATGGCGGTGATGAGAGCGGTGTAGTTCTCAAGCAGCTTCTCCGCGCCGAAGGAAGCCTTGCCGATGGGGCAGTGGATGATGTTGGTCTTGTCGAGACGGTACTCGATCTTACCGGCCTTGGACTCCTTGATGGCCTGCGCCAGGTTGGGGGTCACGGTGCCGGCCTTGGGGGAGGGCATGAGACCCTTGGGGCCGAGGACCTTGCCGAGACGGCCGACAACGCCCATCATGTCGGGGCTGGCGATGACGACGTCGAAATCGAACCAGTTCTCGCCCTGGATCTTCTGGACGAGCTCCATGCCGCCGACGTAATCCGCGCCGGCTTCCTTGCACTCCTCTTCGCGCTCCGGCTTGCAGAACACGAGGACCTTGACGCTCTTGCCGGTGCCGTTGGGCAGGACGATGGCGCCGCGGACCTGCTGGTCAGCGTGGCGGGAGTCAACGCCGAGCTTCACGTGCAGCTCGACGGTCTCGTCGAACTTCGCCTTGGCGGTCTTGGTGACAAGCTCGAAAGCCTCAGCGGGCTCATACTGGGCGCTTTTATCGATGAGCTTCGTGCTCTCTTTATAATTTTTACCTCTGAACACTTCATTATCCTCCTAAAATGTGGTTTTTCGGAAGGTTACTTCCTCCCACGTTTGCCAGCTCAGTCGCCGACGACGACGCCCATGGAGCGGCAGGTACCGGCGATCATGCTGACGGCGGACTCGATGTCGGAGCAGTTGAGATCGCGCATCTTCTGCTCGGCGATCTTGCGGACATCTTCCTTGCTGATGGTGGCGACCTTGTCACGCTGAGGCACGCCGGAGGCGGTCTCGATGCCGCAGGCCTTCTTGATCAGCAGAGCCGCGGGGGGCGTTTTGGTGATGAAGGTGAAGCTGCGGTCGGCGTAAACGGTGATGACGACCGGGATCATAAGACCCATATCGCCCTTGGTACGCTCGTTGAAGTCCTTGGTGAACTGGGAAATGTTCACGCCGTACTGACCGAGAGCCGGGCCCACAGGGGGAGCCGGAGTCGCTTTGCCGGCGGGAACCTGGAATCTGACATAGCCAACTATTTTCTGTGCCATTATTAAGCACCTCCAGAATTATTCTTCTTTTACCGGTTCGACCTGGTCGAGTTCCAGATCGATCGGCGTCTCCCTGCCGAACATGGAGACGATGAGGCGGACGCTGTTCCCCTCGGGGTCGATCTCGTCCACCGTGCCGAGGAAGCCTTCCAGCGGGCCGTCGATGACCTTGACGGTATCGCCAAGCTCAAAGCCCACGGAAATCTCTCTGCGCTCCACACCGAGATCGAGGATCTCCTGCTCGGTCAGAGGAACGGGTTTTCCGTCGGAGCCGACGAAGCCGGTGCAGCCGCGGCTGTTGCGCACGAGATGCCAGCTTTCGTCCGTGAGCACCATCTTCACCAGCACGTAGCCGGGGAATACCTTGCGCTCGACTTCCTTATCACCGCCGTCGGTATGCTCAACGACCGTCTCCAGAGGGATGTTGACCTCCTGGATGAGATCCTGCATCTGGCGGTTTTCCGCTGCCTTCATGATGGAAGCGGCTACCGTGTTCTCATAACCGGAGTATGTGTGGACCACATACCATTTTGCGTTCTCTGCCATCCGGCTTACACCAATGTGATCAGCGCTTCGACAGCGGCCTTGGCCAGAGAGTCAAAGCCCCAGAGCACGAGAGCGGCGGCGGCCATAACGACCAGCGCGACCAGCGTGTTCTTGCCGAACTGCTTGGGGGTGGGCCAGACGACTTTTTTGAGCTCGCTCTTCATTTCGCGGAACCACTTGGCAACGCGCTTGAAAAAGCCGAGCTTCTTGTCCGTCCGCTTGACGGCTGCGCCCTTCGTCTGAGGGGCGACGGGTTTCTTTTCTTCGTTAGCCATTGGATGCATCCTTTCTCACGTCTGTCATTACTTCGTTTCGACGTGCTTGGTGTGCTTGCGGCAGAAGGGGCAATACTTATTCATCTCGAGCTTTTCGGGAGAATTTTTCTTGTTCTTCATGGTGTTGTAGTTCCGCTGCTTGCACTCGCTGCATCTCAGGGTGATCTTGATTCGCGAACCTGCTTTCGCCATTATTTCGGCACCTCCTTGTAAAATTTACGCAGCGCTTTCCGCGCGCGTATGCCTCCCTGTATGGGCCGAAAGAGCATAAAAAATAAACCTCTCGACCGACAGGTAGGGTTAATATAACACAAACCGCCTGTCCGGTCAAGGGAATTCAACGAAAAACCTCGGTTTTTTTGGCGTATTTCCTCTGCCGCGCCAAGGAAAAACGCCCCGGCGTTTTCCGCCGGGGCGCAGGAAAGGGACAGGGTTATTTTTCGCCGTCTTTCGGGGTTTCTTCCGCGGGAGCAACGCTCTTCGCGGCGGCTTTGGCCGCGGCCTTCTGCGCGCGCTTTTCGGCTTTCGCGGCACGCTTTGCCGCCCGCTTTGCGGCACGCTCCGGACGGTTCTTTGCGCGGCGGCGGATGAGCCACACGATCAGCACAACGACTGCCGCGAGCGGCACGAGCCACGGGAGACTCGTCACGAACCAGAGGAACAGATCCTGGAAGAACTCGCCCACGTCCTTGAGCGATTCGGAAAAGCCGCGGGTCATGCGCTCCCAATAGGTGAGCGTGATCGTCGGTTCGGGCGTATACTTGGTCACCTCGGAAACGTAGAGCGACACGGTGGAGTAATTCACCTGATGATCGTAGTAGCGGAGCTGACCGGTGAGCGAGTCGATCTCATACTGCACGTCGGTGAGCTGCTGCTGAATGGCGAGCATATCCTCGACCGATTTGGCAGCGGCAAGCATCTCAAGAAGCCGGGTCTCCTGCGTTTTATAGGCTTCGAGACGACTCTGCGCGTCGTAATATTCCATCGTCACGTTCTGCATGTATGTGTTGCAGTAGGGAACGTTGCCGAATTCGGAGAGGGAGCCGGTAAGCACGGAGAACTTGTCGCTCGGCACACGGATGAGGAAGGACGCATAGCGCCCGCCCGTATTGCCGCGGGAGATGCTATAGTAGTTGTTGCCGGAAATGGTCGAGCTCTCCATAAAGCCGCCCAGCTCTTTGACAAGTGCGCGGATCTCCTCGATCGAATGCTCAAACTCGGTCGTTTCGAGCGTCGCGTCGGCGCTGTAGATGATCTTCTCGCTCATGTCGGCGATATCGGCTGCCGAGTCTCTGACATCTTCCTCATAGAAGCCGCCGTCCTCGGCGGCAAGATTGCCGAAACCTCCGGGGGCACTGGCGGGCGACGGCATCGACTCCGATTCCATCGGCGTGTCCGGCCTTGGCTCCTCCATGGGGGCGCTGCTGATCCTTTCGCTGTAGTAAGAATCGGTCATGCTCGACGTTTTCGCTCCGCATCCGGCGAGACCGAGCGCAAGCACAAGCGCGAGCGCGAGCGCAAGGAGCTTCGTTGTCCTTTTCATCGGGTGTACCTCCTTCAAAAGTTTATTGTATGCTTCTAATACTAAGACGGCGGCACCGGAAAAAAAGTTCCGGAAAGAGAGACTCTTTTCGGAACTTTTTTCAAGATTATTCGCTGCGGACGTACTGGATGTCCGGCTTTTCGAGAATTTCCGGACGCACGACGGTCTCGTCCCACGCCTCGGGCTCGATCTCCTCGATGCTGACGGAGACCCACGCCTTGTCCGCGTGGAGATACCGGGCGGCATCGTCCGCGACGGCGCGGGCGAAGGCACGTTTTTCTTCCTCGCTCCGGCCCGGCCAGAGCTTCACGGCGATGTGCGGCATCAGTACGCCACGCCCCAGTAGATCATGTGCTTCGCCGGCTTGCCGCAGATGGGGCAGGTGTCGGCCAGATGCTCCTGATGAAGCGGCATGCAGCGGCTGGACATGCCGGCCTGCTCCTTCATCTTCATCTCGCACGCAAGCTCGCCGCACCACATGGTCTTGATGAAGCCGCCCTTTTCCTCCTGGATCTTCTTCGCCTCTTCGAGCGAGTAGGCAGGGTAGGTGTGCTCTTCCATGTTGGCCTTCGCCTTTTCATAGAGGGACTTCTGCACGGCGTCGAGCAGCTCGGGGACCTTTGTATCCAGCTCGTCGAGCGAGAGGAAGAGCTTCTCACGGTCGTCGCGCCGCACGGCGACGCACTGGTTGTTCTCGATGTCCTTCGGGCCGATCTCGATGCGCAGCGGCACGCCCTTCATTTCCCAGTTGGCAAACTTCCAGCCGGGGGAGTTGTCGGTAAAGTCACCCTTGACGCGCAGCCCCAGCTTGGCGAGCCGGTCCACAAGCTCCTGCGCCTTTTCGAGCACGCCGGGCTTATGCTGCGCGATGGGGAGGACGATGACCTGAATGGGGGCAATCTTCGGGGGAAGCACAAGACCGTTGTTGTCGCCGTGCGCCATGATGACCGCGCCGATCATGCGCGTCGTGGAGCCCCAGGACGTCTGGAACGGATACTGCACCTTGTTGTCGCGCCCGGTGAACGTGACGTTATAGGCACGGGAGAACTTGTCGCCGAAGTAGTGGGACGTTGCGCCCTGCAGCGCCTTGTGGTCCTTCATCATGCACTCGCAGGTGTAGGTGGCCTCCGCGCCGGCGAACTTTTCCTTCTCGGTCTTGCGGCCGGGGACAACGGGGATGGCGAGGACGTTCTCAAAGAAATCGGCGTAGCACTTGAGCTGCTGCGCGGTCTCGGCCTCGGCCTCCTCGGCGGTCTCGTGGATGGTGTG
>DPHR01000045.1:7941-22731 GCA_003522945.1 Clostridiales bacterium
GGAGCACCACTGGTTATAGAGCATCGGCAGCTCACGGTAGGAGTGGAGCACGCGCGACCAGTGGTCGCAGAACATCGTCTCGCTCGTGGGACGGAACGCGAGCGGCTCTTCCAGCTCCTCGCTGCCGCCCTTCGTGACCCATGCCACCTCGGGCGCGAAGCCGTTGACGAGCTCGCCTTCCTTTTTCAGAAGGCTCTCCGGGATCAGAACGGGCATCGCCACATTCTGGTGGCCGGTCTTTTTGAACTCGCCGTCCATGATCTGCTGGATGTTCTCCCAGATCGCGTAGCCGTAGGGACGCAGGATGGTGAAGCCCTTTACCGAGGCATACTCCACCAGCTCGGCCTTGCGGCAGATGTCGGTGTACCACTGAGCAAAATCGGTCTCCATGTTGGTGATCTGCTCGACCATTTTTTCTTTCGCCATGATATTTCTCCTTTTATAACGGCGGGAGCCCTTCTCCCACCGCGGATTTAACTTTATTATATTAGGTGAGAGCGGCGCGCTTGTCAAGGTTTGTCGTGGGATAAGACTTGACAAGTATTTATTAAATAGTATAATCTAACGATGACAAATTGTAACAGTACGAATGGGAGGTGTCCCACGTTGAACCGAAAAAGCTTCATGGCGGAGCTGCGGAGCCTGCTGGCGTTCCTCGATGCTGCCGAGCGCGACCGTGTCCTCAACCGGTATGAGCGCATGTTTGACGAAGCCGGTCCCGAGGGCGAGACGACGGTCGTCCGCTGCTTCGGCTCGCCGGTACGTCAGGTGCTGCAGATCGAGCGGGAATACCGCGAAGCGGTAGCGAACGGCGAAACGCCGTTTGCCGACGGCGAAGCCGCCGGGCCGGAGGAGACCGAAGCGCCGGAAGAGACCGAGATCATCGAGGAAGAATACACCGGTGCACATATACTCGCCGAAGAGAGCGAGCCGGAAGCGGAAGAGCCGCTGCCGGAAGAGCTTATCGAAGAGCAGCCGGAAGAGCCGCTGCCGGAGCCCGAGCCGGAAGAAGAAATCGCCGCGGAGCCGGAGCCTGCCGTGCTGCCGGAGATCGATCTTGACGAGCTGGACTTTTCGGATCTCGGCCTGACGTTCACGAAAAAACCGGCTGCGCCGGTCATGCCTGCCGCGCCGGAGGAAGAGCCGGAAGAGGAAGCGGACGATACGCCGGACGGACCGGCAAAGGACGAAGAGCCGCTGCCGCTCGAACCGTTGTATCCCGAAGAGCTGCTGCCGGAGGAAGAGGCGGACAAGCCTGCACATCCGGATGCGGAAGAGCCGGCCGGAGAACCGGCGGACGGCGCAGCGGAGGAGACCGCGGACGAAGCACCGGCGGAGCCGGAGCCCGAGATGCCGGAACCGGAAACGGAGCAGGAAGAGCCGGAAACGCCGGACGGCGCGGAGGATGTATCCGAGATCCTGCCCGAGGAAGAGAGCTTCCCGGAAGAAACGGAAGAAGCGGCCGAGGCGGAAGAGCCTGCCGAAGAGCCGGAAGCCGAAGAAGAGTATGAATACGAAGAGATCGAGACCCGCCGCCCCGTGTCGGGCGGACGCGCCTTTGCCGCGGTCGTGGTCACGATCCCGATGCTGGCGGTATGGGTGCTGATGTTCGGACTTTCGCTTGCTCTCGGCATTGCCGTTCTGGGCATCGGCGCGGCGCTTCTCGCGGCGGGCGTGTATCTGACCGGTTATGTGTTCAACGGCGCGATCGTCCGCATGCCGGATCTGCTGCTCACGGCAGGCGCGACGCTGGCCGCGTTTGCGCTGGCGCTGCTGCTCCTCTGGACCGGTATTTCCATCGCCGTGGCGGGCTGCACTCTCACAGTGCGCCTCACGCGCAGCATTTACCGCGCGATCCTGTATCCGAAGAAGGGGGAAGACGCCGATGAGTAAGGTATGGAGATGGGTAGGCATCGCTTTTTCCGTGCTGATGATCTTCGGCATTGCGCTGCTCGCCGTGGCGTATGCGACAGGCGGCAGCTTCGAGCGCCTGATCCAGACGACCGACATTGCCGATATGACCAAGTTCGTCAGCCGCGACCAGCTTCTGGTCTATGTGACCGCCGTGTTCCGCTTTTTCGGCGCGGCGTAAAAGCACGTTGGGAAACTGCAAAGATTTTATAGGTAATAGCATCCGGACAGTGTAAAGCCGTCCGGATGCTTTTTTTCGGGGAAAACAGAAAATTTACGGAGATTTTACAGGAATTTAACATGTTTTTCTTCTGTTTGGATTTTTTGTAAAATTTTCCTTGCAAATAACGGAACATTCTGGTAACATTGCAGCATCTCTTGGGAGGAACGAAGAGACCGAATCCATCAAAAGAAAGAAAGGAAAGAAAAAATGAAAAAAGCATTTGCCCTGTTCCTTGCCCTCTGTATGATGTTCGCGCTGTGTGCCTGCGGCCAGACCGAGGCTCCCGCGCAGCCCGAGACTCCCGCAGAACCCCAGACCGAAACTCCCGCCGAAGCTCCGGCGGAAACCACCGGCTGGGCCCCCAACGGCCCCGTGACCATGATCGTTGCCTACAAAGCCGGCAACGGTACCGACGTCACCGCGCGCATCCTTGCGCAGTACGCCGAAAAGTACGTCGGCCAGACCATCGTCATCGAGAACGTTGACGGCGGCTCCGGCTCCATCGGCTGGTCTCAGATCGCCGCGGCCGCGCCCGACGGCATGACCATCGGCTTCATGAACCTCCCGAACTTCAACTCATCCATCGTAAAGGGACTCGGCACCTACACCACCGCGGACTTCGCCGCCATCTGCAACCATGTGACCGAGACCTCTCTCGTCCTCGTGCGCGCGGACGACGAGCGCTTCAACGACATTGATGATCTCGTCGCTTACGCCAAGGAGAACAAAACCGTCGCCTCCACCAACGGCGCGCAGGCCTCCAACCACATCGGTGCGCAGGCGTTTGCCAACTCCGCCGGCTTCAAGTACATCGACCTGCCGCAGGGCAACACCGCGGACGAGCTTACCAGCCTTCTCGGCAAAGAGGCCGACTGGTGCGTTGCGAAGGCTGCCGATATCGCCGGCCGCACCGACGTGAAGCCGCTTGCCGTGTTCTCCACCGAGCGTATTTTCGAGTTCCCCGACGTCCCGACTCTCGGCGAGAAAGGCTACTATGACCAGTGGCTCGGCTCCTCCCGCTGCGTCGTCGCTCCCGCCGGCGTGAGCCCGGAAGTCATCGCGTTCTACGAGGCCGTTTTCAAGGCGACCATGGAAGATCCCGATTATCTCGCGGCTGCCGCCTCCTTCGCCACCGACTATAAGGACGCCGCCGCCACCGCCGCTCTCATCGAGCAGCAGCAGACGTTCACCGAAGGTCTTGCTACCGGTTTCTGGAACGAATAATCCTCGCTGATACCAAAAGCCCGGAGGTATCCCCCTCCGGGCTTCTTAAAAAATTATCGTAAAACATCCCCGCAGAAATTTCTCACGGGAGGACTCCTGCTTATGAAAATGCAAAAAACCGATATAGGAGTCGTGGTATTCATGTATGCGGTGTGCGGCTTCTTCTATGCTTACAGCTCGAAGCTTTCCGACTCGAGCCGTACATACCCGAAGTTCACCATAGCTCTGCTGTTTTTCCTCACGAGCTTCTATCTCGTCCAGATGATATTGAATGCCCGCCGCTTCGGCGTAGAGAGCGGCGTTGACACCGTTTTCGCCGGCTTCAAGCCGGTGCAGTTCATCGTATCGGTCGCGCTGATCCTCGTGTACTTCGTCCTTATGAAGTACGTCGGCTTCTTCGTTTCGACAACGCTGTTCATGCTCGCGTGCCTTCTCTTCCTGCGCGTGCCCATTCTGGCCACGGTCATTTCGATCGTATCGATCGATCTTCTCATTTATCTTGCGTTCGTTCTCTTCCTTGGCGTGCGGCTTCCCGCAGGCATTCTGTTTTAAGGAGGAAATGTGATCTATGCTTGAAACATTGGCTCTTATGGGTCAGGGCTTTGTTAAGGCCCTCACTCTCATCAACCTCCTTGCCATGGTGGGCGGCGTCACGCTCGGCATCATCATCGGCTGTCTGCCCGGCCTCTCGGCGGCGATGGGCGTTGCGCTCATGCTGCCGCTGACGTTTACCATGCCGGCGGACACGGGACTCATCGTCCTCGGCGCCATTTACTGCGGCGCCATCTTCGGCGGCTCCATCTCCGCCATCCTCATCCACACGCCCGGCACCCCGGCGTCTGCGGCAACGGCGATAGAGGGGTACCAGATGACGCTGAAGGGTCAGGCGGGCAAGGCGCTCGCCACGGCCTGCTGGAGCTCCTTCTGGGGCGGCCTGCTCAGTTGCATCTCCCTGTACTTCTTCGCCCCGCTGCTTGCCCAGCTCGCGCTGAAATTCATGTCGGCGGAAAAGTTCTGGCTCGGTATCTTCGGCCTTACGATCATCGCCGGCGTTTCGAGTAAATCCATCGTCAAGGGCCTCATGTCCGGCGCGCTCGGCCTGCTCCTTTCCACGATCGGCCTTGACCCCATCGACGGCACCAAGCGCTTCATGTTCGGCCATGCGTTCCTCGCCGAGGGCATCAACACGACGTGCGCGCTCATCGGTCTCTTCTCCATGTCGCAGGTGCTCATCCTTGCCGAGAAAAAGATCAAGGAGCGCCAGAAGGCCTCCAAGTTCTCCGACAAGATCGCCCTTACCAAAGCCGAGAAGAAGATGCTCGCGCCGACGGTCATCCGTTCCTGGATCATCGGCAACATCATCGGCATTCTCCCGGGCGCGGGCGCTTCCATCGCCTGCTTCATGGGCTACAATAACGCCAAGCAGTTCTCCAAGCACAAGGAGGACTTCGGCCACGGCGCCATCGAGGGCGTGTGCGGCTCGGAAGCGGCCAACAACGCCGTTACCGGCGGCTCGCTGATCCCGATGCTGACGCTTGGCATCCCCGGCGAATCCGTCACGGCGGTTCTGATGGGCGGTCTTATCATTCAGGGTCTCACCCCGGGCCCCGAGCTCTTCACCAAGCACGCGGCGATGACCTACACGTTCTTCGCGGGCTTTGTTCTCGTGCAGTTCTTCATGCTGTTCATCGGCATGCTCGGCTGCCGCGGCTTTGCGCAGATCTCCCGCCTGTCCGACGCCATTCTGATCCCCTGCGTCACGGTGCTCTGCTTCATCGGCTCCTACGCCATCCACCGCAACATGAGCGACGTGGTCGTCATGATGATCTTCGCCGGACTCGGCTATCTGATGCGGAAATTCGATCTGAATACCGCAGCGGTCGTTCTGGCACTGATTCTCGGCCCGATCAGTGAAAAGGGCCTGCGCGGTGCGCTGCGCGTCAGCGGCGGCGATATCGGTGTTCTGTTCGCCTCTCCGGTGTGCTGGGTGCTCATCGCCCTGAGCATTGTCGGCATCTTCTCTCCGTTCCTTATGGCAAAATTCGAGAAGAAGGTCACCGGCACGGACGAGGTCGTCCTCGAGACCGACGAAGAATAAAAATCAAAAACTGCGGATGCTCAAAAGCATCCGCAGTTTTTGCCTGTTCATATTAAATATCAAAGAACATACTTGAAAAGCAGCAATATCACGACGCCCGGCACACCGAGCACGCCGGAGACGATCGCGTTGAGCCAGCTCATCTCCAGCGATATCCCGAGATACGAGCCGAAGAAGTTCACAAGGAACAGCATCACAAACCCTCCGACGGCGTGCAGCAGCAGCTTGAACGCCAGCTTGATGGGGGTTTTGAGCAGCTTGATGAAAAAGCCGAGAAAAATGACGGCAACGACAATGACAACGATCGTGGAAGCGGTAGACATGAACGATTCTCCTTTTCTGTTCTGGCGAAAAATGGATGGAATGACAAAACCGGCGCGGCATATACTATGCTCGGCGGCGGTCAACAGCCGCCGCAAGCCGAAGAGACGGGAAAGAGAAAACTCTCTCGACGGGCGGAGTCTGATTCGTTAGACTCCGCTTGATTTTTTTATCGAGGTATACTATACTATATAGCGCTTTTTTACGGAAATTAAAACCACTATATATGGAGAAACCAGATGGCAACAGCAAAACCGCAGGAATACGGCAACGAAAGCATTTCCCAGCTCAAGGGCGCCGACCGGGTGCGCAAGCGTCCGGGCGTTATCTTCGGCTCCGACGGACTGGAGGGCTGCGAGCACGCCGTATTTGAAATTCTCTCCAACTCCATCGACGAGGCGCGCGAGGGCTTCGGCAATATTATAACGGTAACTCTCTACGATGACAAGTCCATTGAGGTAGAGGATTTCGGCCGCGGCTGTCCCGTGGACTGGAACCCGGCGGAAAAGCGCTTCAACTGGGAGCTTGTCTACTGCGAGCTGTACGCCGGCGGCAAGTACAAAAACGACGACGGCGGCGACTATGAATACTCGCTCGGTCTGAACGGTCTCGGCGCGTGCGCCACGCAGTACGCCTCCGAGTATATGGACGTCACCGTCTGGCGCGACGGGAACAAGTATTCGCTGCACTTCGCCAAAGGCAAGATCAAGGGCAAAATGCTTGTGGAACCCTCGGACCGGAAAAAGACCGGCACGACGACCCGCTGGAAGCCGGATATTGAGGTGTTTACCGATATCAACATCCCGGAGAGCTACTTTCTCGATATCCTGCGCCGCCAGGCCGTCGTGAACGCCGGGGTGACGTTCCGCTTCCGCGCGCAGCACGGCGCGAAGTTTGAAACGACGGAGTTTTGCTACAAAAACGGCATTGCGGACTATGTCGCGGAGCTGGCGGGGGAGAGCCCTCTCACGCAGCCCTATTACATCGAGACCGAGAGAAAGGGCAAGGACCGCGAGGATAAGCCCGAATACAAGGTGCGCATGTCGGCGGCGTTCTGTTTTTCCAACCGGACGAACGCCATTGAGTATTACCACAACTCCTCGTGGCTCGAGCACGGCGGCGCGCCGGACGCCGCGGCCAAGACCGCGTTCGTTTACGCGATCGACGCTTACATTAAAAAAACCAACAAGTATCAGAAAAATGAGAGCAAGATCACCTTCCCGGATATTGCCGACTGCCTGATCCTTGTGACGAACTGCTTCTCCACGCGCACGTCCTACGAAAACCAGACGAAAAAATCCATCACCAACCGCTTCATCCGCGAGGCAATGACGGATTTCTTCAAGGAAAAGCTGGAGATATACTTTATTGAAAACAAGGCCGAGGCCGACCGCATTGCCGATCAGGTGCTCATCAACAAGCGCAGCCGCGAGCAGGCGGAAAAGGCTCGCGTGAGCATCAAGAAAAACCTCACGAAGAATCTCGACCTTGCCAACCGCGTGCAGAAGTTTGTGGACTGCCGCTCGCGCGACGCCGACAAGCGCGAGATCTATATCGTCGAGGGCGATTCCGCTCTCGGCAGCGTCAAGCTCTCGCGCGACGCGGAATACCAGGGCATCATGCCGGTGCGCGGCAAGATCTTGAACTGCCTCAAGGCCGACTATGCCCGCATCTTCAAAAGCGAGATCATCACCGATCTCATCAAGGTGCTCGGCTGCGGCGTGGAGGTCGAAAAGCACGGCAAGGAGCTCAACAACTTCTCGTTGGAAAACCTCCGCTGGAACAAGGTCGTCATCTGTACCGACGCCGACGTGGACGGCTACCAGATCCGCACGCTCATTCTCACGATGCTCTGGCGGCTCGTGCCGACGCTCATCCGCGAGGGTTACGTCTATATCGCCGAATCGCCGCTGTATGAGATCCAGGCAAAGGGGAAGACGTGGTTCGCGTACTCCGACCGGGAAAAGGCGGAGATCGTGGAGTCCATCGGCAATGCGAAGATCGTCATCAACCGCAGCAAAGGTCTCGGCGAGAACGACCCGGAGATGATGTGGCTCACCACAATGAACCCCGAGACCCGGCGGCTCATCCGCGTCATGCCCGAAGACGCCGACGAAACGGCGCGCGTTTTCGATCTTCTGCTCGGCGACAATCTCGCCGGACGCAAGGAGCACATCGCCGAGGTCGGCAGCCGGTATCTCGATCTGGCAGACCTTTCGTAAATTATGGAAACCGAATTATGTAATTTATATTATGTAAATTGATTATGCAAACAATATTACGTAAATACAATTATGTAAACTTATTTTGACCGTATAAGGAAGCATATATGGCAAGAAAGAAGGAAAACCCAACGCCGCGCCACGCGACGGCCGAGGAACAGAACGTAATGGGGCTGCGCTCCGCCGTTGTGGAGCAGCCCGTCACCGAAACGCTCGAGAACAACTACATGCCCTACGCGATGAGCGTCATCGTCTCGCGCGCCATCCCGGAGATCGACGGCTTTAAGCCGAGCCACCGAAAGCTTTTGTACTGCATGTACAAAATGGGGCTTCTCACCGGCGCGCGCACGAAGTCGGCGAACATCGTCGGCGCGACGATGCACTATAACCCGCACGGCGACTCCGCCATCTATGATACGATGGTGCGTCTCTCCAAGGGGTACGGTGCGCTGCTCACGCCGTTTGTCGATTCCAAGGGCAACTTCGGCAAAGTGTACTCGCGCGATATGGCGTGGGCGGCCTCGCGCTATACGGAGGCGAAGCTCGCGCCCATCTGCGCGGAGATCTTCCGTGATATCGACAAGGACACGGTGGATTTTGTCCCGAACTACGATAACTCCACCACGGAGCCGACGCTCCTTCCGACCACGTTCCCGAACGTTCTCGTCTCGGCGAACATGGGCATCGCCGTCGGCATGGCGTCGAACATCTGCGGGTTCAATCTCGGCGAGGTGTGCGAAACGACGATCGCGCTGCTGCGCGACCCGGAACATAATATTCTGACAACGCTCCCCGCGCCGGATTTCCCGACCGGCGGCGAGATCGTGTGCGATCCCGGCGAGATGGAAGCGCTCTATAAGACCGGCCGCGGCGGTGTGAAGGTCCGCGCCCGCTGGCGCTTCGATCCCAAGGAGCGCATCATTGAGATCTACGAGATCCCGTACAGCACGACCGTCGAGGCGATCATCGACAAGGTCGCCGAGCTCGTCAAGGCCGGCAAGCTCCGGGAGATCAGCGACATGCGCGACGAGACCGACCTCAACGGTCTCAAGCTCGCCATCGATGTCAAGCGCGACGTGGAGCCCGAAAAGCTCATGCAGAAGCTCTTCCGCATGACACCGCTGCAGGACAGCTTTGCCTGCAACTTCAACATTCTGCTCGGCGGCACGCCGCGCGTGTGCGGCGTCGGCGAGATTCTGGACGAATGGATCGCCTGGCGGCTCGAATGCGTCCGGCGGCGGGTATACTTTGACGTATCGAAGAAGAAGGAAAAGCTCCATCTTCTCAACGGTCTCAAAAAGATCCTGCTCGACATCGACCGCGCCATCTCCATCATCCGCAGCACCGAGCGTGAGAGCGACGTTGTGCCGAATCTTATGATCGGCTTCGGCATCGACCAGGTACAGGCCGAATATGTCGCCGAGATCAAGCTGCGCAACATCAACCGCGAATACATCCTCAAGCGCACCGAGGAGACCGACGAGCTCGAACGCGAGATCGCCGAGCTGGAGGATACGCTCGCGAGCCGCCGCAAGCTGCGCGCGATCATCATTTCCGAGCTGCAGCAGGTGACGAAGAAATACCCCTCGCCGCGCCGCAGCGTCATCACCTATGCCGCCGACGCGCCCGAAGCACCGGAGGAGGACGACGTGGAGGACTACCCGGTCAACCTGTTCCTTTCGCGCGAAGGGTATTTCAAAAAGATCACCCCGCTCTCGCTCCGTATGTGGGGCGAGCAGAAGTACAAGGAGAACGACGGGCCGAGCCAGAGCTTCGAGACGACGAACCGCGCCGAAATGCTCGTATTCACCGACAAGGCGCAGGTCTACAAGTGCCGCGCGGCGGACTTTGCCGATACGAAGGCCTCGCAGCTCGGCGTATATCTGCCCGGCCATCTCGGCATGGACGACGGCGAGAACGTATTCTCTCTTGTCCTGCCCGGCGATTACCGCGGCGAGGTGCTGTTCTTCTTTGAAAACGGCAAATGCGCCCGCGTGCCGCTCGAGAGCTACGCCACCAAGACGAACCGCAAGCGGCTCACCGGTGCTTACTGCGACAAGAGCCCGCTCCGCGCGCTGCTCGTCCTCACGGAGGAGCAGAATGTGGCGGTATTTTCCACGGAGGGCCGCGCGCTTGTATTCAACACGGCGCTGCTCGCGCCCAAGACCTCCCGCGCCACGCAGGGCGTGGCGGTCATGACGCTCAAGCCGAAGTTCCGGCTCGAGCGCGCCGCGTTCCTCGCCGATACGACCATCCAGAATCTTGCGCGCTACCGCATGCGCAGCATCCCCGCCGCCGGCGCGCTCCTCCGCGAGGAGGACCGGGGCGAACGGCAGATGACGCTGCTCGACGGCGCGGAGGAAAATACGAAATAATAAAGAAAGAAACCGATTGAGCTATGGAAGCAAAACTTCACGGAAAACTCTGGTTTGATGTTCTGAAGATCCTTGTGGGATCGTCCCTGGTTGCGATCTCGTTCCGCTATCTCACGTTCCCGAACAGCATTGTTTCCGGCGGTGTGACCGGCATTGCGCAGATCGTGAACCTGCTTACCGGCCTTCCGGTCGGTATTGTTACGGTCGCGATCAATGCCCCGCTCTTCATCTGGGCGTGGAAGCAGCTTGGCAAGCGTTTTGTCGGCCTTACGCTTCTCTGCATGCTGACAAGCTCGCTGCTCATTGACCTTCTTGCGCATTTCCCCTATACCGTCACGGAAGAGCCGATGCTCGCGGCGGTCTATGGCGGACTCGTTTCCGGTGCGGGCTATGGTCTCTGCTATACGTCCGGCGCAACGGCCGGCGGCACGGACATCCCGTCCCGTATGCTTCGGCGCCGGTACCCGCATATCAATATGACGACGTTTATCCTCTTTTTTAACCTCGTCATCATTGTGACATTCGCAATTTTGTTCCACCGGTTCGACAGCTGCATGTATACCCTTATTTGCATGTATATCACCAACAAAGTCGAATCGCTTCTCCTCTATGGCCCGGTCAACTCCCGGCTGTGCTATATTATCTCCGACAAAAGCGCCGATCTCAGCAGCGCCATCACCGGACGGCTGCACCGCGGCGTAACGCTGCTCGACGGCCACGGCGCGTGGTCCGGCAAGAGCGAGCGTGTCATTATGTGCGCCGTGAAACCCGGCCAGCTGGGGCCCCTCCGCCGCATGGTGCGCGAGATCGACCCGAAATCGTTCCTCATTGTAGGCGATGCCCGCACGATCTACGGCCACGGATTTGAAAGCATAGAGGAGGACTGAACGCCATGGCGGATCTGGAAAAGACGGGAAAGAATCTGGAAGGCCGGGGCTTTCGCGTTCATCGCTTCGCTTCCGGCGCGGAAGCGGCGGAGTTTCTCGTGCAGACGCTGCACGGCACCAGCATCGGCATCGGCGGCAGCGTGACGATCGATACGCTCGGCGTCTATGACCGTCTCTGCGGGAGCAACGAAGTATTTTGGCACTGGAAGAACCATGCGCCGGAAACGAGAGAGCGGGCAGGAAAGGCGGAGACCTATCTCTGCAGCGCCAACGGCGTGAGCGAGAATGGCGAGATCGTCAACATCGACGGCTTCGGCAACCGCGTGGCCGGTACGATCTACGGGCCGGAGCGCGTGTTTCTCGTCGTCGGCAGAAACAAGATCGCCCCGGATCTTACCGGCGCGATCGACCGGGCGCGCAACATCGCCGCGCCGCTCAATGCCCGGCGGCTGAACCGCCATACGCCGTGCGCCGTGGGCGAGCCCCGCTGCCACGACTGCCGCAGCCCGGAAAAGGTCTGCGGCGTGATGACGGTGTTCTTTATGCCGCCCACATCCATCAAAGAGTTTCATGTGATTCTCGTTGATGAGGATCTCGGTTACTGATTTCCCGGAATTTTTCACCCCGGCATGCATATACTGGCTCGTATATGCATGGAGGTGTTGACATGGGACCGGATATCGATGATCTCATTTTCGGCAGCGGCGATACCGCGCCGAGCGACAGGTAAAGAGATAAAGACGAAAAAGCCCTTCCGCGGCCGCGGAAGGGCTTTTGAACATTTTGGGGCAGCACAACGAGCGGGACTTTCGTATCGTCTGCGGAAACACGCCGTCCGGCTGCTGCTCTTTTTTGCTTGCATTTTCCCGTTCTTCTCTTTGTTTTTAAATAAACGATCTGCCGGGATATAAAGCAAACACCGGAATCGTCCAGAGGCGATTCCGGTGAACTTTTGGAGCGGGCAACGAGATTCGAACTCGCTACCTCCACCTTGGCAAGGTGGCGCTCTGCCAAATGAGCTATGCCCGCGTTTCAAACGCAAGGGGTATTATACCAAAAATCGCGCCTTTGTCAAGACAAAAATCAAATTCCGTTCACAGTTTTTTTATGTCTTTTCGATCCGAGCATGCTATACTCTTCAAAAAACGGAATAAAATCAGAAAAGAGGACGGAAATCTATGGAATACACCCGCCGGTATCTTATGGACGGGCTGCACAATCTGCGCGATCTCGGCGGCTATGCCGTGCCGGGAGGGATAACGCGCTTCGGCGTGCTGCTGCGCAGCGATCTCCCGTGGCATCTGACGGAGGACGACGGAAAGCGTTTTGCCGCGCTGGAGGTTCGCCATACGCTCGATCTGCGTGATGTGGACGAGAGTGAGTCCATGCCGGATGAGCTCGCGCTGCTCCGCGGTGTGACCTACCGGCAGATCGCAATGAAAAAGGTCCCTCGCGCCGTGGCGCGAAACCGCCCCGGCGGGCTGAGCGCGTTTGACGAGGCTTTCTTCTGGGGCGATGAGTATATCCGCATGCTCGAGGATAACCACCCGTGGGCGAAGGAGTGCGCAGAGTTCCTCGCCGCGGCGGAGGGAACGGTGCTGTTCCACTGCTTCACCGGCAAGGACCGCACCGGCATTCTCGCGGCACTCATCCTCGGCGTGTGCGGAGCGTCAACGGAGGATATTGCCGCCGACTACAGCGTCAGCCAGCTCTATCTCCGGCCGATGTACCGCTGGATGCGCGAGAATATCCCGGATTTTGCCGCGCGCGCGGAAAACGCGCCGTTTTTCTCCACGGCGGGAGAGAACATCCTCGCCGTGTGCGATCATCTCGAAAACGAGTACGGCGGCGCGGAGCGCTTTCTGCGTGAGTGCGGCGTCGGGGCGGACACGCTCGACGCGCTGCGCCGGCGGATGATAAAAAAGGCTTGAATGTCGCCGTACCATAGTATATAATAGGTCGGAAACCCCGCGGAAAGGAAGAAGAACATGGCTGAAATGAACATGAACCCCAGGGAAAAAGCTCGCCTGGAGGAAGAAAAGAAAAACCGCAAGACCCGCAATAAATTTATCCTTGTCGGCGTTATTGTCGTTTTGATGATCGCGCTGGTGATCTTTGTGAACTCGCGCCTCTTCTATAACGTTACGACGGCGCTCACCATCGGCGATACGAACTACTCCGTCGCCCGCATGAACTACGAGTACCAGAAGGCGTATATGAACTTCAATCAGACCTACGGCCAGTATTTCGGCAGTCTGATCGATACCTCCAAGAGCCTGAAGGAACAGTCCTGCCCGTTTGACGCCAACGGCGGCACTTGGGATGACTACTTCAAGCAGAGCGCCGAGACCAATCTCACGCAGCTCTCCGCTGTTTATGCCAAGGCCATCGCCGAGGGCTACGCCCTCACCGAGGACGAGGCTGCCGAGATCGACACCGCCGTCGAAAGCTACCGTACCTACGGCAAATCGATTGGCTTCGCTACGCTCAACAAGTTCCTCTCTGCCTACTTCGGCACCGGCAACAGCGAAAAGACCATCCGCGCCAACATGGCCGAGGAGCTGATCGCCAGCCGCTACGCGGACGATGTGTACGCGTCCTTTACTTATACCGACGATGAGATCGACGCCTATTACGCCGAGAACGCCGACAGCTACGACCGCGTGAACGTTCTCTATACGCTCATTTCCGCCGCCGCGAACGAGGACGAGGGCATCGATGCCGATACCGCCAAGGCTGCCGCCGAGGACAAGGCAAAGGTCATTCTGGCCGGCGCCGGCAGCTCGGAGGAAGACTTCCGCGCCGCCGTTCTCAAGGAGACCGAGGCTGAAGCCTCCGAAACGAGCTACACCGTCACCTCCTTCCTCAGCCGCTATGAAGGCAGCGTGGAGCGTGATGATATCGCCGAGGGCAAAGTGTTCTCCCACAGCAGTGATTCCGGCGTGTACGTCGTTTACATTCTCGGCACCGAGTCGAATGACTACCCGACGGTGAACGTCCGCCACATCCTCATCAAAGCCGTGGATGCCGATGGCGACGGCACATACTCTGATGCCGAGAAGCAGACCGCGTACGACGCTGTCAAGGCCATCGAGGACGAATGGCTCGCCGCAGGCGGCACCGAGGAAGGCTTCGCCGCTCTCGCCAACGAGAAGAGCGAGGATACCGGCTCGAACACCAACGGCGGCCTGTATGAGCAGATCTACAAGGGCCAGATGGTCACCGAGTTCAACGACTTCTGCTTCGGCGAGCGCGAAGTCGGCGACTACGCCATCGTTTACGGCGAGAACAGCGCCTATGCCGGATACCATCTGGTGTACTTCTCCGGCGAGAACGCCCTGTATTCGCGCGTCCTCGCCGAGAACGCCATGCGTCAGGCGGACGGCGGCGCCGCCATCAGCGATCTGACGGCCGATCTTACGCCGGTCCATGCGTCCGGCTGGCGTCTCGTCATGGCGGGCTGAGTATCCGAATAAACAAGCGCGGCGGGAGCCTTCCCGCCGCGTGAGCTTGTCAAAAAAGTATTTTT
>DPHR01000045.1:23092-23663 GCA_003522945.1 Clostridiales bacterium
GCGGCGGGAGCCTTCCCGCCGCGTTTTTATGAAATGAAAGGATAGTAAATGGACGAACGTTTCCGCCGCGCCGGGGCGATCCTCGGCGACGCGGCGATGAAAAAACTCTCCGAAAGCCGCGTAGCGGTGCTCGGGCTCGGCGGCGTCGGCTCGTGGTGCGCCGAGGCGCTCTGCCGGAGCGGGGTGGGAACGCTGTATCTTCTCGATCAGGACACCGTGTCGCTGAGCAACGTGAACCGGCAGCTTTTTGCGCTCACGTCCACGCTTGACCTGACGAAAGCGGAAGCGGCGGCGGCGCGGCTGCGCGATATCGCCCCGGAAAGCAGGATCGTCCCGATGGTCTACCGGTATTCGCCCGAGACGCGCGATACGCTGCTTGATCTGAAGCCGGACTTCATCGTGGACTGCATCGATCTTGTGTCCTGCAAGGTCGATCTTGCGGTGAGCTGCGCCGAGCGCGGCATCCGGCTCGTCGCGGCGCTCGGCACCGGCAACAAGAAAGACACATCCCTTCTCCGGCTGACCGACCTCGCCAAAACCGAGGGATGCCCGCTCGCGCGCGTTGTGCGGC
>DPHR01000106.1:0-525 GCA_003522945.1 Clostridiales bacterium
GGCGGCCTCCCGCGAGGAGCTGCGGCAGTTCCACGAGGAGCTGTACGAGGCGTACCGCGCCGAGCTCGGCGGCGTGAACGCCATGAGGAAAATGAAGGAGCTCTGGCACTATCTCTCTTCGCTCTTCATCGGCGGAGACGAGCTCGCCAAAAAGATCGCCCGCACAAAGGACGTCTGTAAATTCAATGACTATGTATCCGAAGCGCTCTCCAACCTGCCGCTCCGGAGCGGGGAATAGAAATCCAAAAGCTGCCGAGACCGAAAGCCACGGCAGCTTTTTTCAGAAAATATGAAACCTTTTGCTCCGCTTTTGCGACTTTAGGAGTGTAAGGAGGTGGGAGGCATGAACGACGCGGGTATCATCGATCTCTATTGGCAGCGCTCCGAGCGTGCCATCCCGGAAACGGAGAATGCCTATGGGCGGTATTGCCACACGGTGGCGTATAATCTCCTGCGGAATGCCGAGGACGCGGAGGAGAGCGTGAACGATACGTGGCTCGCGGCCTGGAACGCCATGCCGCCGGA
>DPHR01000106.1:666-6625 GCA_003522945.1 Clostridiales bacterium
GGCCTGGAACGCCATGCCGCCGGAGCGCCCGAACAGCCTGAAGGCGTTTCTCGGCCGGATCACGCGCAATATTTCCGTAACACGCCTGCGCCGCAGCGGAAGCCAAAAGCGCGGCGGCGGGGAAGCGAGCCTTGCGATCGACGAGCTCTCCGAGTGCCTGCCGGGAGGGAGCGATCCGGCGCGGACGGCGGAAAACCGCGAGCTTCTCCGGAGCATCGATGCGTTCCTCTCATTGCTTCCCAAACGGGAGCGGGTCATTTTCCTCGGACGGTACTTCTACGCGCTGACCGCGGAGGAGATCGCCGCGCGGCTCGGCATGAAGACCGCCGCGGTGAAAACCTCGCTGTACCGGACGCGGAAACACCTGGCGCAAAAGCTGGAAGAGGAGGGATATTGAATGAACGGCGGAGATATTCTGTTTGACGCGCTGAACGGCGTATCCGACTGCTTCGTGCTGGAAGCGGGGGATTTGCTCCGGATCGGCGAGGAAAAGCCGCACGGACGCGGAAAGGCAAAGCTCTGGAAAACGGCGCTGCTTGCCGCGGCGCTCGCGCTGCTGCTCGCTGCCGCGGCCTATGCTGCCGGGCTGCTGCACTGGAAGGATCAGACATATTCCATTGAGGGAACGAACCGCGTTATCGTTGTGCCGAACGGACTGCGCGGCACAAAAACGTACGAAGGCACCGCCGCATGGTGGACGTGGGCCGCGGCGCAGCGGAAGATCTGGACGGAACCCGACTGGAGCTTCACGCAAGGGGACGACGCTCTGCGCAAAACCTGCGAGACATACCGGGCGACGACGCCGGAGGCCGCGGCAAAGCTGCGGGAGATCGCGGAGAACTACGGTCTTGAGCTTTATTCCGAGAGCTTCCCTCTGACCGGACGAGACGAGCTGTATGACCGCAGCGGCATGCAGCCGTATGTAAAAGACGGTACCGACGAGCTGCAAAGCGGGTATATTTTTCCGGACGGCTCCTTTTATGCGGAGGGCTGTCTGGCATTCGGAGAGACGCGGCTTCCCGTGACGCTCCAACGCGTCTCGACCGGGGCGCTCTATCCCTTCGGCTTCCCTGCGCCCGCGGCGGAGTATACCGAGCGGGAATACCGAAGCGCACTCGGGCAGAGCGTGAATCTTGTCCTGTGGGAGAATGGGAGGCTGGAGATCTGGTATCTCTCCGAGGACGGCGAAATGTTTGCGGTGCTGCGCATGTATGATTTTGACCGGCCGACACCATGGAAAATGCGCTTGCTCGGCGCGGAGAATGCCGGGGAGCTTGCAGAATTTCTTGCCGATCACATCGATTTCTCCGCGGTCTGCGAAAATAACGGCGCAGCGCGCTCTCTTGTGGAAAGAGCGCGTGTATCCTACGACCCGGACGCGGCGGCGCGGCTGGAAGCGTTTTATAAGAGCTGCGCTTTCCGCGCGGCACGGGAGTTTCAGAGCTTCTTTACGGAGAATTTTTACGGCGCGTGCTTCACCGGCGTGTACGGGCAGAGCGGCTACGAAGACATCAGCGCAAAGCTCTCGGAGCTTGCGGAGCGGTACGGCCTTCAGTATGCCAGTGCTAAAGCGAAGGAAGAGAACAAGGTCATCTACGATAACGGCGCGTTCTACGAGGAACGACCCCAGCCGGAGGCAGTGGGCAGCGGAAAATGGCTCGTACATTACATCCCAAAGACCGCCCTGTACACCCGCATGACGCACTACACGGATTTTGCCGAGTATCGGAGAGTGTGGAGCTGCGAAACGGCATCGGGGCAGAGCATTGTGTGCGCGACGGACGGGCCGAAGAAGATCAGCGGAAGCTACCTCTTTTATGAAACGGACAGCGCCTATGTTCTTGTCAACGTCGGCGTGAGCGACGCCTCGCTTATGGAGAAAGCTGCCGAGACGATCGACTGGACGGCGTTTGATAAGGAAGGAGACGGGAAATGAAACGGATCATCGTTTTTCTGCTGCTGGCGGCGCTGCTGCTCGGCGGCTGCGGCACGCGGACGCCGGAGGCGGAAACATCAGAAACACCGAACGCAAGTGCCGCCGCGCCGAACACGGAAATTCGCGACTGGTCGGAGCCGAACGCAGTGGATGACGGCTACTCTTTCCGGCACGATCCGGCGGCATACTATGAGGAGACCGGCGACGATTCCGGCCTCTCCGGTCTGATAGAGAAGACCCGTCTCCCGGAATACGTAGACCGCTGGGTAGACGGCGGAGAGGTTTTGCGGACGGAGTTTCATGGCCTGAGCAGCGGCGGAAACCAGAGCGGCACTTATTACGGCTGGATCGCCTTTACCGGTATGCCGAAAACCGAACTCGGCTGGCGCACGGCGGACTTCAACGGGACTAAATGCTACTGCCGCAGTATCTTTATCCGTGAACTGCCCAACGGGGACAATACATACACCATTGTTGCGGCCAAAAGCTGGCCCATGGACGTTGTCCTTGTCAACGATACCGTCGCCGCCATTGGGATCGAAGACCTGTTTTCCGGCCGCGCCCTTCCGACGCTCGCGAGCGCGGAGCTGTATGTTCCGCAGCTCGGACAGAGCTTCGTCATGACGGAAGAGACAGCGCTCCGTTCGCTTGAAAAGGCGCTTTCCAAAGAAGCGGACACCGTGCGCATCAGCCCCACGGGGGCGGACTTCGCCGGGCAGGAAACTCTCTGCCCACTCTACCTGCGCTTTGCCGACGGGAGACGCGCGCTTCTCTTTACCGCCGGAGACGGCGCGGACGGCTGCGCCGACGGGTCGCTTCTGCCATGCGCGGTGTTCGGTGCGGAAAGCGTATTTGAGCGCTTCGGCGTGCCGCTGGACGCCGCGGGCTACACGCACAACGCCGACGGCAGCACCACCGTGACCAATTCGTTCGGCGCGGACAACTCCGAGCGCATGATGAGCACGGCGCGCTATGACGCGCAGGGACGGCTGGTGTATCGGGAGCAAGTGTGGACATGGGCTGACCGGGACGATACAGACGTCCACACCGATACAGTTTCGTACCGCGAGGATGGGAAGGTCACCTCCACGCTGGGACGCTCAAACCTTGGCCAGAGCGACGAGTACACAACGCTCACGACGTACATTTATAATGAGCGCGGCGATCTGACGCGCATCAACGTGGAATACGATCCGACGGATATTTTCGGCCCCGGATACTACCGGGAGCTGCGCTACGATGAGCAGAACCGCCTCGTTGCCTATGTGTTCCACTATGCCGACGGCAGGGAAGGCCTCCCGAGCGGCAACACCTATTTCTGGTATACCGACGAAGGGCAGCGCTGCCTCTATATTGTAGACGCAGATGGAAACCTCATCGGCGGGCCGGACGGTGCCTCGGGCGACAATCCTCTCCGCAAGTAAAGCGGACAGCTCTAAAACTAAAAGACAGAGCCTGCGGCTCCCCATGGGCCGCAGGCTCTGTTTCTGTCATTTATTCTTCTTTCAGTGCTTCGCGCACGGGCTGCCACGCATCGATAAGCGCGTCAAGCGAGCGCGCGGCGTTCGCGGGGCTCGTGGAGGGAAGGACGGCGTCCTCCCGCCCAGTGAGCGGGTAGATATACTTCCGGTACAGCCGGTGGGCCGTTCCGCCGTTCGTGAAGATCTGCCGGATGCACGCCGTTTCCAGAATGGGCGTAAGGTCGTTCGGCACGGCATTCCGGATGGAGGCGTCGGACGAACCCGCAATATCGCACGAGGCAATCACATCCCAGAGCGCAATGTGATTCGCCAGAAGAAACGCGCGCTTTTCCTCCACCGTCTGCGGCACGTCCGCGCCGAGCAGCGCCGCCATTACCCGCCAGAAGCGGTTTTGCGGATGCCCGTAAAAGAACCTCTGCTCGCGGGACTTTACCGAGGGAAACGAGCCGAGGATCAGAATGCGCGAATCCGGCGCATAGATCGCCGGGAAGGGATGGCGCAGCGATTCCATTTCCATTTTAATCACCTCCGGCGCGGCAATTATCCATAAGAGTATATAACCGCACCGGCGCCTTTGCAAGAGAAATGCTTTAGCCGTGCCCCTCGGCGGCGATCATGCGCATGGCACTGCTCGGCGCTTCCGTCTGCGGCAAGAGCGTAACGCTCAAATGCATTGCCGGGATCATGACGCCGGACAGGGGACACATCATTCTCAACGGCGAAACGCTCTTCGACAGCGAAAAACACATCAATCTCCCGCCGCAGAAACGGCGGGTAGGGTATCTCTTCCAGCAGCACGCTCTCTTTCCGAACATGACGGTGCTGCAGAACATCCGGTGCGGCATCCGCTCCGGCAGCCGCGCCGTTCCTGCGCGTAAGAGTGCCGGAAAACGCGGCACCCGGCGAGAGAACGACCGCAGCGTTCAACATCCTCGCGGACAAATGCCTGTGCTACAAGTGAAAGTGAAATAGCAAGAGGGACGGTTTTCGCTGATATATTCGCGAATCAAGCGTTTACACCTTCAGTATAAAATGGCTTTTATGAAAGTCCAGAAGTCCTTCGCTGCGCATTTTGCCAAGTTCCAGCGAGAGACCGCTGCGCTCCACCGCAAGGTAATCCGCAAGCTGCTGGCGGGAAAAGGGAATGTCAAATTCATATGACCCGAGCCGCTGCGCCTCGGCGGAGAAGTAGGACATCAGCTTGGCGCGCGTCGTGCGCTGCCCCATATGCGTGAGCTTTTCGCCGAAGCGCAGGTTTTTCTCGGCAAGCTCGCCGAGAAGATTCCGGATGATGCGGCTGTGGTGCTCACAGGCGGACGGACACACATTCAAAACGCGCTTTACGTTCAGGAACATTGCCGTGACGGGCGTTTCGGCGAGCACGCTTACATTCAGCAGCGAGCCGGGCGCACAGGCATACGCGGCGGCAAACGTCTGTCCCGGCCCCGCTTTGGAGAGAATGTTGCGGTTGCCCCAAATATCCTCCTGCACGACAAGAACACTGCCCGAGAGCACAAGACCGATCGACTCGGCCGTATCACCGGTGCGGAGCAGAAAGGTGTCCTTCGGAAAGCGTTCTTCTCTCGTCTCCAGACAGGAGAGCATGGCCGCAAGCTCCGTCTCGGAAATGCCCGAAAAAAGCGAAGACGACCGGATAACTGGCAAAAATTCTTTCATAAAAGCTTCTTTCGTTGAAAATTCAACCGACTTGTTGAAAGTATTATACTACAATCCAGACGTAAAACACAAGGAGGGCACAAAAATGAAAAGAAGGATCATTGAGATCGACCGGGATAAATGCAACGGCTGCGGCGCGTGTGCCGCAGCGTGCCACGAGGGGGCTATCGCTATGGTAAACGGCAAGGCGCAGCTCATGCGCGACGATTACTGCGACGGTCTGGGCGACTGCCTGCCCGCCTGTCCCACCGGCGCGATCTCCTTCGTAGAGCGTGAAGCCGCCGCTTACGATGAGCAGGCGGTGCTCGCCAATAAGCAGAAAAAGATGCAGCAGCAGGGGATGAGCCTTCACGGCGGCTGCCCCGGAACGCGGATGAGAACCTTCCGGCACGAAGCGGCACCCGACACCGAGCCTGCCCCGTCTGCGGCGCAGAGCCGCCTTTCCCAGTGGCCGGTGCAGATCAAGCTCGTACCGGTGCGTGCGCCGTTTTTTGATGGGGCGAAGCTGCTCATCGCCGCGGACTGCACGGCGTATGCCTATGCCGCCTTTCACGAGCGATTTATCAAGGGACACATCACCCTTGTGGGCTGCCCGAAGCTCGACAGCGTGGACTATTCCGAAAAGCTCACCGAGATCATCCGGAGCAATGATATAAAAAGCGTGACCGTTGTCCGCATGGAGGTCCCCTGCTGCGGCGGACTTGAGCACGCGGCGAAGACCGCCTTGCAGCAGAGCGGAAAATTCATCCCGTGGCAGGTCGTGACGATCTCCACGGACGGCAGGATACTTGACTGAGAGATGGATAAAAAAGTGCAGATTGCCTGAACATCACTTACAGACAGAACGGCGATTATCTTATCCCGA
>DPHR01000105.1:0-1001 GCA_003522945.1 Clostridiales bacterium
TCGCGCCAGTATTCCGCAGCAAGCAGAGAAGCGACGCTCTCGAACTGCTCCGCAAGGCCGTTTTTGCCGGAAACGCCGTAATTACGCTCCAGCATGGCGCTCACGCTATCGGTATGCGCGTCTTTCAGCTCCCACAAGTTGACGCGGCGGGCGTTTTCCTTGCCGCCGGTGTCGGAAACGTCAAAGACGTATTTGAGCCGCGGCTTGTAGCCGGTAGCGTCGATGAGGGCGATGCCCGTGCTGCCGCGCCGGACATAGCGCCCCATCTTCTCGTTCCAGAAGTCGTACTCCGCGCAGGCGGTGGCCTCCGGGCGCTGCATATAGATCATGAGCTGCTCGTTGTAGGGGTACTTATACAGCCTTGCGGCGGTGGTCAGGAACGCCGTCCACGCTAAATGGCTGCCGGTGATCTGCCGTGCGGTGCGCTCTGCCTGCTCCGCGTAGGCTTGCAGTTTGTTGGGCATAAGCAAAATCCTCCCTTCATGGTTTTATCGTGGTTTTCGTTTTTTCATAGGAAACGCGCCGGATGATACATTCCTCATCCGGCGCGCTCCCTGCGGCGAATCTGCGATTTTTCCGGCTCTTGACCGTAAAACAGTCAGCTTTGCTCAGAGGTCAAAATCCGGCGTCAGGTCAAGGGCGGCGTACTCCGCGTCGGTAATGTCGCGCAGCTTTGCGAGGGCGCTGTCCGTCAGCTCCCGCAGCTCGGCCTCCTCCGCGTCCAGATACCCCCGCATTTCTGTGAGGGCCGCGATCAGGCCCTCGCGGGTGCCTGCCGCGTTGTAGATGCTCATAAGGCTGACTTCATCGTGGGTGAAATGCTTGTCGTTCATATCAAAGCTCTCTTTCCGCGCTCCGTTTGGGCGCTGTTTTGTTTTTCGACTGCTCCGGCGTCCTTTCCCTGAGCTTTTCCAGCACGGAGGGCTTCTTCTGCTCGCGGTGGGAGGCCGCAGCCAGCTCCGTCAGGGAGATGGAAAAGCCCGCCTTGACCTGCGCCTCCA
>DPHR01000105.1:1349-2333 GCA_003522945.1 Clostridiales bacterium
GCTGACCGACAGGCTGTGTCCCTTGAAATCCGCAGGATGATCCACGTTGAACCGCTGATAAATCATATCCAGATTGGTTCTGGCATTCCCATAATCCATAAACCCGCCGGTGTAGATCGCGTCGTAGCCGCCGCGCTCCGGCGTGACGCCCTTGCTCTGCAAGTAGTCATAGTTCATGAAGCGGTAAGCGTCCAATTCACCGCCGCGCCGAATCTGATAGATGAGGAAAGCGTCCTGCGGGTTTTCCAGAAACAGCTTCTCCGTGTCCGCCTGTTCGCTCAGCGTCACAACGCCGCGTACCGCGTCCCATTCCTCGCGCTCCACGCCGAACACGCCGGTGTGGGAGGAAATATCCTCTGCGTCCAGCGCCATGGCCTCGGTGCTGTCGGCATAGAGCAGGAACACGGGAACGTCCTGCATGAACAGCTCCATGGCGCGCTCCTTGGTCAGCGGCAGCATGGCGTTGCCGTCTGTGTAGCCGTACTGATACATTTCCAAAAAGCCGATGCCGGTATCCGGCATGGGATAGCCCTGCTCCAGCTCCGGCATGGGCGGCAGCTCATCCACAACATTCGGCGTTTCTGTTTCAATCTCCGGCTGCGGTTTCTCCTTTGCCCGCCATTCCTGACGGAACAGGCCGTTGAAGCGTTCCAGCAGCCCATGAGAGCCGTCGTCGATGCCGATCTCGTCTGCCAGCTTGACGAAATCCTCCAGCTCCTTCCGCAGCTCTGCGCCCTCTCCGGCAAGCAGCCTGTCCGCAACCGAAGCCGCTGTGGGTCCTTCTGTGCTGTCGGGAACGTTCAGACCCCGGCGCAGGAACGCCGCGTAGTCGGCGGCGAAGGCCAGCGCGTCGGCGCGGGAGGGCGGGATGGTGACAAGCTCGTATTCCGTGTCCTTGGGAAGCTCGATGCCGCGCTCCTTGCAAACCTCCGCGAAATGCTTTTCCACGTCGGTGATGATGCCGTTTGCGGTCTTGCCGATGGT
>DPHR01000105.1:2516-4811 GCA_003522945.1 Clostridiales bacterium
TCCAGACTGGCACGGAACTCCGGCAGCTCGGCGTTTTTTGACCACGTTGCCACATAGCCGAAGCTGTTTGCGCCGGTTTCAATGCCAAAGTAGGCGCAGACCATAAAGGAGATGCTTTCGGCCTCCACCTCCTCGGTATTGCGGCTCTTATGCCTGCGCTCCTCTGGCTGCTGCAAGGCGTAATTGTGGAGCTTGGCGTGGGCGATCTCATGGACGGCGGCGGATACCGTCTGCACCTCGCTCATGCCCTCCCGCAGCGTGATGCTCTGGGATTTGGGGCTGAAATAGCCGTCCATATCCGCAGACAGCGGCTTTACCTCCACCGGCACGGGCGAGGACCGGCGCAGCGCCTCCATGAACGCCTCATAATTCTCCACGCTGCCGGTCAGGTTGGCGACGGGGCTGGCAACACGCTCAGGCAGGGGCTTTCCGTCCGTCTGGGCGTAGTCGAACACCTTCACCAGGCGGAACATGGGGATTTCGATCTCCTTTTCCTCGGTGACAACTTTGCCGTCCGCGTCCAGAATGGGTAGTTTTGTGTCCGGGTCGAGCTTTTCCTGCTCGATTTTCTTCTTATACGGCGTAGGCGCGATGATGGTGATGCCCTTCTCGCCCCGCAGCACATGGCGGGAGAACTTGTCCCGCCAGCGGTTGTAGCCCGCCACAAGTGTGGCGTCCGGGCGCTGCAAGTGGATGAGCGCCTGATTGTTGAGGGAATAGTTGTGGAACCGGCTCATGGTGCGCAGGTAATTGCGGTACTTTTCCATATCGCCGGATTCAAAGATGTCACGGATGCCCGCCTCGATGCGGTCGGTGATCTCCTTGAGCTGTTCTCTGTTTTTACCGGGTTTCTCTGGCATAGGTTCCTCCTTCCGTCAGGTCGATACGCAGGAGCTGAAGCCCCCGCGAAAGATATTCCCGTAAATCCGTTTTTCCGCAGAGATAGCGGATGTCGCCTGCCTTGTCCTGCTCACGCAGCGTCCACAGGTCTGCCGCCCACCGGACAAATACCGCGTCCGGCGCGTTTAAGGGCTTTTTGCGGCGAAGATAGAGGCTGTGCCGTCCCAGCACCATGATCGTGCAGATGGTATTGACCACATCGAGAGAACATTCGTTGAGAACGGCGATCCTCCGTTCATACGAGGCCGCGCCCAACAGCTCGCGCAGCGCAGGCTTGGCATTTTCAATCAATGCCGGATAATCCGCTCTTGTCGGATACGGAGATTTTCGTGTCATAGGCACTTCCTTTCATTTCATGGGCTGTTTACCCCTAAAATGGCAGCGCCCGCGCAAGGGTATGCTTTCCTGTGCGGGCGCTCGGTTCTCATTCGTTTTCGGAGTATATACTCCTTGCGGGCGGCGTATATCCGGCGTTTTTGGCGCGTTCGCTGGCGGCCCTGCGCCGCTCGTCGCTGAACGGCTCCCGGACGCTGACGCAGCTTTTCGGCACGGCGTAGCTGACCGCTCCGGCATGGACGGCCTTATCCGGGTACACCTTGTCCGGGTATTTCTCCGCAAGGCGCTTGAGCTTGCGCTTCAGCTTGGGGTCGTGGGTGTAGATGCTGGCGGTGGATTCTTCCTCGTTGTAGAGGATGATACTTTCCTGCTCCAGCTTGGAGAGCTTCATGTCCTCGCCCCCTTGTCAAATTCCAAACGGAAGCGGACGCTCTCGCCGGTATCCTCCAGCACGGCGGTGGCGTCGTAGGTGCCGCCGGTCTTTTCGGAGTAGAGGCCGGTGAGTTTCACCCGCCCGTCTGCAAGCAGCGCGGCGGCGACCTTTTTTGTCAGAGCGGCGCGCTTGGCGGCAAAGAACTTGTTGTCCCGCCACAGCCCGAAGCGGCAGTCGTTTTTCTCGCAGAAGAAGCCCTTTTTGCTCTCGGTCACGTCGCTGCCGCAGCGGGGGCATTTGCCGATGACCTCCCGGCCGGAGGGGAACAGCACCTCCGCGCCGGAGATGACCTTGTAGGTTTTTACCAGCTCCGTGAGCATATCCGCAATGCCGGTCATGAACTCATCCGGGGAAAGCTCGCCGCGCTCCACCTGCTGCAAGCGGTATTCCCATTCGGCGGTGAGAAGCGGGGACTGTAACTGCTCCGGCAGCACGGTGATGAGGGAAACGCCGGTATGGGCAGGCACAAGGCTGACGGCCTTCTTCGCCCGCTTGCGCTCCACAAAGCCCGTGGCTACCAGCTTTTCGATGATGGCGGCGCGGGTGGCGGGCGTTCCCAGCCCCTTTCGTTCCGCTTCTTCCGGCATATCTTCCTTTCCGGCAGTCTCCATGGCGGAGAGCAGCGT
>DPHR01000047.1:0-1091 GCA_003522945.1 Clostridiales bacterium
ATGGACGCCGGCAACCTCTTGAAGCCGATGCTCGCCCGCGGCGAGCTGCACTGCATCGGCGCCACGACGCTCGACGAGTACCGCAAGTATATCGAAAAGGACGCCGCGCTCGAGCGCCGCTTCCAGCCCGTGCAGGTGGATGAGCCGACGGTCGAGGACACGATCTCCATTCTCCGCGGTCTGAAGGAGCGCTACGAGGTCTATCACGGTGTGCGTATCCACGATAACGCGCTTGTCGCTGCCGCGACGCTCTCCAACCGCTACATCACCGACCGTTTCCTCCCCGATAAGGCCATTGACCTTGTGGATGAGGCGTGCGCCCAGATCCGCACGGAGATCGATTCCATGCCTGAGGAGCTCGACGGCATCCGCCGCAAGATCATGCAGCTCGAAATCGAGGAAATGGCGCTCAAGAAGGAGGACGACCAGCTCAGCCAGGATCGTCTCGCCAAGCTGCGCGAAGAGCTCGCCAATCTCAAGGACAAGTTCAATGAGATGAAAGCGCGCTGGGAAAGCGAAAAGAACAGCGTGGACGAGGTCAAAAAGCTCAAGGGCGAGATCGAAAAGCTTCACGCGGACATCGAAAACGCGCAGCTGCGCTACGAGTATGAAACGGCGGCCCGGCTCAAATATTCCGAGCTGCCCGCGCTGGAGAAAAAACTCGCCGAGGCCGTGAAAGCCTCGGAGGAGAAGAAGCAGAACTCCATGGTGCACGACACCGTTACCGAGGAGGAGATCGCCGCCATCGTCGCGCGCTGGACGGGTATCCCCGTGGCGCGCCTCGTCGAGGGCGAGCGCGAAAAGCTCCTGCATCTGGATGATTATCTCCACCGCCGTGTCGTCGGTCAGGACGAGGCTGTGCAGAAGGTCACGGAGGCCATTCTCCGCTCCCGCGCCGGCATTGCCGACCCGAACCGCCCGATCGGCAGCTTCCTGTTCCTCGGCCCCACGGGTGTCGGCAAGACCGAGCTTGCGAAGTCCCTTGCCGAATGCCTCTTTGACGACGAGCACAACATCGTGCGCATCGATATGACCGAGTATATGGAGAAGTTCTCCGTTTCGCGTCTGATCGGCGCGCCTCCGGGATACGT
>DPHR01000047.1:1279-7296 GCA_003522945.1 Clostridiales bacterium
CGAGGGCGGCCAGCTCACCGAGGCCGTGCGGCGCAAACCCTACAGCGTTGTGCTGTTCGACGAGATCGAAAAGGCGCACCCGGATGTGTTCAACATCCTGCTGCAAATTCTCGACGACGGCCGCATCACCGATTCGCAGGGCCGCACCGTAGACTTCAAGAACACGATCATCATCCTCACCTCGAACCTCGGCAGCCAGTACCTGCTCGAAGGCATCGATATGGAGGGCAACATCACCGATTCCGCGAAGGAAGCCGTGATGGCCGAGCTGCACCGCGCGTTCCGGCCGGAGTTTTTGAACCGTCTCGATGAGACGATCCTCTTCAAGCCGCTCACGAAGGACAACCTCACCGGCATCATCGATATCATGGTCGAAGGGCTCAAGAAGCGCCTGGCCGACCGCTCGCTCAAGCTCTGCATCACCGATAAGGCGAAGGAGCTTATCATCGAGCGCGGCTACGATCCGCTCTACGGCGCGCGTCCGCTGCGCCGGTATCTCCAGAGCAGCGTGGAAACGCTGCTGGCGAGAGCCATCCTCTCCGGCGATATCGCCGCGGGCAGCACGCTCACGGTGGATGTCGAAAACGACGAGCTCGTCTGCCGGTAAACCGATAGAAAAGAAAACGCTGTGCGAACGAAAGTTCGCACAGCGTTTTTCTGTTAAGAAAAGCTCCCTGTGGCAACACATATGGCGCAGCCCCCTGGCGAATGCTGCTTTGGAGGGTTGCGTTCTGGTCTTATCAAAACAAAAATAGGGCCTTATTTCTCGTCCGTTTCATCCGGTATATACTGCATTATATCGCTGATATCACAGGAAAGTATTTTGCAGAACATTTCAATTGTGTGCGTGCTGACACTTTCGTTCCGCTTTAGGCGGGTAATCTGTCCGGGGCTGATGCCGTATTTTTTCTTGAGCGCATATTGTGAAATCTTGCGTTTCTTCATGGTATTCCACAATTTATCATACGAAATCATGCCAAGTCCCTCCCTTACCTCTTGACATGATAACCGAATTTGTGGTATAGCAATAATGACCAATATCGGTCTCTATTTTAAGGAGGAGAAATGGAATGAAAAAGAGAATATCTGCGATTTTAGTACTGGCTTTATGCGTGTCTTTATGCGGTTGCGGGAAGAGCAGGCAGGTTCAAAGCGTGGAAGAGGCAATTTCTTCTTTGGGAAAAATATCTTTGCTTAGTTTTGAAGCCATTGAAGAGGCGGAAAAAATGTATGATGCACTCTCCGATGAGGAAAAAGAGAGCGTGGAGAATATCTCTGATTTGAGAGACGCCAGAGAAAAATACGATTTTCTGGCTTTTACTGCCAGTAACCGACCGTTCAGCTATGAGTGGATTAATTCCGCAGACGGTGACATCTATGTTTTCGAGTGTACCGGAGAAGGGACACATGACAATGTTCCCTGCACCTACACGCGGAGCGAAGATGAGAATAACATGGCGATTATCGTTTCGGAAGATGGCGTGGAGGAAAATGTTACTCTGCGGTTGGAGCTCGGTGGACGAACAGAACTTGTTACCGACACGAAAAGATATCCCTATGTGAGACGGGATGACTACGAAGCTGCTGGCGCGGAGGTCCGCGCGGAAGTCGAAAAGTACCTTTTGGCACAAGATAACGGGATATGGGTCATTGCAAATCAGTTTATGGTCTTTGGGGAGAATGGAGAGGGAATCGTATTTGATTCATTTGAAAACCTTAGCAATTCCAAGTATTCCACTATGAAATGGGAGTATATAGATAACGACACGATTCGGATTCGGGCAAACTCTTCCGGCGGAAACTATTCTGTTACTGGAGATTTCTCGCTGCTGGGCGATGCGGCACAGCGGCCCATTTTGCTGAATCATGGATCCAAAACCACGGCGTGCGGCAGTTTTATCACTTGGGAGGAACTGACCGCTGCGGGCTGATCCATCTCAAAAACTGAGCTGTGCCGGTTTTGCGGCGAATTATTGACTCATCAGAACATTGAAAAACCCCGTCTGCCTCTTTGAAAGCAGACGGGGTTTGTGTGCAGGGCATTTTTATACGACCTTCAGTGCATTATATGAACAGCGGGGCGAAGATCGCGATCAGGGCAACGATCGTTGCGCACTGAATGACGGTGACGGCGGTGGACATGTACTTGGGAACGGTATTCATTGTTTCTTCCTCCAAATGAATTATTATTTAGTATGGACGGATATTAACACCGGCCACTCATAAAGTCAAGCCTGTTTACGAATAAAATTCGGAGATTTATGAAATTTATGAATCGTGAACGGGGAAACACGAATAAAAATGAATATACTGTGGATTTTGACAATGAATAAAAACAAATGTCCGGCGGACAGAGAACCGGCGGACATTTGTCGGGAAATGCTTTGGGATATCAGATCGCGATCGGCACGGCGTCCGGCTCGATGGGGCAGACGTAGCCGGATCCAGCTCGCCCGGCGTATTCCTCGCGGGCCTTTTGCAGCAGCGCGGGATCGTCAATGAGTGCGATGACGGCGGCTGCCAGAGTTTTTCCGGCGCAGAGGATCGCCTTGTGTGCAAGGGATGTTTTCCCACAGGCAACGACCTGCCACGAATGGCCCGGCACGCCCGCCGGCCACGCGGCGATAAGCGCCTGCGCTGTCGGCGTCTGCCAGCTCACGTCGCCGACGTCCGTGCTGCCGGGGAGAAAGCCCTCGCCGGAGTAGAGAGGGAGGAGGAAGTCGTTCATGGGCTTGGTCATATTCTCTGAAAGCGCACGGGATTCTTTGGCGATTTCGCTGTCAAACTTTGCGCCGATGCCGGGAGCGCGCGTCTGCGGCGGGAATGTCCGGCAGAGCGACGAGGCAAAGGCAAGCTCCTCCGCCGTATACTGCGGTACGCCGGTTTCGGCGAACGAGGCGTGCAGCAGCGCTTCGAGCGTGAAGTTCGGAAGCGTTTCCGCCGTGCCGTCGATGAATACGCGCTCGTAGCTTGTCCCGGTCATAAGCGCCGCGCCCTCGGCGATGGCGTCCACGCGCTTCTGGAGCTTTACGGAATCGGCGACCTTGTTGGCGCGGACCATGTAGAGCACCGAGGCGTTCGCCTGCACGACGTTCGGCGACACGCCGCCCGCGTCCGTGATGGCATAGTGGATGCGGCAGTCGTCGGTCATGTGCTCGCGCAGAAACTGCACGCCGATGTTCATAAGCTCCACAGCGTCGAGCGCGCTGCGCCCGTTGTGCGGGTCTCCGGCGGCGTGCGAGGCGACGCCGTGGAATTTATAGAGCACCTGAATGCAGGAGTTGTTCGTGCCGGTGGATACCTCGTTCGTGTCGGACGGGTGCCAGGTGAGCGCGGCGTCGAGCCCGTACCAGAGCCCCTCGCGCGCCATATATGCCTTGGCCGCGCCGCCTTCCTCGCCGGGGCAACCGAAGAAAACGACGGTGCCGGGCTTTCCGCTCGCGGCGAGATACTCCTTTACCGCCGCGGCGGCGGCGAGCGAACCGGCGCCGAGCAGATTGTGGCCGCAGCCGTGGCCGTTTCCGCCGGGGGTTACGCTCTGCGCTTCGGCAACGCCGCTTTGCTGCGAGAGGCCGGAGAGCGCGTCAAACTCGCCGAGGATGCCGATCACCGGATGGCCGGAGCCGTAGGAGCCGGAAAACGCCGTTTCAATGCCGCAGAGGTTCTTCTGCACCGTGAAGCCCAGCTTTTCCAGCGCGTCCGTATAGAGCGCGGCGGCCTTGAATTCCTTGAGCGAAAGCTCCGGCTCGTCCCAGATCGCGTCGGAGATCGCGGTGAAAGTATTTGCGTGCGCGTCGATCGTATGCAGCGCGGCTTTTTTGATTTCGTTCATATCACAACACCTTGGAAAGAAAATCCTGCAAACGGGCGCTTTGCGGGTGCTGGAAGATGTCTTCCGGCGTGCCCTGCTCCACGATGCGCCCCTCGTCCATGAATACGACGCGGTTGCCGACCTCGCGGGCAAAGCCCATTTCGTGCGTCACGACGACCATCGTCATGCCGTCGCGGGCGAGCTGCTTCATAACGTCGAGCACCTCACCGACCATTTCGGGGTCAAGCGCGCTCGTCGGTTCGTCAAAGAGCATCACGTCCGGCTCCATGGCGAGCGCGCGCACGATGGCGACGCGCTGCTTCTGCCCGCCGGAGAGCTGCGAGGGGTAAGCGTCGGCGCGGTCGGCGAGTCCGACACGCTCCAAAAGCTCCACGGCCTTTGCCTTTGCCACGGCCTTGTCCGCTTTTTTTACAAGAATGGGGGAGATGGTCAGATTTTCGAGCACCGTTTTATGCGGGAAAAGATTGAAGTGCTGGAACACCATGCCCATCTTCCGGCGGTGCGCGTCGAGATCGATCTTCTTTCCCTGCGCGTTTTTCTTCTTCGTGATATCCGTTCCTTCGACGATCACGCTGCCGGAGGTCGGCGTTTCAAGCAGGTTGAGCGAGCGCAGGAACGTGGACTTGCCGCTGCCGGAGGGACCGATGATGACGATCACGTCGCCCTTGCAGATCGTGAGACTCACACCGTCGAGCGCTTTGACCGTACCGTCGCGGAAGTGTTTGCAGAGGTCTTTGACCTCAATGAGCGTTTCACCGGTCTGCACGGCTCATCCTCCTTTCAAAGAATCCGAACAGTTTGCTGAGCAGGAACGTCAGAATAAAATAAATGACGCCGACGATCACGAGCGGCTCCAGAGGCAGATAGCTTGCGCCGCGCACGATGAGATACTGTGTCATGAGATCGCCGATAAAGAACGTGGACGCGAGCGAGGTGTCCTTCACGATCATGATAAACTCGTTGCCGAGCGCGGGAAGGATCGTTTTGAGCGCCTGCGGCACGAGAATGTACCAGGTGCGCTGGAACGAATTCATGCCGAGACTCATGGCCGCCTCGCTCTGCCCGGCGTCTACCGACTGAATGCCCGAGCGGATGACCTCGGAGACGTAGGCGGCGCTGTTGCAGACGAGCGCGATGGCGATGCAGAGAAATTTCTGCTTATTGAGCGCCGGAATGAGCGCGGGCAGGGCAAAGAAAAAGAAATAGAGCTGCAGAAGCATCGGCGTGCCGCGGATGATCTCGATGTAAGCTGTGGAAAGCCAGCGCAGCGGCGCGATCTTGGAAAGCTTCATTCCCGCGAGCAGGCAGGCGATCACCGCGCCGAACGCCACCGTGATCGCGGCGAGCAGCAGCGTATACGATACGCCGGTCACCAGAAACTTTTCCCAGTATTTGGTGAACAGCTTGACGATGTTTTCAAACTTTATGAAACTCATGGACGGATCCTTCCCCTCCGCCCGCCGGAGAGATCCCCTACGGCGGGCAGCTTGTTATTTGCAATCAGTCTTCAACGCTTACTTCGGCGGCGTTCTCCGACTTGGCAAGCGCGACGGCGTCTTCGTACCATGTGCCGTACAGTCCGTCGGCATAGGCCTTGGCGAGAGCTTCGTTGACAACGTTCAGCAGCGCGGTCTCGCCTTTGGTGATGAGAATGACGTTCGCCTCATACTCGGCGGCAACTTCAAATTCCCAGGGGCAGATCATAAGATCGGGGTTGGAATCAAGGATCATTTCGGCATTGCCCTTCGCAACGGCCAGCGCCTCGATGCTGCCGTTCTGCAGCTCCAGCACGCCAACGCCGAGATCGCCGATGGTGATGGGGTTCGCGTCGGGCAGCTGGGAGGTGAGGAGATTCATCTGGAGCGAGGCGTTCTGCGCGCCGACATCCACGCCGGAGAAGTCCTCGGCGGAGGTGTACTTGTCGGCGTCGGTCTTTTTGATGAGGATGACCTGCTCGGTCTCGTTATCGCCGGCGTAGTAGTAATCGGAGATCTCGTAGTTCTCGCTGCGCTCCTCCGTCCAGGAGTAGCCGGAAATGGACATCGGCACGGAGCCGGTGTAAACGGCGGTCTGGCAGGCGTCAAAGCTCATCGGCTCAATGACAAGATCCACGCCGATGTACTCGGCGATGTACTTGGCGAGCGTCACGTCAAAGCCGACGTACTGCTCCTGCCCGTCCTTGGAG
>DPHR01000047.1:7501-7682 GCA_003522945.1 Clostridiales bacterium
CCTGCCCGTCCTTGGAGGAATCGACAAACTCCATCGGCGCAAAGTCGGGGGAGAGGGTGACGTAGAGAACACCGTCGGCCTTGATCTGATCGAGCATGCCCTGCGATTCGGCGGGAGCTTCGGTCTCGGCGGGGGCTTCGGATGCGGGAGCGTCGGCGGCAGGGGCTGCCGTGGGCTCCGC
>DPHR01000089.1:0-146 GCA_003522945.1 Clostridiales bacterium
TGCCGCCGCCCATACCGGCGGTGAGGAATACCATATCGGTACCCTCGAGCGCCTCGGCGATGGCGTTGCGGCTCTCCTCGGCGGCGCGCTTGCCGACATCGGGGTCGGAGCCCGCGCCCTGGCCGTGCGTCAGCTTTTCGCCGATC
>DPHR01000089.1:394-11585 GCA_003522945.1 Clostridiales bacterium
CCGTGCGTCAGCTTTTCGCCGATCTGGATGGTCTGCTTCGCGCCGGAAACAGCGAGAGCCTGTTTATCGGTATTGACCGCGATGAACTCCACGCCCTTCGTATCGTCGGCCGCCATGCGGTTGACAACATTGTTGCCGGCGCCGCCGATGCCGATGACTTTGATGGTGACAACGTTCTCCGCGTCTTTGGTGATTGCCATTCTATATACCCTCCCGGTTCCTATTTGGGGTTTATACTCATACTCTTGTCATTTTATAACGTTTTTAACCGCAGGTCAACAGCATTATGTTGACCTGCGGCTGGTTTTTGTAACAAATTTGAAACGAAAACCGCTGTTTTACTCAATCCGGGCTGAAAGTCCAGGCGCTGCCGTTCGTATAATAGAGCGTTCCGGCGTCCTCCGCGGCGAGCTGGGAAACGACGTTTTTAAGCATGGCGATGCGGTAGAGCATCTCTCCCTCCGCGCCGAGATAGACCGTGAGACGGCCGTCGTAGCGCAGCGAGGGGTTTGCTGGATCGCGGAGATCGATCCATTCCACGAGCGAGGAAACGTCCTCCGCGCGGAGCGCCGGGAGGATCGTCTGCAGCACGGCAAGGCGTTCGGCATTGGTTCCTTCCACAAGCATATCCTCCCCCTCGAGCACCGTCATCGGTTCGAGCGAGCGGATCTCCGGATAGTTCCCCGCCGTGAGGGAATCGGTCGTGCCGAGCATTTTCCCGCTGCGGTCGAGCAGCCAGTACTCCTCGTCAATGACCATATACGCCGCGGGCGCCGAGCCCTCCGCCTGAATGACGATCTTGTTCGGGAGCTGCCGCGTGATGCTCACGGTGTCCATATACGGCAGGTCGGAAAAGATCATGCTCGCCGCCTTGAAGCGGTCCACAAAAAAGAGGTTCGCGCCGCGCTCAACGCCGGAGGCGCTGATGATCTCCTCGTCGGTATACTCCGAGGCGTTGATGACCTCGATCTTCGAGACGCGGAACGCCAAGCTCATAACCAGAATAACGACAAAGAAAAGCAAAACGAGGACCATCGGCCCATGCCACGGGCTGCGGCGCTTTACTTTACTGTGCTGACTGAATTCCATTTCCGATGCCATGTTCTGCTCCTTTTGTGTGGTGTTGCTCTATGCTTTCTCGCGCCAGACCGATGCTCCGAGCGAGCGCAGCGTCTCGTCCAGCGATTCGTACCCGCGCAGGATGTGACCGGCGTCGGTCACGGTACTTTCCCCTTCCGCGCCGAGCGCCGCGGCCACGAGCGCCGCTCCGCCGCGAAGGTCGGGGCTTTTCATGGAAGCGCCATGCAGCGTTTCCACGCCGGTCACGAGCGCCATCGGCCCGCGCAGGACGATCTGCGCGCCGAGAGCGCGCATCTCCTCGGCGTGGCGGTAGCGGCCGGAGAAAATGTTCTCAATAAACATCGCCGGTCTTGTGCACCGGAGCGACGCCGCCATCAGCAGCGGCGCTGCGTCCGTCGGAAAACCGGGATAGGGCCTTGTGACGATCGCGCCGGGCGAGGCCGGGCGGCCGTGGGCGGTCATATGTATGCGATCTCCGTGCGTGCTCACGGCGCAGCCCATCGCGCGAAGCGCGTCAAGCACGGGGACGATCTGTCCGGGCGCGGCGGCGGTAAGCTCGATCTCCCCGCCGGCGCACGCCGTGCAGCAGAGATATGTTGCCGCGGCGATCCGGTCGGGCGGAATGCGAAGTCCCGCGTGAGAGCGCGGGGAAAAGCCGGTGATCCGGATGACAGGCGAGCCTGCGCCGGATACGTCCGCGCCGAGCGCGCAAAGATAGCTTTGCAGCGTTTCGATCTCCGGCTCGCGGGCGGCGTTATAGATGACGGTCGTCCCCTCCGCCGCGCAGGCGGCGATCATGGCGTTTTCCGTTGCGCCGACACTCGGCAGCGCAAGCGATATCTCCGCGCCGCGAAGGTGCGAAGCCCGGCACACGATGCTGTCCTCGCCCTCCTCGATCTCCGCGCCCAGAAGCCTCAGGGCGTGCAGATGGAGATCGATCGGCCGCGGGCCGAGCTCGCAGCCGCCGGGGAGCGATACCTCCGCCTCGCCGAAGCGGGCGAGCAGCGGGCCGAGAAATATCACGGAGGAGCGCATCCGGTGCATCAGCTCGCGCGGAATATCGCACCGCGCGGGCGCGGTCGTATCGATGCAGAGAGCGTCGCCGCAGCGCGCCGCGGTGCAGCCGAGATAGCGGAGAATGTCCATCGCCGCGTCAACATCGCTCAAATTCGGGCAGTTGAGCAGCTCCGTTTCCGCGCCGCAGAGAAGCGACGCCGCGATCACCGGCAAAACCGCGTTCTTTGAGCCCTGTACGCGGATCTGTCCGCGAAGCGGCGACCCGCCGGTTATATGCCATATACTCATAGTTCTTCCCCCGCACAGCATTTTCAAGCCATACTATGCAGAGAAAGCGCCGTTTGCCAAATTACTCCCCGGAGGCGAGAGAGAGGACGATGGACGTGATCTCGTCGGTAGCGTTCTCCACGGCAAGATCGCGCATATGCTCTTCCATTTCGGCGAGCTTTTCCTTATCGCTCAAAAGCCCGTTGATCGTGGAGAGCATCACATCGGCTCCGGCGTCGCTCTCGAGCAGCACGACGGCGCCGCCGCCGCGCTCGAGCACGCGGGCATTTTTCTCCTGATGGTTATTCACCACGTTCGGACTGGGAACGAGGATCGCCGGTTTGCCGATGGCGGTGAGCTCCGCAAGCGTGGACGCGCCGCTCCGGCAGAGGACGATGTCCGCCGCTGCCATGAGAAGGGGCATATCATAAATATAGTCCACCACGTCAAACCCGGCTTCCTTCCAGTCGGAGAGGCCGAGCTCTTCGCTCATATACTCCGTCATGCTCTTTATGCCGCGCTTGCCCGCCGAGTGGACGAGCCGGAAGGGACGCTCCGCGCCGTCCATGGCGAGAGCGATCATGCGCGCGACGGTCTTGTTCATTTCCGTTGCGCCGAGACTGCCCCAAACGGAAACGACGAGCGGTTCGTCCTCCGCGATACCGAGCGCGCGGCGCGCGGCGCTCTTATCCGAGCGCATGAAGCCAAGACGCACGGGCGTGCCGGTCACGACGACCTTTTCGGGGTGTTTATAGTTTTCCCGCGCCTCGGCAAAGCCGACCATGATCTTATCCACGCACTTTTCCAGCTGGCGTGTCGTAAGGCCGGGTTCGGCGTTGCTCTCGTGCACGACGGTGGGGATGCCGAGCTTTGCCGCCTCATGCAGCACCGGGTAGCAGACGTACCCGCCGGTGCCGATAACGACGTCCGGCTTAAATTCCTCGATGATCTTCCGGCACGCCGGGCCGGACTTGATGAGATCGGAGACAAATTTTATATTGTGCCTGATGCCCTCCACCGAGAGCGACCGGCTCAGATTGCTCACCGGCACGCCGCGGATCTCGTACCCCTCGCGGGGGACAAGCTCCATTTCCATTTTGCCGAGAGCGCCGATGAACAAAATTTCGCTCTCCGGCAGAAGCTCGCGGATCCGCCCGGCCACGCCGACGGCGGGATTTACATGGCCCGCGGTGCCGCCGCAGGCAAACAGAAAACGCATAGGTCATTCCTCGATTTTTTGATTTTTTACTTTATGGAAAAACTCCCGCGGCGCGTAGGCCGCACAGGGGTTCTCCCGCGATATGCTCAGCAGTATCCCCGCCTCCCCCATCTGGATGAGCAGCGCCGTACCGCCGTAGCTGAAAAACGGCAGCGAGATGCCCGTGCAGGGGACGAGATTCGTACATACCGCAACATTCAGCACGATTTGCAGCGCGAGCATCGTTGTGATGCCGCAGCCGGTAAGGAAGCTGAAGCGGTCGGTGCTCTGCAGGGAGATCCAGTACCCGCGCACGATGAGCATGGCAAAAAGAAGAAGGATCGCCGAGGCGCCGATGAACCCCAGCTCCTCGCACACGACGGAGAAAATAAAGTCGTTGTGTTCCTCGGGAAGATAGAGGTATTTCTGGCGGCTCATGCCGAGACCGAGACCGGACAGCCCGCCCGAGCCGATCGCATAGAGCGACTGGACGATCTGCCAGCCGTCGCCGGTGAGATCGGAGAAGGGGTCGCGGAAGGACGCCACGCGCGCCGCGACATACGGCACGAACAGCACCGCCGCGACCGCGCCGACGAGCAGCACACCGGCCGCGCCAATGAACCAGTGCAGCCGTACCCCGCCGAGAAAGAGCATGGAAGCTCCGATGGCAAGGATGATGATCGTTGCGGAAAAGTGCGGCTCAAGCACGAGCAGCGCCGAAACGACCGCCAGTATCGCCGCGAACGGCGCGATGCCGTACCGGAAGGTGCGCATCCGGTCTTTATATTTGCATATCAGCGCCGAAAAGTAAAGAATAATTGCGATTTTTGTAATTTCTGACGGCTGGAACGTCGTGAAGCCGAGACTTATCCATCGTCTTGCTCCGTTTACGACCGTGCCGATGACCAGCACTGCCGCAAGACTTGCGACGGAAACGAGCAGCAGCGGCAGCGCGCAGGCGCGATAAACGCGCATCGGAATGCGCGAGGCGATGAGCATTACGCACACGCCCGCCGCGGCGAAGATGGCCTGCCGGGAGAAAAAATACACCGGGTTGTGTCCGGTCTCGCCCTGCAGATCGTAATACGCGCTTGCAAAGCTCGCCGAGAGCACCATCACCACGCCGACGCCGAGCAGCGTGAGCGTGATAACAAGGAAAGGCAGATCCGCCCTGCGGTCTGCCTTACCCGTTTTGACCGGCGCGGCGCCGGTCGAAGTATGATCCATGAGAGCCTCCGGTATTACCCTCTCAAAAGCTCAGAAGGAATAGCGTCCCGTTACGCCGAGAAGCGATACGACCGCCATCACGAACGTGATGCCCGCAAACAGGACGAAGATCTCTTTTTCTTTCCATTTCCGGCCCGTCCAGCCGCCCATCTCCAGATGGTGGTGGAAGGGGGCCATTTTGAATACGCGCTTGCCGTGGGAGAGCTTGAAATACGCCACCTGGATGATGTCCGAAAGCGTTTCAATGATCGGCATGATGCAAAGCGGGATGAGCAGCAGCGGCACATCCAGCGCGAACGCCAGACCCGAGATGCACCCGCCGAGGAAGAGCGAGCCGGTGTCGCCCATGAATACGCGCGCGGGGTTGAAATTGTAGATCAGGAAGCCGAGCAGCGCGCCGACCATGCCGCTGGCGAAAATGCCCTGCGGCATATACTCTTTGCCCCAGCAGAACACAATGGCCGTGAAGCAGAGGAACACGGGCACGCACGTGCCCGCCGCGAGGCCGTCCACGCCGTCGGTGATGTTCACGGCGTTCACCGTGCCGACGATGACAAACGCCGCAAAAATGAAGTACAGCGGCTCGGAGACCGGGACATAGGTGTTCCAGAACGGGATATAGAGATTCGGGCTCAGATAGCCGGTGAAGCGGAGCAGCAGCAAAAAGCACGTGGCGGCAAGGAGCTGCAGAAGGAACTTCATCTTTGCGCTCAGGCCGAGATTCTGCTTGTGGCGCAGCTTTTCATAGTCGTCCAGAAAGCCGATCGCGCCGAACACGAGACCGAACACGAGAATGAAAATGTGTCCCCACTCGCCGTTCGCCATGCAGGAGAAGCCGACCGTGAGACAAACGACCGTAACGGCGATGATGAACATCAGCCCGCCCATCGTGGGCGTGCCGGTCTTGCTCATGTGCCACGTGGGGCCGTCCTCCCGGATCGCCTGCCCGGCTTTGATTTTCCGCAGATACGGTACCAAAACCGCGCCTACGGCGCTCGATATACAAAATCCGACGACAAGCGCCAAAATCAGCTTCCAAGTCATTCTTTTTCCCGTGCCTTTCCTCTTTTGCTTTGTCAGGTGCGCTTCGCGCGTTCGGCAAGATAGTCCGCGACGATCTCGCGCTCGTCCATGTGGATCTTCTCGTGGCCGATGATCTGATAATCCTCGTGGCCCTTGCCGCAGAGCAGGATGACGTCGCCCGGCTCATGATGGTCGATCGCCCAGCGGATGGCCTCCGGGCGGTCGCAGATAACCTTGTAGGGCGCTTTGCCCGCGCGCACGCCGGGCAGGATCTCCTCGATGATGCTCATGGGATCCTCGGTGCGCGGGTTGTCGCTTGTAACGATGACGAAATCGGCAATGTCCGCAGAGAGCTTTCCCATGATCGGGCGTTTTTTCCGGTCGCGGTCGCCGCCGGCGCCGAAGAGCATCACGAGACGCTTCGGCGCAATGCCGCGCAGCGTCGTGAGAACGTTTTCAATAGCGTCCGGCGTGACGGCATAGTCGATGAAAATGCTGTAATCGCCGTCCGTCGGCACCGGCTCTACGCGCCCCTTTGCGCCGTGGGCCGTTTCGAGCGCCGCGGCCGCGTCCGCGAGAGATACGCCGAGCAGCCGCGCGCACGAGATCGCCGCGAGCGCGTTATACACGGAAAACTGTCCCGGCAGGTTCGTCTTTACGCGGACGAGCTCGCCCTCTTCCAGCGCGCAGAAGCGCACGCCGCTCGGCGCGAGACGGATATCGCGCGCCGTGAGCGAAGCGCTGTCGCTCTTCGCCGAGAAGGTATACACCGGCTGCGGCGCGTCCTTCATAACCGTTTCGGTCCACGGATCGTCCGCGTTCGCCGCCGTTTTTTCGCACATGGGGAAGAGCATTGCCTTAGCCTTCGCATATTCCTCCATCGTGTTGTGGAAGTCGAGATGATCCTGCGTCAGATTCGTGAAGAGGCCGACGGCAAAATGCACGCCCGCCACGCGGCGCAGCACCAGCGAGTGAGAGGAAACCTCCATCACGCAGTGGGTGCACCCGGCATCCGCCATCTGACGGAAGAGCGCCTGCAGATCGCAGGATTCCGGTGTGGTGTGCTCGGCGTGGAATTCCTCGTCGCCGATCATGTTCGAGATGCTGCCGATGAGCCCGACCTTCGCGCCGAGGGTCTTTTCCAGGATCTGCTTTATGAGGATGGTGGTCGTCGTTTTGCCGTTCGTGCCGGTGATGCCGATGACCTTCATTTCGCGGCTGGGGTCGCCGTAGAAGTTCCGCGCGGCGAGCGCGAGACCGAGACGGCTGTCGTCCGTCTGGACGTACGGCACGTTTCCGGCGGGCGCTTCCTCGCACAGCACGGCGGCGCAGCCCTTTTCCACCGCCATGGGGATATATTTATGTCCGTCCGACTCATACCCGCGCACGGCGACGAAAAGGTCGCCGCTCTTCACGCGGCGGGAATCGTAGCAGACGCCCGTGATCTCCGTATCGCCGGAGGCGGCTGCGGAGAGAACGTTTATTCCCTTGAGAATTTCCGATAGTTTCATGGTACTTCCTCATTGTCCCGGCCGGCTTTTCAATACCGGCCGTATGTATCGTTATCGTCGTTGACGATGCTGACCTCAATTACGCTGCCCGTGGGAACGCTCTCCCCCGTGCCGGTGCTCTGGAACACAACGCGCACCGTATCGCTGTCGGCGAGGATCGTGCTGTCCGAGCGGAGGAACAGCCTTCGTGAAAAGAGCGCTTCCCGCGCCTCGGTATAGGTGAGCCCCGTGAGCTCCGGCACGGTCTCCTCTTCTGCCTCCGGTATTTCACCGGTATAGACAAGAACCGTTGTGCCGCTCGCAACGACCGTTCCCTTCCCCGGCAGCTGGCCGGTGACAATGTCGCCGGTCCCTTCGATCCGGGCGGCGAGCCCGGCCTCGCGGAGCAGCTTTACCGCTTCCTCCGGCGTTTTGCCGGTGAGCGGCGGCACAGCGCGGTCGATGTATTTTTCCTCCGCTTCGCTGTATTGCGGCTGTACGCCGAGATACGGCAGCACTTCGCCGAGGATGCGCCCGACGACGGGCGCGGCCATCTGCCCGCCGGAGATATAGATACCGCTCTCGTTTGAGGGCGTATCCATCAAAACGAGGCACACGACCTGCGGATCGTCCGCGGGCGCGTAGCCGATGAAGGAGACGATGTATTCCTTCTTTCCGCCGGCGGCGTCCTGCGCCACCTTTTCGGAGGTGCCGGTCTTGCCGGCGATGTGATACCCGGCAACATAGGCGTTTTTGCCGGTGCCCTGCTTCGTATCGCACACGACCTGCTCCAGAACAGCGTTCACCTGCGCGCTCGTCTTCTCGGAAATGACCTGCCGGAGCATCTCCGGCTCGGTTTTCGATATAAGCGCGCCGGTGCCGTCCGTGACGGAATCGACGATGTACGGCTTCATAAGATACCCGCCGTTGCAGCAGGCGCTCACGGCGGTGATGAGCTGGAGCGGCGTGATGTTGAACGTCTGGCCGAACGACGCCGCCGCAAGCTGCGAAAAGTTTTCGCTGTTGCAGAAGACGCTGCGCGGCCACCAGATGCTGCCGCTCTCGCCCGGAAGCGAAATGCCGGTCTTCCCCGTGAGAGAAGCGTCCGGATTTTCGCTCGCGCGGAAAAAGCCGAAGCTCTCGCAGTAGCGGTAGAACGTCTCCTCGCCGATACGGAGCCCCAGCGTGGCAAATGCTACGTTGCACGAATGCTGCGCCGCCTGCGTAAGCGTCTGCGGACCGTGACCGATCGTTTTCCAGCACTTGAGCGGCTTGCCGCGTCCCTGCACCGTCATGCTGCCGCCGCAGTAAAAGCTGTCGGACGGCGCGGCAGCGCCCTCTTCGAGCGCGATGGCAAGCGTGATGATCTTAAATGTGGAGCCCGGCTCGTAGGTATCGGAAATGGCCTTGTTGCGCCACTGGGCAAGCTGCGCGTCTTTCAGCATCTGCGCCGCGGTGTCCGGATCGGCGGTCGAATCGATCTCCGATTGGATGTCGGCGGAGACGCGCTGGTAGTTGTTGAGATCAAAGTTTCCGAGCGACGCCATCGCCAAAATTGCGCCCGTATTCGGGTCCATGATGATGCCGGCGGCGCCGTTTTGTATATCAAAGTCCTGCACCGCCTGGGAAAGCTGCTTCTCCAGATAGTACTGGACGGTGGTATCGATTGTCAAGTGGAGATTGAGTCCGTCCTGCGCATCGACGTAATCCTCATAGCTTGTGAGGATCATATCCGTTCCGGCGCTGTTCTTCAGCCGGAGGATGCTTCCGGCGGTTCCGGTCAGGAGCTCGTTCTGCGTAAACTCCAGTCCCGAAAGGCCGGTATTGTCCGCGCCGACGAAGCCGATGACATGCGAGGCGAGCGAAGCATACGGGTAATAGCGCTTGGTATCCGGCTCGAGCTTCACGCCCTGCAGGTCGTACTCGTTTTTAAAGGCGCGCACCGCGTCCGCCTCGGCTTCCTCGATCTGGCGCTTGACGGTTTTGTACCAGCTGCGCCGGTCGGCGGTCATCGCGAGGATCTTTTCGCGGTCTACGCCGAGGATCTCGGAAAGACCTGACGCAATGCGCTCGGCGTCCTCGCCGTTCATGGATATCTCCGCGGGGCTCACGTACACGGTATACGTTGTCGCGCTCATTGCAAGCACGCGTCCCTCGCGGTCATAGATCGTCCCGCGCGAGGCGGGGATCGCCGTGCGGCGGAGCTGCTGCTGCAAGGCGGCGCTCTCCAGCTCGTCGTGGCGCAGGATCTGCAGCCGGAAAAGCTGGAGCATCAATACGGCAAACGCCGCAATGCCGCACGCGGTAAGAAGGAACAGCGCGCGGCGGAGCATGGTTCGGTTGGGTCGGCTGTTGGGCGGCATGGTGTTTCCTCCGGATCGGCAAATGCATCATTCTGATGCATTATACCGCGCCGGGATCAAAAACATGCCATAACCGTGTCGAGAAGGTTCTCCCAGAAATACCGCAGGCCCTGTCCGCGGCGCGCGTGGAGCACCGTGGCCCGGTCGGAAAGCTCGGATGCGCCGGTATTGCGCTGATCGAGCCGGGGCAGCTCCATGCCGAGCGTTCCCACGGCGTAGCTCTCCACGGCGGCGAGACTCTCGGCTTTTTCGGTCTCCACAAGGAGCGTGCGCTCCTCCGCTTTGAGCTCCGAGATGCGCTCCGAAACGGCGACGAGCTCGTCATTCATTGCCGTGAGCTCCGCCTGTCCGGTCAGCGAGCCGACAAGAAGCAGCATGGCCGCGACCGCGGCGGCGCCAAAGGCAAGCGCGCTGCGCCACGTCTTTTTCCGCGCCGGTTTCCCGCCCGTCTCGTTTGTCTCTTTCTCCATGCGTCCGTCCCAGTACCGCCCGGCAAACCGGTCGGCGATCAGGGGCAGCTCTCTGGTATCCTCATCCAGAACGGGGAAAGCGCGCGTTGCTTCCGCGCTCTCTGCGCAGGGGGTGAATACCGCGGTTTTCTGTTCGGTCGTTTTTGCGTTCACGGGTATCTCCCCTTTTATATTCTCTCGGCGACACGCAGTCTTGCGCTGCGCGCGCGCGGGTTGTCGTTCAGTTCCTCTTCCGAAGCCGTGATGGGCTTCGTTACGGTCTTCATCGTCTGCACAAAGCCGCACACGCACACCGGGAAATCGCGCGGGCAGGTGCAGCCGTCCTCGCGCTCGCGGATGGCGGTCTTGACGATCCGATCTTCCAGCGAGTGGAAGCTGATCACGCAGAGTCTTCCGCCGGGCGCCAGCCGGTCCATGGCGGTAAGGAGCATTTCCCGCTCCGCCTCCAGCTCGTCGTTCACGGCGATGCGGATCGCCTGAAAGCTGCGCTTGGCGGGGTGCTGCTTTTCACGCAGCGCCGCGCCGGGCATGGCGCTTTTGATGATATCGACAAGTTCCAGCGTCGTTTCCACGGGCTTCTTCTCCCGCGCGCGGACAATATTTCCCGCAATGCGGTTGGCGTAGCGCTCCTCGCCGTAGTCGCGCAGGATGCGCACGAGCTCCCGCTCCGGCCATGTGTTCACAACCGTCCACGCCGTCACCGGTGCGCTCTGATCCATGCGCATGTCGAGCGGCGCGTCCGCCATATAGGAAAAGCCGCGTTCGGCTTCGTCGAGCTGCGGCGAGGATACGCCGAGATCGAAGAGAATCCCGTTCACCCGGTCTATGCCGAGATCGTCGAGAATCTTTCCGAGCGAGCGGAAATTTCCGTGGACGAACGTGATGCGCTCCGCCCACGGCGCGAGGCGCGCCTTTGACCGCTCGATGGCGGTCTCGTCCTGATCGATGGCGATGAGCCGTCCGGTCGTGAGGCGTTTGGCGATCTCCATGGAGTGGCCGCCGAGACCGAGCGTCCCGTCCACATAGATCCCGTCCGGCTTTATATTCAGATTTTCA
>DPHR01000089.1:11746-12606 GCA_003522945.1 Clostridiales bacterium
CGGCTTTATATTCAGATTTTCAATGCATTCGTGCAGAAGCACGCTTTTGTGTTCCGGCATATCAAAACTCCAGCTCTTCCATGACGGCGGCAATGTTCTCCGGCGTCATTTCCGCATCGTGGATCTCGTTCCAGCGCGCGCTGTCCCAGAGCTCCGCATGGTTGCTGCAGCCGACGATGGTCACGTCCTTCGTGAGGCCGGCATAGTCCCGCAGATTCTGCGGCAGGAGAATGCGGCCCTGCGCGTCCGCCTCGCAGCGCGCGGCGAAGGCAAAGAGCGGGCGCATCCTGCGCTGCTTTACGAACGGCATCGCGTCCACCTTATCGGAAAAGCGCTGCCAGCTCTCGGCGCTGTACGCCGAAAGGCAGCGGTCCATCGAGAGCGTCACATAGAAAACGCCGCCGAGCTCGTCCCGCAGGCGCGAGGGCACCGCAAGACGCCCCTTGGCATCGAGCGTGTGCATATATTCGCCGGTCATACGCGACGCCTCCCTTCTTTGTTCGCACGTGGACAATCGTGACACTTTGCCCCACTTTGCCCCACTATGCTGTTTTATTATAAAAGGCAGGGGGCAAAAATGCAAGAGCAAAATTCCGTTGGAACAGTACATCTTCCGTGGCGAATGGCCCATATGTTGTATAAAAAACGCAAAAAGAGCCGCCGGAGCGCAGTATATGGTGCGCTTCGGCGGCTTCCGTCTCGTTATTGACAAATGGTTACGATTGGGCAGGCAAAATTCGCTTTTCAGGAGAATTTCGTCCGTTAAGGCGGAGGACTCAGCCGTTGATGAACTCGCTGTCCTCCACATCCTGCAGCGTGACATCCGCGGTGCCTTCCGGCTGCTCGGGCGCAGCGGCGGC
>DPHR01000091.1:0-9483 GCA_003522945.1 Clostridiales bacterium
CGATGAGGCAGCCGTCACCGATCTCCGGCGCTTTTCCGGCAATCTCGCCGATGGTCACGTTCTGGTAAATGCGGCAGTTTGCCCCGATAACGGCATAGCGCGAGATGAAAACGCCGTGCAGCCCGTGCGGGAGCGACGGCACGCCCCGGATCACCGCGTCCGGGCCAATGTACCCGCCGTGCCGCGCGGCGCAACGGCTCATAAGAAATGTCAGCACGTCCCGGCGAAAGCCGGACTTTGCGCGCTGCTGCCGCCGGTAGAGCCGCCAGAAGCGCGAAAGATCGTTCCCGCGCGAATAGTCGATGATTTTCTCCCGGATGCTCATACGTACAACCCCAGCAGCCGGTCGATCATCTGCGGAAACGACAGGCCGATCCCTTTCATCATGTTGGGGAAGCGGCTGTGCGCGGTGAGGCCGGGGATCGTGTTCACCTCGTTGAACACCAACTCGCCGGAGGGCGTGAGGAAGAGATCGACGCGCGCGAAGCCCGAGCAGCCGAGCGCGCGGTAGATTGTTTTGGCCGCTTCCTGAATGCGCAGCTCCGTTGCCGCGTCTACGCGCGCGGGCATGTGGATGCGGGAGGTTTTGAGCGTGTATTTTTCTTCAAAATCGAAAAAGCCGCCGGAGAGCTCAATCTCGTCGGTGCGGCCGACGGTCAGCGTGTCCGTGCCGAGCACGGCGCAGCCGACCTCAAAGCCCGGCACGGCCTCCTCGACGATAACGGAGCTGTCGTACCGGAACGCTGCATCGACGGCGGTGCCGAGCGCATCGCGCGATTCCACGCGCGTCACGCCGAAGGACGAGCCCGCGCGTACTGGCTTTACGAACACCGGGAAGGAGAGCGTATCCAGGATCCTCTGCCGCGCCGCCGTCGTGTTCTTTTCGAGCACGACCGACTTCGGCACCGCGATCCCGGCAAGGGAGACGAGCTTGTGCGCGCGGTCCTTGTCCATGCAGAGCGCCGAGGCGAGCGTGCCGCACCCGACGAGCGGGATACCGGAGAGCTCAAAAAGCCCCTGCACCGTGCCGTCCTCGCCGTTCTTCCCATGCAGCACGGGGAAGGCGAGATCGATTCGCCGCAGCATCCACTTGCCATTGTGGAGTTCCCAAAACCCCGGCGCACCGCGGCTCGGCGAGAAGGCGGCGGGGCGGAGGAGCATGGGATCGTCCACCCACGTTCCGGCGGCGATGGCGCTGTAGGTGCCGAGATAGTGATGCCAGTTTCCGTCTTTCGTGATGCCGATGGGCAGAGGATCAAACCGCTCTGTGTCAACGGCCTCCAACACCGCCGCGGCGGATTGGAGAGAAACTTCGTATTCGCTCGAATGGCCGCCGAAGAGCACGGCGAGCGTTTTCTTTTTGGTGTTCATGGATTATTTATTCCTTTCGTATGGGCGTGCCCTCCGGCAGAGGGTAGGCGATCTCGCATTCGTTCGTGTACAAAAGCCGCCGCTCCATTGTTTTGATCACGGCGTCGGTCTCCTCGCGGAATACCTCGGCGCGCTCGTAGATTTTTCCGCCGCGGTTTATATACATGACCGCGCCGTTGTACACGCGGTATTCCCGCGCCGGGGGACGGTCGGACTCGATTTGCACAAAAAGGTCGGTGTCGGAAAAATCGATGGCGACGCGAAAGAGTACGTCCGTATCGTTGCGCGCGCGGAGGTCGCACCAGCCCTCACTCACGGTCGCATCCGCGCCGCGCGGGAAGCGCTCGGCTTCCGCAGCGGGGAACTGTTCTACGGCGTGGCCGTGCCGCTCCGTGACCGTGAGGGGCGTGTGCAGAAAGCACCAGTAGAGAAGATCACTCAGCATGCAAAGCCCTCCGCCGTAGGCCGGGCGGACGCTGCCATTTACGAGCACGAGCCCGTCCTTATAGGGAGTATGGCGGTCGGCGCGGCGCGCAAGACGCCAGAAGGAAAACGTCTCGCTCGGGTGGAGGACTACGCCGTTCATTGCTTCGGCGGCAAGACGGAGGTTGTGCACCTTGTTTTGCTGATACTCCATCGGAAAACCGCTGTGCTCATTGCGCATGGCGACGTTGGCGCGGAAAAGCGTGTATCCAAGCGGCGTTTTTGTCCGCACGGCGGCGTACCGGCAGCCGTCAAAGTACATTTTGAGATAAAAGCAGCGCTTTCTCTGCCAGCGCCGCAGCGGAAGCAGAAACGGAAAGCGCTCCGTGAGCCGTTTTCTTGCCATAGGAAATCATTCTCCTTTGGGGAAGCGGAGAAATAAAAAAGCTCCCGCTTCCGATACGGGTATCGTATCGAAAACGGGAGCGAAATGTTTTCCCAAGCCCCGACGGGCGTCTTATGTTTTTCTGCGGAAATTCTTACGATTTTCCAACGGCCGATTTTTCTATGGGCAGCGTAACGGTGAACGTGACGGTATCGTCCCGGCTCTCGCCGGTGAGCGAGCCGCCGTGGAGCTGCGTGATCTGCCGGGCAATGGCAAGGCCCAGCCCCGCGCCGCCGGTAGAGGAGCGCGCCGTGTCCAGCCGGTAGAACTGCTCAAAAATGCGCGAGAGCTTTTCCGGCGGGATCGTGTCGCCGCGATTCCGGAAGCGGACAACGGCGAAATTGCCGACGCGCTCCGCCGTGACGGTGATCTCCGTGCCCGGGTAGCAGTAGAGCACGGCGTTGCGCAGAAGGTTATCAAAGACGCGCTGCAATTTGTTCGCATCGCACCGAATGGGGAACGTCTCGGGTGTGGAGAGCGCGCAGGTGAGGTTTTTCTCTCGCAGCATCGGCTGAAACTCAAACGTAAGCTGCTCGAGCAGGCGGGAGAGGTCGGCGGCACCATATTGCAGCTCGATGGCGGAGAGATTGAAGCGCGTGATCTCAAAAAATTCGTTGATGAGATCCTCGAGACGGTTGGCCTTGTCGAGCGCGATGGAGAGGTATTTCTCCCGCAGCGCCGGGGCGATCTCGCCCTCGTCGTGCAGCAGCGTCAGATACCCGATCACGGACGAGAGCGGCGTTTTGAGATCGTGCGCAAGATACATGATGAGATCGTTTTTTCGCTGCTCGGCTTCGCGCCGCGCCCGGAGATTTTCCTGCGAGCGTGACCGCGCAAGATTGAGCTCGTTTTCCACGTCCGAAAGCTCTTTCGGCAGCTCAATGGGCGGTGCGGCGGGGTCGGAGAGCGATTTGGCCGCGGCGATCACGTCATCCAGATAGCCGAGCGGCTGGCGCAGCGCGCGGACCGTGAACCAGACGAAGCCCGCGAGCAGCAGCAGGACAATGAGCACAGGAGAGAGCCGTTCCACGACCTTGAGGAGATAGTAGAGCGGATCGTTCTCGCTCCATGGGAAGCGGTAGCAGACAAAAGCGGCAAAGAAATACCCGCCGACGACCGCGGCGAAGAGCGCCGCGAGCGAGAGCAGATAGCGCGTAAAGAGGCGCATGGCAAGCGTGGAGAAGCGGTTCGGGCGTTTATTCGATCTCATACCCTACCCCCCAGACGGTCTTGATGAATTTCGGGTTCCGCGGCGGCTCGTTCATCTTTTCACGCAGCCGGGCGATGTGCGCCATGACGGTGTTGTTGCTGTTTTGCAGATATTTCTCCTTCCACACGGCCTCGAACAGCTCCTCGGACGGCACGATCCGTCCCTGCCGCGAGCAGAGATACCAGAGGATCGAAAACTCGATCGGCGTGAGCGCAAGCTCCCGACCGTAAAGCGCGCATTTGTGGCTTTCGCGGTTGATGATGAGACCGCGAATGTCGCATTCGGCGGCGTCTTCCGGCGCGGCGGCGCTCTGGTTGTAGCGCCCGGCGCGGCGAAGCTGCGTTTTCACCCGCGCGACGACCTCCAGCGGGTTGAAGGGCTTGGTGATATAGTCGTCCGCGCCGATCGTCAGGCCGAGAATTTTGTCGCTGTCGGCCACGCGCTCGGTCAGCATAAGGATGGGGAAAAAGCGGCTTTCCCGGATCTTCCGGCAGAGCGAAAAGCCGTCGATGTCCGGCAGCATCACGTCAAGCAGGGCGAGGTCGATGTGCTCCGATTCCACGCAGCGCAGCGCCTCTGCGCCGGTGGCGCATTTGTAAACGGTGTAGCCGTCGTTTTTGAGATAGATTTCCAGAAGATCGGCGATCTCGCGCTCGTCGTCCACGACGAGAATGGTTTCGTTCATAGCTGTTCTCCCAACGGGCAGTTTGGCGTTGAGCCCATTAAACCACAGTTTCCGCCCAAACGCAAGAAACCGCCGGGGAGGAGGAAAATGGCTCCCTCTATGAGGGAGCTGTCGGCGGCAGAGCCGCTGACTGAGGGAGTTGACTCCTTCCGTCTCGCCTTCGGCGAGCCACCTCCCTCAAAGAGGGAGGCAGCAGAAAAAAGGACGCGCAGTCAGAAGCTGCGCGTCCGCTCTATCGTTAAGGAGCCTGTTTATTTTTTCAAAAGCCGGTTGATGAAGCCGAGCAGCATGAGCATGTCGTCCTCGTCGAGCTGCCGCATACCGGCGAGCGCTTTCCGGATCAGCTCCGGGTGCGATTCCTCGCCGTTGAAAAACTGCTGCGGCGTGATGCCGAAATAATCGCAGATGGCAAGAAACTCCTTCATCGGCGGCAGCGCCTTGCCGGAGGAAATGTTGTATACATATCCGCGGCTGTGCCCCAGATCATAGCTCATCTGATATTCCGAAACGCCCCTGCGCAGCCGAAGCTCGGTAATGCGGTTTCGGATAAATTCCTCCGTCATTGGTATCACCTCATATAGATAATACCGACCGGAGACAATTCGATAGTAAATAAATATTTGTCAAAATATATTGAAACAACTAAAAATATATGTTATCCTTTTAGAACAATCCAAAAAAATTAAAAGAAATCAAAAAATCGACAAAAGCGGAGGTGATGAAAATGAAATTTCTTTTGAATATCTCATCTCGGACAATACATGATGCGTTCTCGACAGATAACCGATGTAGACTTTCTCTGATTGCGCCGGAACACAAGATCGTGTTCAGTTCTCTGAAAGAGACAGCGACATATTTGTCCGAGAGGAAAAACTGACTAAGACCTGCTCTTTTTGCCTAGGGCGAGATTATGCAGATAAAGAATCAAAGAAATGAGGGGAAATCCATGAAAAGCAAGACAACAGCGCTTCTTTTGTCAGTTCTGGTTGGCGGATTGGGGATTGACCGGTTTTATCTGGGATATACCGGTATGGGGGTGCTCAAGCTGCTGACGGCGGGCTGCTTCGGCATTTTGTACATCGTTGATATTATCCAGATTGCCACGGGTTCGCTCCTTCCGGCAGACGGAACGCCTTATGAAGAGGATATGAAAACAACTGCACAGAGCACGAGAGGAAAAGAAGGTGACTTTGCGGCTTTGGAAAAGGCGGCGCAGCTTTATAAGCAGGGCGTGCTGACGGAAGAAGAGTATCGGAAAATGAAGTCCGAAATTCTGGCGAGAATGTGAGGAGACGCAGAATGAAGCGCAGCAAAGGCAACAGATATGAATTTACAGCACAATTGCTGTTTATGATTTTAGGGCTGGTATTTCTTTATTCGCATTTTTGTGAACTCGTCGCACTTACTGGATGGAACGTTCTTAACTATGTTTATTATTTTGAAGCCATTGACAACTTTCTCTTTTTCATAGTTCCTTTCGTGCAGGCAGGTGTATTCTTTTTGATAGCTTTGGCAATTAAAGAAAGAAGGTGGGATTTAGCTGCCGTTGCTTCCGCGCTGCTTTGCATAAACAGCATACTTCAAATCGTATTATGGGGAGTATTATTGGGTGATACACTATATACGATTGGGATGATTTCTAATTTGGTGGCATTTTTTCTTTTGGGCATTACAATCGCTTTAAAAAAGGAGAAAGAAAAGATCGGGCGGAGAATGCTGCTTGTCGCCATGATATTGTTTGGCGCGGCAGCTGTGCCTGAGGTTATTGCAATATTTTCGTATTGCTACGTCTTTTTTATTGTAATGAGGGAAGCAGCGTGGGTGATTGAGGCAATCGTCTTTGTGTATTTCTGCTATTGCCTGCGAAAAGAAAAAATAATATGGATAGAGATGGAAAAGTCCGGAGCGGGAAATACAACGCGAAATGCAGCGAACAGCGACGGATGGTTCGATGGAATTGCAGAGCTGGAAAAGGCAGCGCAACTTCACGAGCAGGGAGTGCTGACGGAGGAAGAGTTTCAAAAAATGAAATCGGAGATTCTGGAGAAAAAGGAAGGACAATAAAAGTGATAATAAAAAAACAGAAAATGTCTTCCGCAGCGGTGTTGACATTGACTTTGGGGATTCTTGTACTTGTTTTTATGTTCTACGTGAGCTATAAAAACTATTCGAATCAAGTAGACTATCTAATAGGGCGAGGTTTCTATGCACTTTTGCCGAATTCCTATTTAGATTATCTTGTGCACCAAGGGGGCGCTTGGGTGGCATTTTTCGTAGGTGCTGGGCTGATAACTATTGCCGTATTGCTTCCTAAAAAGACGGTTGAAATCCCTGTGGTGGTTCTTGCTGCTGAACAGGAAATTCAGAAAAAGCAAAGCAAGGCAGATGACCTTGTCAAGTATAAGGAACTTCTGGATTCCGGCGTTTTGACGCAGGAGGAGTTTGACACAAAGAAAAAGGAGATTCTTGAACGTTCGTGATACCGCGATATATCGAAAAACCGCCGGGACAGAGCCTGTCCCGGCGGTTTTGCTTATGAAAATTATCAGCCGTTGACCATCTTGGCGACCTCGGCGGCGAGGTCGTCCTGACGCTTCTCAATGCCTTCGCCCTTCTCAAAGCGGACGTAGCCCTTGACGGTGACGGGGGTGCCGAGCTCCTTGGCGACGGCGGCGACATGCTGCTCGACGCTGACCTTGTCGTCCTTCACGAACGGCATCTGGAGCAGGCAGATCTCCTTGAACCACTTGCCCAGACCGCCGACAACGATCTTCTCGATGATGGCGTCGGGCTTCTTCGCGTTCTTCGGATCCTGCTTCGCGGTGGCGATACGGATCTCCTTTTCCTTCTCCACGTCGGCGGCGGGGACGTTGCTCTCGTCGAGATACTGCGGGTTGAGCGCGCAGATCTGCATGGCGACGTCGCGGCCGAGCTCGGTGACGGCCTCAACGGAGGCTTCGGTCTCAAGCTCGACGAGTACGGCGACCTTGCCCTTCATGTGGACATAAGGAACGCACTTGCCCTCGATGCGCTCGAAGCGGCGGACCTTCATGTTCTCACGGACGGAGAGGAAAAGCTCGTTCTTCGCATTGTCCACGGTGCCGTTGCCGGTGTACCAGGGGCACGCCATGAGAGCATCGACATCGGCGGGAGCTTCCTTCGCGATGACCTTCGCCACGCCGGAGACGAACTCGGCGAACAGCGGGCCGCCCGCGACGAAGTCGGACTCGCAGTTGACTTCGACGATCACGCCGACACCGTCGATGACCGCGGCGTACGCCATGCCCTCGGCGGCGATGCGGGTCGCCTTCTTGGCCTGGGAAGCCAGACCCTTTTCACGCAGATAAACAACGGCCTTCTCGAAATCGCCCTCGTTCTCGACGAGCGCCTTCTTGCAGTCCATCAGGCCGCAGCCGGTGGCCTGGCGCAGCTCGTTAACAGCAGAAGCGGTAATAGCAGCCATTATTCTTCCTCCTTCGCGGTCTCAGCGGCCTCGACGGTCTCGGCGTCCTCGCCCTGACGGCCTTCGAGCACGGCGTTGGCCATGGTCTGGCTGATGAGGCGGATGGCGCGGATGGCGTCATCGTTGCCGGGGATAACGTAGTCGACCTCGTCGGGATCGCAGTTGGTGTCAACGATCGCAACGATGGGGATGTGCAGCTTGCGGGCCTCGGCGATGGCGTTGTGCTCCTTGCGCGGGTCGATGACGAACAGAGCGCCGGGGAGCTTCTTCATGTCCTTCACGCCGCCGAGATACTTCTCAAGCTTTTCCATGTCGCCCATGAGCTTCATGACTTCCTTCTTGGGAAGCATGTCGAAGGTGCCGTCTTCCTGCATCTTCTTGAGCTGGGCCAGACGCTCGACGCGGGTGCGCATGGTCTTGAAGTTGGTGAGCATGCCGCCGAGCCAGCGGGCGTTCACATAGTACATGCCGACGCGCTCAGCCTCTTCCTTGACGGCTTCCTGCGCCTGCTTCTTCGTGCCGACGAAGAGAATGCTCTGGCCGTTCTCGGAGAGAGTGCGGACAAAGTCATAGGCTTCCTCGAGCTTCTTGACGGTCTTCGCGAGGTCGATGATGTAGATGCCGTTACGCTCCATATAGATGTATTCGGCCATCTTGGGGTTCCAGCGGCGGGTCTGGTGACCGAAGTGGACACCGGCTTCCAGCAGCTGCTTCATGGATACTACTGCCATGTTGGGGGTTCCTCCTTTATTTTGTTATTACCTCCGGGGGCCTCAACCCGGCGCGACCAGGCTTTCGCCACATGGTCGCCGGTCCGCTCCCCGTGCGTAATGCGCGGGTATTATACCAAATGCCCGCGCACTCTGCAAGCCTTTTCGCTCTCTTTTGAAAAAATATTTTGATTTTCTGATTTTCCGACGCTTTTATCCCCAGATACCTCGCCGGGGCTGCCGGTCGCGCCGGATCTCCGCGGCGCCCTCGATGAGAACGATGTCCCCGCCGATGCGGGCAATGGATTCCCACGGGAGAATATAATCGCTCTCGCGGCCGAACAGCCCGAAAAACCGCGCCGGTCCCGGCACGATGAGCGCCAGCACCCGCCCCGATGTGAGATCGAGGATCGCGTCGCTCACAAAGCCGAGGCGCGTGCCGTCGGAAATATTGATGACCTCGCGGTAGCGCAGCTCGGTAAGCCGTACCTCCATGATGTACCACCCCCATAGAGCCTATGGGGGCGGGGCGTTGTCCTATGAAACGAAAATGGCCTTTTTGATCTGCCGGATGGCGTTCTTCTCCAGCCGGGAGACCTGCGCCTGCGATATGCCGACCATCGAGGCGACCTCCATCTGCGTTTTGCCGTCGTAAAAGCGCAGCGAGAGAATGCGCTTTTCCCGCCCGGTCAGACTGCGCATGGCGTCGTCGAGCGCCATGCACTCGATCCAGCTCTCGTCCGTGTTGCGTGAGTCGCGCACCTGATCCATGACCGTGAGACTCTCGCTGCCGTCGGAAAACACCGGGTCGGAGAGACTCACGGGGTCGCTGATCGCGTCGAGCGCGAGAGCAATCTCCTGCCGGGGAATGCCGAGAGAGGCTGCGATCTCCTCCTCGGTCGGCTCGCGGCCGGTCTCGGCGGTGAGCTTTTCGCGCGCCTGCAGAATTTTGTACGCGGTATCGCGCACGCTGCGCGATACGCGCAGGGCACTGTTGTCGCGCAGATACCGGCGGATCTCCCCGGCGATCATCGGCACGCCGTAGGTGGAAAAGCGCACGTCGTGCGCCTCGGCGTCGAAGTTGTCGATGGCCTTGATGAGACCGATGCACCCGACCTGAAAGAGATCGTCGATGTTCTCCCCGCGGGAGGAAAAGCGCTGGATGACGGACAGCAC
>DPHR01000091.1:9672-10545 GCA_003522945.1 Clostridiales bacterium
AAAGCGCTGGATGACGGACAGCACGAGCCGCAGATTGCCCGCGATCAGCTCTTCGCGGGCGGACTTATCGCCCTGCCGGACGCGCAGCAGCAGCCGGCGCGTGGTGGCGCTGTCGAGCACGGCGAGCTTCGAGGTGTTGACGCCGCAAATCTCTACCTTTCCCTGCATATACAGCAAAACCTCCTCTGGCAAACGTTAGTGTTTCCGCAGAGGAGGTCGTTTTATACATTTTTGGCTTTTTGCACCTTTGTGTTACGGCGTGCCGAGGCGGGCGACGGTGAGACCGGGGCGCGCGGTCCCGGCGGTGTATTTCCAGTCGAACGTGTAGCGGCTCTCGTTCCCGGCGGCGTCGGAGGCCGTGACGGAAATCGTCCACACGCCCTCGGTCAGCCCCTCCGCCGACCACGGGAAATCGCTCTCGCCGTCGGTGACGAGGAAGGAGCTGCGCGTTTCCCCTGTATCCGACGTGAGCGTGACGCTCAGCCCCGCGAGCGTGCCGTTATCGGTGACGCGGTGGTGCAGCGAGAAGCCGGCCTCGGTGATGTTGGTGATCGTGAGTGAGCGGATGACGGGGCTTGTCGTATCGATGAACACCGTGCCGACGTCGGCAAGCGGGCTTTCGTTTCCGTCCGTGTCGCACGCGGCGGCGCGCACCGCATAATTGCCCTGCCGCCAGATGTCCACGTCGAGCGTGCCGGAGCCGGAGGCGGGGGCGTTGTAGTAGCGCGTGACCCACACGTCGTCGCCCTCGCCGCGTGTATCGACGCGGAAGGCGTTGAGCCCCTTCTCGTCCGTGCCGGAGAGGAAGAGCGAGAAGCCTTTGGAGGTCGCCGCGCCGACGGTCGAGGCCGTCAGCTCGGGCGCGGCCGTGTC
>DPHR01000159.1:0-3369 GCA_003522945.1 Clostridiales bacterium
CAGCGGCAGCGTTCCGCCGATCATAACGGTCGGGTCGCGCTCGGCGGCCATGAGGATGTGCGTGCACATGGAGGTCGTCGTCGTCTTGCCGTGCGTGCCGGAGATGCAGAGCGAGTTGCGGTAATCCTTCATGATCGCGCCCCACGCCTGCGTGCGTTCAAACACCGGAAGCCCGCGGCGGTGCGCCTCAACGATCTCCGGGTTTTCGTCGTGCACGGCGGCGGTGCGGACGACAAATTCGGCGTCCGCCGGGATGTTCTCCGCGCGATGCCCGATGAACACGGGAATGCCAAGCGAGCGCAGATGCGCCACGTTCGCCCCCTCGTTCATGTCCGAACCGGTGATGACAAGGCCCGCTTCCGCGAGGACCTCCGCCAGAGGCGACATGGATACGCCGCCGACGCCGATCAGATGACCGCGGCGTCCCGCCCAGTAATATTCCGAAAACGATGGCATGGACATACTCTCCTAACCAAGTTCAAATTGCCTGAAAAGGGATTATACTATATCTCCAACGAAAAAACAAGTTATTCCCAATCTTTGGCACGCTCCACGGCCTTATGCCAGCGGCGGCAGAGCTCATGCGCATTTTCGGCGTCCATTTTCGGGCGGAAAATGTGCGCCGACTCGCGGATGCGGACGATATCGCCGACATTCGACCACACTCCGGCGTGCAGCCCGGCGAGGAACGCCGCGCCGAGCGCCGTTGTCTCCACCATAACGGGCCGGTCGATGGGACAGCGGAGGACGTCCGCCTGAAACTGCATGAGAAAGCGGTTGACGGAAGCGCCGCCGTCCACGCGCAGGATCTGCATGGGCGCTCCGGCGTCCTTTTCCATTGCGTCGATGAGATCGCGCACCTGATAGGCGATGCCTTCAAGTCCCGCGCGGACAACGTGCGCGCGCGTCGTCCCGCGGGTGATACCGACGAGCGTGCCGCGCGCGTACATATCCCAGTACGGCGCGCCTAGACCGGTGAACGCCGAGACAAGATACACACCGCCGTTGTCCGGCACAGACTCGGCAAGCGCCTGCGTTTCCTCCGCCGAGGAGATGAGATGCAGCTCGTCGCGCATCCACTGCACGGTGCTGCCGGCATTGAATACGCTGCCCTCGAGACAGTAATTCGTCTCGCCGCGGATGCTCCACGCCACGCACGAGAGAAGCCCGCTTCGGCTCACCGGGACGGTCGGGCCGGTGTTCATCATGGCAAAGCAGCCGGTGCCGTAGGTGTTTTTCGCTTCGCCCGGATGGATGCAGCCCTGTCCGAGCAGGGCCGCCTGCTGGTCGCCCGCCGCGCCGCAGATCGGCGTGCCGGAGAGCTCTTCGAGCCCCGGCATATGCGAGTCGATCGTGCCGTACTCCTCGGAGTTGGACACCGGCTTCGGGAGCATACACATCGGGATACGGAGCGCTTCGCAGAGCTCGGTGTCCCATTGCAGCGTATGTATATTGAAGAGCATCGTGCGGGAAGCGTTGCTGTAATCGGTCACATGGACGCGACCGCCGGTCAGATTCCAGATGAGCCATGTGTCCACCGTGCCGAAGAGCAGCTCGCCGCGCTCGGCACGCTCTCTCGCGCCGGGGACGTTATCGAGGATCCAGCGCAGCTTGGTGCCGGAGAAATAGGCGTCGATCAGAAGGCCGGTCTTTTCGCGGATCTTCTCTTCCCAGCCATCGGCGCGCAGCTCCTCGCACAGAGGCGCCGTCCGGCGGCACTGCCAGACGATCGCGTTATACACGGGGCGGCCCGTTTCCTTTTCCCAGACGATCGTCGTCTCGCGCTGGTTGGTGATGCCGACGGCGGCGATGTCCGCGGCGGAAAGGCCGCTCGTGCGGAATGCCTCCGAGAGCGATTCAAGCTGCGTATAGAGGATCGTCATCGGATCGTGCTCCACCCAGCCGGGCTGCGGATAGATCTGCGCGAAGGGGTGCTGCGAGAGCGACACGACCTTCCCGTTCACATCAAAAATAATGGCGCGGGAGCTCGTCGTCCCCTGGTCAAGGGCGATAACGTGCTGGCTCATGGGATAACCTCCTTGATTTTCGCTGGGAATTGTATATAATATATTTTATAATATAGGCATTATAGCACAAGAAAGGATCTTTGGCTATGGCACGTATGTCGGAATTTACATTTTTATCTTCGGACGGGCAGACGGCGCTCTCCGCGCGTGAATATCTCCCGGAGGGAGACCCTGTCGGCATCGTTCAGATCGTGCACGGCATCGCCGAGCATATCGCCCGGTACGACGCGTTTGCCGCGTTTCTCGCCGAACACGGCTACATCGTGGTGCTGCACGACCAGCTCGGCCACGGAAAAAGCGCGCCGGACGAGGCCCATCTCGGCTTTTTCAGCGAGGAAAACGGCTGGGAAAAGGCGGTGCAGGATATCCGCTCGCTGCACGACAAGACGGCGGCGAAGTATCCCGGAAAGCCGTATTTCATTTTCGGTCACAGCATGGGCTCGTTCCTGACCCGGACATACCTCATCCGCTTCCGCACGGGGCTGGACGGCGCGGTCATCAGCGGCACCGGCCACCAGAGCCCCGCTCTCGTATCGGCAGGCAAGGTAATGAGCGCCATCGATATTCGCCGGAACGGGTCAATGCACAAGAGCGATTTTCTCAACAAGATGGCGTTCGGCACCTATAACGACAAGTTTGAAAATCCCCGCACCTCGAGCGACTGGCTCAGCCGCGACGAGGCCGCCGTGGATCTCTATAACGAAGACCCGCTCTGCGGCTTTGTCCCGACGGCGGGGCTGCTGCACGACATGATGAACGGCATCGCGTTCGTCACCCAGCCGAAGAACATCGCCCGGATGAAAAAGGATCTGCCGATCCTGTTCGTCTCCGGCGACTGCGACCCCGTCGGCGAGCAGGGACGCGGCGTGATCCGCGCCTACAAATGCTTCCTCAAGGCCGGCATGAAGGATGTCACCATGAAGCTCTATCACGGCGGACGGCACGAAATGCTCAACGAAACGAACCGTGCCGAGGTATACGAGGACGTTTTGAGCTGGCTCAACAGCAAGACGGGAAAATAATGCCGGATCGTCCCGGCACATAGGGACTTGCCGCGCCGGAATACAATGAACCATCCGTTAAGGGAGGTTTGCTGTATGCTGGCAAGTGCGTTTCTACTGCTGCTCAACGGCGCGTTTCTCTCGCTGCGGCTCGGTGCCGGTTCCGGCTCGTTTCCGCGGCCGCTGCCCGCTAAGGAGGAGCGGCGCTGCGTGGAGCGCTGGATGCAGGGCGATCTCGAAGCGCGGAACACGCTCATCGAGCATAATCTGCGTCTTGTAGCACACATCATCAAGAAATACTATACGAGCGAGAGCGAGCAGGACGATCTCATCTCCATCGG
>DPHR01000159.1:3592-4211 GCA_003522945.1 Clostridiales bacterium
TGCGACCTACGCCTCCCGGTGCATCGAGAACGAAGTGCTCATGCACTTCCGCGGCAGCCGGAAAAGCGCGGGCGATCTCTCGCTCTCCGACTCCATCGACACGGATTCCGACGGCAATTCCCTGTCGCTGATCGACGTTCTGGCCGACGAGGAGGACATGTCCGAGCGCGTTGTGCAGACCGATCTCTGTCAGCATCTGTCGCAGCTGATCGACAACGTGCTCGACGAGCGCGAGGCCGAGATTCTCCGCCTTCGCTACGGGCTGAACGGAGACGCCGCGCTCACGCAGCGCGAGACCGCCAGGCGCTGCGGCATTTCCCGCTCCTATGTATCGCGGCTGGAGAAAAAGGCGCTCGAAAAACTCAAAAGAAAACTGGAAGAGGAATAATATGAACACGCGAAAGACGATCGGGATCATTCTCATGGTCCTTCTGCTGATACTTTGCGCGGTGCTGATGGTTCTGCGTTTCAGCGCAGCCAAGGCGTCCGACGCCGCAGCGCTCCGGGAGTCCATGGCAACGCCCGTACCGACCGCAACGCCGGATGTTACCCCGGAGCCGAGCGCTACGCCGGAACCCACGGCGACGCCGGAGCCGACCGCTACGCCCGAGCCGACGCC
>DPHR01000170.1:0-1078 GCA_003522945.1 Clostridiales bacterium
TTTGCGGAAAAGCCGAACCGGCGGCAGAGAAGCTCCACCGTTTCCGCGGCGGAGAGCCCCTCGCGCTGCGGCGGACGGCCGATGATGACCGGCACCGCGCCCGTTTCCGCCGCGGCGGCGATCTTTTCTTCAAATCCTCCGGCGCTGCCGGAGGCCTTCGTTACGAGATACGCCGCGCCGATGCTCCGGAGCACGGCGGCGTTGAGTTCCCTGGAAAACGGCCCCTGCATCGCGAGAATGTGTGCCGGCGGCAGACCCGCCTCGCGGCAGGCGCGGAGCGAATCCTCCATCGGCAGCACGCGGGCGTAAGCACGCGAAGCGAAATCGCGGACGGACGCAAAGGCGTGCAGCTCCCGGCTGCCGGTCGTAAGCAGGATGTTCCCGTCCACGCGGTCGAGATACTCCGCCGCTCCGGCGGCGTCCTCGACAAAGACGGCGTTTTCCGGCGCAGCCGTGTCGGGCCGCAGGAGCCGGAGATACTCCGTGTCCGTGCCGGCGCATGTCGCGGCGATGCTCTCGGTGATGCGCTTGGCGTACGGGTGCGTCGCGTCGATGACAAGATCGAAGCGCTCGCGGCGGAAGAGCTCCGCCATCTCCTCGCGCGGCAGAGGCCGCGCGGAAATGTGCAGCCCCTCTCCCTGCGGGAGCAGCGTTTCGCCGTATTCCGTAGCCACGCACACGGTCACGTCCGCGCTCTGCCCGGCGAGAAACTCGGCGATCTCGCGTCCCTCGGTCGTGCCGGCAAATACGCAGAGCTTAGGCATCCGGCACCTCTTTGCGGCGGTAGCCGCGCGGCGTCACCATCGCGCCGCCGATCATTTTCGTCATGGCGTTGCCGATGAACACGGTGCTGAACATATCCACATCGGCATCGCGCAGCGCGCCGAGCGTCATATACTCGCCCGCCTCGCCCTCGCGCCCGATGGAATGCGCCACGCCGCAGGGCCGGTCCTCCGGCAGATACCGCAGCAGGATATCGCACGCCATGCGGAGATTGTCCGGGCGGCCCTTGCTGCGGGGGTTATAAAGCACGATGCCGAGATCCGCCTCGGCGGCGCACGCGAGCCGCTTTTCGATC
>DPHR01000170.1:1286-1479 GCA_003522945.1 Clostridiales bacterium
GAGCCGCTTTTCGATCTTCTCCCACGGCGTCAGCCGGTTGCTCAGACTGATGACGGCAAAGTCGTGCGTGAGCGGCGCGCCGAGCAGCGCACCGCCGCTGCACGCGGCGGTGAGGCCGGGGATGACCTCGATCTCCGGCTCGGCTGCCTCGCCGCGCAGCTCATAGAGCAGCGCCGCCATGCCGTAAATGCCG
>DPHR01000170.1:1663-9074 GCA_003522945.1 Clostridiales bacterium
CGCCATGCCGTAAATGCCGCTGTCGCCGGAGCAGATCATCGCAACGGTCTTTCCGCCGCGCGCCGTTTCGAGCGCCATTTCGCAGCGCTCCACCTCGCGCAGCATCGGCGTGGTGAGAAATTCCTTATCCGCGTAGCGTTCCTTCACGAGATCGACGTACACGGTATACCCGACGATCACGTCGCACTCGCGCAGCGCGCGGTCGGCGCGGATCGTCATATTTTCATAGTTTCCGGGGCCGATGCCCACAACAGCCAGCTTACGCAAAGCGCACCTCCCAATGTTCTGCCGCCGCAGCCACGGTCACGCCGCTGCGGGCGGTCTTTTTTACCAATAACGTTTCGGCGTTTCGGAGCGCGGCTCTCTCGCACACGTTGTCCACGCCGGTGATGCTTTTCACAAATTCCGAAGGGGTGAACTCGCCGCGCACCGCGCGCAGCTCGTCCGCCGTGTAAAACTCCGCGCTCAGCCCCTCCGAGCGGCAGTAGGCGAGAAGCCCCGCCTCCTCCGCCTTGAGATCGATGGATGCGGCGCACTTCACCGCGCGCCGGTCGATGCCGTGCGCGGCGAGCGCTTCGTTCACCGCCGCGCGGATCGTTTCCTCGTCCGTTCCCTTCCGGCAGCCGATGCCGAGACGCACGACGCGCGGAACGAGCCGCAGCGTCTTTGCAAACGGCGTCTTTTCATAGACGCCGATGTATACGCCGAGCGCGCCGGAATCGCCCGGCGCGAGCCCGCGCGGCAGATCCGTCACGACCGGAAAGTCGCTGAGAAACGGCACGTCCCCCTCGAGCACGGCGGCGGAAACGGCCTTCGCGAGCGGCAGGCTCGCGATGGCGCAGCCATTCTGCACCGCCCACGCGTCCACGGAGAAGCGGCCGTTGATGTCGGTCGCCGTTGTGATGACCGCCTGCGCGCCGAGCGAGGCGGCAAGCGCTTTGGCCAGCTCGTTCGCCCCGCCGATATGACCCGAGAGCACGGGGATCACATACTGCCCCAGCTCGTCGAGCACGAGCACCGCAGGGTCGGTCGCCTTGCTTTTGAGATGCGGCGCGACCTCCCGCACGGCGAGCCCGACGCTCGAAACAAAGATCATGGCCTGCACGCCCCCGAAGATCGGCCCGTAAAACTCCTTCGCCGGACGGCCGAGCGGCGCGAAGCCGTCCTCCGCAAACCGCTCCATGGTATACGGCTGTATGTCCCAGTCCGCCAGCGCCGCCATGACGCGGCGCGCCGTGGCGCAGCCGCAGCGGCTGTAGGCGAAGAGCGCGGCGTTCATTCCGTGGCCTCCCGGAACTCCGTGGTGAAGCCGGGATGGTACAAAAGCGAGCGGAGATACTTATCCCCCATGCACTCGCCCACGATGATGAGGCTCGTTTTCGTAAGGCCGTTTTCCGTAACGGTCTTATGCAGCGTCCCGACGGTGCAGCGGAAGATTTTCTCCTCGGGCCACGTCGCCTTGTATACGACCGCCGCGGGTGTGCTCTCGGGGTAGCCGCCCGCGAGCAGCTCGCGCTGGAGCTTTTCGGTGAGGCTCGTGCTGAGGAAGAGCACCATCGTCGCCTGATGCGCGGCGAGCGCCGCGATGGACTGCTTTTCCGGCACCGGCGTCCGGCCCGGCGCGCGGGTGATGATGACGGTCTGGCTCACGTCGGGCAGCGTGTACTCCGTTTTGAGCGAGGCCGCCGCGCCGCAGAACGCGCTCACGCCGGGGCATACGTCGTAGGCAATGCCGAGCTTGTCGAGCTCGTCGAACTGCTCGCGCACCGCGCCGAAAATGCTCGAATCGCCGGTGTGGAGACGGACGGTCGTTTCCCCCGCGGCCTCGGCCTTTCGGATGGCGTCGATGACCTGCTCGAGCGTCATTTCGGCGCTGTTGTAAATGCGGCAGTCCTTCCGGCAGTACGCAAGCAGCGCGGGGTTCACGAGACTTCCGGCGTAGATGACCACGTCACACTCGCCGAGCAGCTTCGCTCCCCGCACCGTGATGAGATCGGCAGCGCCGCTGCCGGCTCCGACAAAATGTACCATACGATTTCATTCCTCCATGATCTTTTTGAGAAGCGCCGGGGCGTTTTCGCTCTGCCCCAGAACGCCGTATTCCTTGGAAAACATCAAAAGGCCGATCTCCATGCCGTCCGCGCGGTGCGAAAGATGGAAGAGCGCCCTTTCCGTGACGCGCGCAAGCGCCGGGGCGTCCCGACCGCATTCGCGCAGAATGCGCACCGCGTCGTCGCACGCGGCGCAGTCGAGTATCTCGCGGATGTGCTCCGCGTCCACGCCCGCCGCCGCGGCATGCGCGGCGAGGATCTCCATGCGGCAGTCGCCGTATTTGGAGTGGGTGTTCATCATGCCGCCCGCGGTCTTTACGAGCTTGCCGACATGCCCGACGAGCAGCGCGCCGCGAAAGCCGAGCGCGCGGCAGATATCGAGCGCGTCGCCGAGGAAGTTGGAGACCTGCACCGCGGTATTCAGATCGACGTCGAGATTCTGCCGGATGAAGTCCGAGCCGTAGTTGCCGGGCGTGAGCAGGGCGTATTCCTTCCCCATCGCGCGGCGCTGCCGCAGCTCCACGCGGATGGTCTCCACAAGCGCCGCTTCGCTCATCGGCTCCACGATGCCGGTCGTTCCGAGGATGGATATCCCGCCGACGATGCCGAGGCGGGGGTTGAACGTCTTTTTCGCGAGAGCCTCGCCCTCGGGCGCGGAGATGACCACGTCCAGCCCGCCGGAGAAATCCGTGAGCGCCATGACCTCCTCCACGTTCTCGCGGATCATCTGCCGCGGCACGGAGTTGATGGCGGCGTTCCCGACCGGCTGGTCGAGCCCGCGCTTTGTCACGCGGCCGACGCCCTCGCCGCCGTCGATATGCACGCCCGGCTCGTCCGTCCGGCGGACCGAGGCGAAAATGAGCGTGCCTTTCGTCACATCGGGATCGTCCCCGCTGTCCTTTTCGATGGCGCAGGAGACGCTGTCCGCGCGCATCGTGATCTCACGCACGGCGAGCTCGAGCCGGATGCCCTTCGGCGTATCGAGCGTGATGGTCTCCTTCCTCCGGCCGGTGAGCAGCATCCATGCCGCCGCCTTGGCCGCCGCCGCGGCGCACGAGCCGGTCGTATATCCGAGCCGGAGACGCTTGCCGTCCTTTTCGATATACTGTTCCATATTACCGCAGGATCTGATAGAGCAGCGCGTTGCAGATGGCGGCGGCGACGTTGCTGCCGCCCTTGCGGCCGCGGGCGATGATGTGCGGCACCGGGGAATCGAGGAAGAGCTCCTTGCTCTCCACCACGTTCACAAACCCGACCGGCACGCCGATGATGAGCGCGGGGTCGAGCTTTCCCTCTTCGATGAGGCCGTGCAGCGCGATGAGCGCCGTGGGCGCGTTGCCGATGGCGAAAATGCACTTCCCCGGCAGCTGCGCCGCCTTCTCCATGGAGACGATCGCGCGCGTGACGCCGCGCTCCTTCGCCTCGGCGGCGACGTCCGCATCGGACATGAAGCAGTGCACCTCGCCGCCGAGACGGCCGAGGATCGTTTTGTTGATGCCCGCTTTCGCCATCTGCGTGTCCGTGACGATGTGGCAGCCCGCGCGGAGCGCGTCGAGTCCCTTCGTCACGGCGTGCGGGGAGAACACAAGATTCTGCACATAGTCAAAATCCGCGGTCGTGTGGATAACGCGCTTGATGACAAGCTCGTTTTCCACCTCGAGCTTCGTATCGCCGAGCAGCTCGGTGATGATGGCAAAGCTGCGCTTTTCAATGTCCATGGGTTTAATATTTTCCATCATGGCGGTGTTTCTCCTTTATACAGGCGTCATAAAAGCTGTAAAGAAATTCCAGGTTGGAATAGAAATGAAAATGCGGATAGCCCGCATAGAGCGTATCGGAGGCCGCGGCGCACTCCCAGCGCCGTCCCGTCGGCTTTTCGGCGGCAAAAGCGTCGCCGGGGCAGGTGCAGTCCCAGTGGTGGAACTCGTGCGCGGCGATCTCGCCTCCCGCGCGGCAGAGAAGATTGTCCTTCTTCGCGCGCAGCGTCACATACCCGAAGCGGGTGAGCTTTCCGGTATCGAAGCACGTCCCCGGCAGGAAGCCTGCCATGGGCTCATCGCCGATGGCTTCGGTGAGATACATGAACCCGCCGCACTCGGCGATGCACGGCACGCCCCGCTCCAGCGCCGCGCGGACGGACGCGCGCATGGAGGCGTTTTCGCCAAGCTCCTTCGCGTACAGCTCCGGATACCCGCCGCCGAGATAGAGTCCGTCGATATTCTCCGGCAGCGCGCCGTCGGTGATCGGGCTGAACGGCACGAGCTCGCCGCCCATCTCCCGCACGGCGTCAAGACTGTCTTCATAATAAAAGCAGAAGGCGTTGTCCCGCGCAACGGCCAGCCGGATCTTCTCCTTCTTCGGCAGCACGGCGGGCGTATAGTCCAGAGGCTCGGCCTCGTGCGCGAGCGCGAGAAGAGCGTCGATATCCAGCGTCTTTTCCGCCTGCGCGGCGAGCGTCTGCATCTTTTCGCGGAGATCTCGGATCTCCCCCGCCGTCACGAGCCCCAGATGGCGGCTCTCGAGCACGCATTCGTCGAGCCGCGGCAGAAAGCCGAAGCACCGGATGCCGAAGCGCTCCTCGATGGCGGCGGAGAGCGAAGCGTACGTCATGGCGGTACACTGGTTGAGTATAACGCCGCGGATGCCGCTCTCGGGCCGGAAGCGCAAAAACCCTTCGATGACCGCGAGCACCGAGAGCGCCGCGCCGCGCGCGTTCACCACGAGCACGACCGGCGTTTTCGTAACGAGGGCGAGCTCATACGCGCTCGTTTTCCATGTGGTGAGCCCCGCGCCGTCATAAAAGCCCATTGCCCCCTCGACAACGCTCACATCGCACCCCGCGGCGTTTTTCGCGAGCAGGAAGCGGAGCGTGTTTTCCGAAAAGAAATGCAGATCGAGATTGGCGCTCTTCGCGCCGATGATGCGGCTGTGGAACATCGGGTCGATGTAGTCCGGCCCGCATTTGAACGCGCCGGTCTTCAAGCCGCGGTTCACCAGCGCCTGCAATACGGCGCACACGACCGTCGTCTTGCCGCAGCCGCTGCTCACGCCGGAGATCATGATTCGGTCCATAAGATCCTCCCCACGCAGAAAAGCCGCGGCGGTCCAAAAGGACCGCCGCGGCCGTTTTTCCGCTGGCATGATGTATTCCCCATAGCCGGGGAAGCGACGCATCTCTGAGCAGGTCTCCTGACTTGTGCATCCTCAGCTCCGTGCAGCCTTCTCGGGTCTCCCCAATGACCGGCTTTCGCCCCGGCGGAGCTTCCGCACTTACAGTGGCGGTACCGTTCCGGATCTTCCCCGGATTTCCTATTCTCTCCGAAGCGTTTTTACCTGTCTACGGAGCACTCAGGCGTCTTTTTTGATTGGATTTTACTCTGCGGCCCCCAGTTTGTCAAGGCGGCAGAGCGTCTGCCGGACGGCGGCGTCAGAAGCCGAAATACTCCATGCGTTCCTCCTCGCCCACGCCGAGAGCGTCGCAGAGGTTCCGGACGGTGTGGGCGGCGTAGTCGTCGGCAATGTTCGCGCGCAGCGCGTCCACCTGTTCGTTCCAGCCTTCCTCGCTGCCGCCCCAGTGCGCACGCTCCCGCGCGATCTCCGGCGCGAGCAGCGCGCGGAATTCGTCGATCTTCTCCGTGACGTGCTCGTCCGAGAGCGTCGTTTCCGTCAGCTCGGCGTACCGCGTGAGAAGCCGCTCCCTAAAGTCGTCGATGCCGAAGAGCCAGCGGATCGTCGGGGCGATCTGCGCGGTCTGCTCCGAGCCGATGAGATTGAAAAAGCAGTTGCTCCTCGTCTGGAACGCCCAGTCGAGATCGTAAAAGGCGATCTGCCACGGCCCGTCGCCGGTGCGGAAATAGCGGAGGTTGCTCTTGATGTCCACGTTTGCGCAGTAGCCCTCGAGCAGCACCCAGTCGATGAAGCCGTCCATATCCATGGCCTCGCAGAAGCGCTCATAGGCTTCCCGGCGTGTAAGTGAGGTGTCCCGCCAGAGTCCGAGCGCCTCGGTATACACCGCCGTATTCTGCGCCACCGGCGAGGGCAGCATCGTCACATCTTCCTTCGCCGTGCCGGTGAGATTGGCATAAAACTGCCGCGTGATATCGTCCTTGAGACAGTAGATGCCCCAGTATTCGCCGTTGATGTACAGCACGCAGTAGCGGCTGCGCTGCGTCACGGTCGTATCGAGCTCGGCGCACAGTTCCTGCATGAGCTCGTTGCGGAACACCGTGGAGATATAGTCCTGCCCGGCGCGGATGGAAAGCTCGGTGAACTCCGCCGGGCCTTTACCGAAGATGTCGTATTGGAGCGTCTCCGCGCCGTAGCAGCCGCGGAACGAAACGCCGAGGCTCTTTTTCGGGTTGAAAAGACTGGTGCGTCCCTTGAGCTCCACGCCGCAGTCGATGGAAAAACCGCCTTCCGGGGCGAGAAGCGAGAGATTCGCCGCGCATTCGCGGTATTTTACGGCGCCGTTATATGTTTCGGAAAACCGTCGGGGTGAGTCGGTCACGAGACTGAGCACCGGCAGCGTGTGCTCCTCGCCGATGAAGAAGCTGAGCGTGAGCGCGCGCGACGGCGCGCCGCCCTCCTCCACGGCAGCGGCGCGAAGGACGGTCGTTTTGTCCACGGTGATCGCGCCGGTGTACGGCGTGCTCTCCTCCGTGGGGGCGGAGCCGTCGGTCGTATAGTAAATATCGCCCGCCGCGGCGAGCTTCACGCGCACGGTCTGCCCCGCTTCGTAGACCCCCGATTTGCGGTTCGCCGCAGGAGCTTCGGAGATATACCGGTAAGCGTCGGTCTCGTTCGGCTCGTTCGGCGTCTGCCTGCGGAGATAGAAAAAGCCGTTTTCGGCGTCCGTGCGGCCCATGCTGTACCCGTAGGGGATATCGTGCAGCCAGACGAAGTCCGCCGCCGCGCTCTCGCCCTTCTTCGTGAGATAGAGCGTTTCACTCGAAGCGTTGAGCGCGAAATTCGCCCGCAGGCCGTTGCCGGTCGTCGGGTTCTCCTCGCCGGTGCAGTAGATGAGGATCGACTGTCCCTTCGCGAGCGTCCGGTTGGGAAGCGACCATTTTTCCAGCTCCCGCCGGTCGTCCGAAAGGCAGTAGTCGGAGAGCTTCACGCTCTCTTTCGATACGTTCTTTATCTCGACCCAGTCGTAATACTCGCCCTTGAGAGCGAACGTGTCGTTATAGACCGCCGCCTCATAGAGCACGAGCGGGCTTTCCGTTTTGCGGCTCTCGCAGAACGCCGCGTACCCCGCGGCGGTGTTCGGGTACCCCGGCGTCGCCCAGACACTTTCGGTGAGCTCGCCGCCGTTTTCGCGCCGCAGCACATGGTCGGCGGGCAGCTCGGGGTCGCACGCG
>DPHR01000104.1:0-6775 GCA_003522945.1 Clostridiales bacterium
ACGACGCGCACATCTTCATGACCTGGGAGCAGATGAAGGATGAGATCAAGAATGTCGTCCGCCTGTTCGACGAGGTCTACTCCGTGTTCGGCCTGCGCTACGAGATCGAGGTCTCCACGATGCCCGAGGATCACATGGGCGATGTGAAGGACTGGGATTTCGCCACCGAAACGCTCAAGGCCGCCGTGACCGAGATGGGCAAGAGCTACGTCATCAACGAGGGCGACGGCGCGTTCTACGGCCCGAAGCTCGACTTCCATCTGGCTGACAGCCTCGGCCGTACCTGGCAGTGCGGCACGATCCAGCTCGACATGCAGCTTCCCGAGCGCTTTGAGCTGGAGTACACCGGCGCGGACGGCGAGAAGCACCGCCCGGTCATGATCCACCGCGTCGTTCTCGGCTCCATCGAGCGCTTCATCGGCATCATCACCGAGCACTACGCCGGCGCGTTCCCGGTGTGGCTCGCGCCCGTGCAGGTGCGCGTTCTCACGATCACCGACCGCGCGAACGAGGCTGCCGAAAAGGTCGCCGCCGCGCTTGACGCTGCCGGGCTGCGCGTGGAGAAGGATCTTCGCAACGAGAAGATCGGCAAGAAGATCGCCGAAGGCCGCAGCCAGAAGATCCCGTATCTGCTCATTCTCGGCGACAAGGAAGCCGAGAGCGGCACGGTCGCGGTGCGCAGCCGCGGCGGTGACGAGGGCGTCATGGCTCTCGACGACTTCATCGCGCGCGTGAACGAGGAAGTCCGCACAAAGAAAAACTAAAATTTGACATCATAAAACAAATTGCACCCCTCCAAACTATGAAAAACGGTTTGGAGGGGTTTTTATGACAAAATATGGAATAAAACGCGCCTGCATTGCGATCGCGGTGCTGTTCGCGGTGAATATAGCGGTCATCACGCTCGCGCAGAGGGCGGACGCGGCGTCGTATAAGCGCGGCTCTACCGGCAGCGTCGTTTCCGAAATTCAGCAGAAGCTCAAGGACTGGGGCTACTACAGCGCCGAGGTGGACGGCATTTACGGCAGCCGCACGGAGGCGGCGGTGCTGCTCTTCCAGCAGAAAAACGGTCTCGCCGCCGACGGCAAGGCGGGCGCGGAGACGCTCGCGGCGCTCGGCATTTCGTCGGAAGGTCTCATCGAGCAGAACACCTCCGGCGACGTGGCGCTGCTCGCGCGGCTCATCTCCGCCGAGGCGCGCGGCGAGAGCTACGAGGGACAGGTCGCCGTGGGCGCGGTCGTGATGAACCGCATCGCGCATCCGTCGTTCCCGAACACGCTCTCCGGCGTCATCTATCAGCGCGGGGCGTTCTCCTGTCTCGACGACGGGCAGTTCGACGAGCCGGTCGCGCAGAGCGCCTACGCCGCCGCGCGCGACGCCATGAACGGCTACGATCCGACCGGCGGCGCGATCTACTACTTCAATCCCGTCACGGCGACGAGTAAGTGGATCTGGTCGCGCCCGCTGATCGTGCAGATCGGCAAGCACCGCTTCTGCGCATAGCCGTGCGCCCCGTTCGGTCGATTTTTCTTGCTTTTTTCGGATCGATCCGTATAATTATTTTATAGACACGACCTCCAACCGGAATGTTCGCACAGACCTTCATTCTCCCGGGCGTCGTGTCTTTTTTATCAGAGGAGCGGCTGCATAACGGCTCCGAGACGCCGGGAACCGTTTCCGCCCGCGCGGGGAGGCGTTCGGCGGGAAAATGGTGCAGAACAAGCATATTATCTGCGTCGGTTCCGGAAAAAGAGAACGAAGAAACGAAACTAAAGGAGAAAAATATGTGGAATGAAATTACAACCGAAAAAGATTTGAATAGCTTTATGGATGTTATGTGTTATTTCCACGACAGTTGTTTAAAAGAAATTAAATACATCAGCGGCGCATATGTAAATGAAAAATTAAGTATGATTCCGGTTAATGACAAGAGAATATTGAGCGCAATCATTCAACGACAGTTTGAAAATCCATCTGTAGTGGAAATGCAGTTTGCGGGGCTGAAGTACTTACAACTATTTCCAAGTGATGAAAACTACACCTGTGAAATCCTTGATGCAACTATGATTTTGAAGGAAGACTGCATTTATTGGTGCGATTGCGGTGGGTTATCGGAAAAGGATATAGAAAGTTATACGGGAACGACAATATGCGCATCAAAAGTTCGGTGGCGAGCGGTAGATGAATATATCGGGGCGAAGGAAATTTATGTGACGCGGTAGAGGTATATCGCAAAACACGGCCTTATTGATCAGTTTTGATGTCTCAATGATTTGCCTATGAAAATACACTTAATCAAGTTATATAAAACCACGATCCTTTTTTTCCTCGTATCGGGGACAGCGGTAATCATCGGAACTGTTATTCTTGCTGTGGTTTCAGGGCAAGTAAACGAACCGGGGGGACGGATTATGCTCATTCTTTCCATTTCGATGGGGATTGCTCTGATTTGCTTTCCGTTTCTCCTTTTTGGGAAGAATTTGAGTTCCGTTGCGCTGAGCGATGAGAACTGCATATCCTGCTCTTTCCTCGGAAAATTTCTGTGCACTGTCGATTACTCGCGGCCGGTATTTTACTCTTTTTTTGATGTCCGCTTTACCTATTCGGCTCCTATGAAATTTATCGCTCTTTCCAACGAACCGTTTTCTTGTGTAAGCAGAAATGGTGTGTTCAAGGCCGGATTTTATGGCGCGTATGACCCGGCGAAGATTATTGTGTTTCCTTACGATAACAAAACCGCGCAGTGGCTTGCGGTTGACTGCTGGCAGCTAAATGACCCATATAGATAACCTCCGAGACATATGCGCTTGCTGAACTGTGCGAGTGCCCGTAAGCATATTAAAAACCAGATATCCATCCGTGAGGGCGTGCGTATGAAGCTGTTAAGCAGAGAAGAGTGAAAAACGATCCGGGCGTTTCTCAAAGCCCCAATCCCAAAGTATGTGTATGAGCATGAAGCGGGACGATTTGATCTTATGGACTGCTACGAAGCGGCGTTCGCTTTTGCCAACGGCCTTTTGCGAGGGAAAAAGATAAATCCCAATGCGTCGCCGTGGGGAGATGGGCAAAGCGTAATATTTGATCCCGACTACACAAAGCTGCTGACAGACATGCAAAATTCAAATTTGGGGACGGACGTTAACGGCTATTGCGATAAGTTTTTGAAGACGTTGGATGTTTTGAAGGCACATTTTGCGTAAATGCCATTCTGCCGCGCATAGGGCGTCTTACGAATTTCAAATTGGTGTGCTGTAAAAAAGTACTTTCGGGAGTGACCGGCGGATATGAAGGGATTCAGTTTGCGATTCCGGATAGAATCGAAGTTGTTCAACGGCTATGTCATGCAGCCGATACCGATTGTTGTTTTGACTGTCCTTGTTGGAATCGCCGTGCTCTATATAGCGGTGTCGGGTACTTGGGAAACGCTGGCGGAGATGAGAAATCCCGCAGAATATACGGCAAGCGAATGTGTGTTAACCGCATATCGCTGCGAAGGGCCGATTTATGTTGTGACCGGCGGGGATGGCTACCGGTATCATCTTCCGGTCAAAGCAGTAGACGAAGAACGGGTGCTGGAAGACCTCGTGGAGAGCAAAACGCCGGTCGTCGTGATCTACAAACTGCCGACTGACTCGAATACGAATGTTCGAGATGTTGTGGAAATGAGCGGTACCGACGGTTCTGCGATCGTGACAAAGGAAGAAATAGCCGCGGCCAATTCCGAAAATACCCGAAAGGCGCTGCTCATCGTGTGGTCAGTGTGCCTAGTCTATTGGGGACTTGGCATAGGGTGCTACTGGATTTTATGCCACGCCCCCGAGCACCCGCGTCTGGCGGGGCTGCTGATACGGCGGGAATTCCGCAATTTCTGAGAAAGGGCTGCGCGCATAAAAGAGCTAAACAGATGAGCCGGACGGCAGGGTGAAATAAATGAAGAACAAACAGCATGAACACATCCTCAAAGCCTTTCTTGCGTCAAAGATTCCGGCGGCTGTGTATGAACACGCTCCGGAGCTTGTGGCGGTGGATTCCGTTATCGGCGGCTATTGTACGCGGCTTTTGCGGCGGAATAAAGCGCTGAAATGCTCTCCGGAGAGCCTGATAACCAAAGAGGAGCGGGCCGCTTTCGCCGAATTGATAAACCGCGCGCCGGATATGGAGAAAGACGAGATAGTGATATATTACCGTCTCACCGTGCTGGCGGAAGCGGTCGTGCTCCGGTACAGCGCGGATACGAAAGAGAAGATATAAACTTCCTCAGCTTTGAGACTGCCTAAAGAAACGAACAGGAAGGAACGCAAACCAAGATGGATGACCAAGCTTTGCCGAACGTTGGCCCCGTGTTTACCCTGACAAAAAAGGACAGTGCGGACTTTGACCGCGATGGCGTATCCCGGCGGTTGGGGATCATCCCGACGAAGACCTGCCCGCCGACGGTGAGCCCCGGAAAGCTGCTTTCCGAAATAGACCCCGCCGAATTTCAGCGGGAGTACTTCGGACTTACTGTTCTTCCGGCCGCCGCTCCTCCGTACGCGATAATCAAGAATGCTTTCTGGTGTCTGGAGCTGCCCCGCATGCACAGCTGGGACGTTGCAGCCCCGCTGCATCGGCTGGAGGAGCTTTTGAAGGGAAGGGGAAAGGAAGTCGCTCTCCTGTGTAAGGAATACGAGCTGACTGCGGAACTCATTTTGCGTGTCTATGCGGAGTCGAACGATTTGCCGGTGATGGCGCTTTCGAGTGAAAGCGTTTCCTTCTGGAGCAAAATGGGCGCAGGCATTCAGCTCGATTTATATCTGGACTGAAGCGGCAGAGAGAATTTTGCCCAAAGGAGCGTTTCTGCGGAAAGAAGGCAAACGGGATGACATTTTGTGAAAGGATCCGGAAAAATGCGCAGAGCTTTATGAGAGCGAATGGCTTTGCATTTAAGAAGGGCATCTTTTACCGGATAGAGAACGACATGGCTTTCTGCATGAATCTGGAGATGCCCACCGGAACGGTATATTCAAACTGCTTTGTGCTTCCACTGTATGTGCCGACGGAGTTTTGCTATATGACCTATGGTACCCGATTGACCGTTGGGGCGGCGGAGCGGGATGGAGGCGCGGGAAACGCGGCGGAACTGGCCGGTGAATGGATGTCAATATTATCGAATGACATTTTCCCGTGCTTTCAAACGATTACTTCTCCCGATGCCTTTTTCACTCAGGTGAGTCATCGGGCACTTTTCGCGCCGCACGAATGCCATATATCCGATGTGTTCGTGCAGCGGCTCCGGCTGGCAACGGCCTTTTACGAAAAGCGGTATTCCGAAATTCCGGAAATCTGCGGCGAGTACACGAAAGTCCTCGCGGACGCTCCGTACCTGACCTCCGGATGCAAAAAGATATACCTTGATGAAGTCCGGCTCTTCCAAAACGCTATGGCGATGAACGATCCCGAAAAAGAAACCTTGATGGCGGAAATCATCCGAAAAACCGGACGGGCGTGCTTTGGCCTGTGACAGCCGTGGAAATACGGCGGCTTCCGGTGCAAAAACGGCTTTGTCAACCGGCGGTTGACAGATTTCAAGCTGTCAATTGGTGGCTTGCAACCCGGAAAAACGGTACATTGACTCCAACATCACGGCGCAGCATAAGCGCCACGAAACGGAGGAAACGAATATGATCCTGGCGGACAAGATCATCCGGCTGCGGAGAAAGAACGGCTGGTCGCAGGAAGAGCTGGCGGAGAAAATGAACGTATCGCGGCAGGCGGTGTCCAAATGGGAGAGCGCGCAGACCGTGCCCGATCTTGAAAAGATCCTGATGCTCGGCGCTCTCTTCGGCGTTACGACGGACTATCTTCTCAAGGACGAATTGGAGAGTGAGGAATTCACATCCGGCGAGGATTCCGCCATCCGGCGGCTCACGCTCGCCGAGGCCAACGAATATCTGGCCCTGCGGAAAACCGCCTCCGTGCGTATGGCGGCGGCGACGTTTCTCTGCATCGTCTCGCTCATTCCGCTGCTGATCCTCAGCGCGCTCGCCGAGAGCCCGGCTTACGGCATTTTGGAAAACACCGCTTCGGCCGCAGGGCTTATCGTGCTGTTCCTCTTTATCGCAGCGGCGGTCGCGGCTTTTCTCTCCTGCAGCTTTAAAAACGCTCCCTATGCGTTCCTTGATAAGGAGCCGTTTGACACGGAGTACGGCGTGACGGGCATGGTGAGCGAGCGGCAGCGGCAGTATAAAAGCACGTATGCTCGCTGCAACATGGTCGGCACGATGCTCTGCATCCTCTCTCCGGTGCCGATCTTCATCGGCATGGCGGAGGGGAGCGATCTTGCGATGATCCTCGCGGTGTGCGGAATGCTGTTCCTTGCCGGGGTCGGCGCGGCGGTTTTCGTTGTGACGGGCGTCCGCTGGGCGGGCATGCAGAAAATTTTGCAGTCCGGCGACTACGCTCCGGCGGAGAAAAAGCGCAACCAAAAGGAGAAGGCACTTTCCGCTGCCTACTGGACGCTCGCTGTGGCTGTGTATCTCGGCTGGAACTTCACGACCGAGGACTGGAAGAACACATGGATCGTCTGGCCGGTCGCGGGTGTGCTGTACGCGGCGGTGCTGCATCTTTACCGTCTGTTCACGAAAAGCCGCGAAGACTGAGCCGCCGTGTTTTCTACGGCGGCGAGCGCCCGGAGATGGATTGACGCGCGAGTAAAAAATGGCGAATTGAGAAAGAATATGCCCGCAGGGCGGGGCCGGTGCGCCCGCCCTGCGGAGCTTGTCAAAAAAGTATTTTT
>DPHR01000104.1:7127-7363 GCA_003522945.1 Clostridiales bacterium
CGGGGCCGGTGCGCCCGCCCTGCGTTTTTCGTTCATCCGCTGGGACTCTCTTGCAATCGGAGGGGAAGCGCGCTATACTGTACAAGGAAAATTATGTTATTAAAGGGGGGTTCCCGTTGAGTTTCTGCGATAAATGCGGTGCGTATATCCCGATCGGGGAAACCGAGTGCCCTGCCTGCGGCTACGACCCGGAGGCCGAAGCGAAAAAGGCGGCGGAAGCCGCGCAGCGCGACGCC
>DPHR01000140.1:0-234 GCA_003522945.1 Clostridiales bacterium
GGCGAGCGCCATCGGGAGCGCGCCGCGCACCGGGCGCACCTCGCCCGAGAGGGAGAGCTCGCCGATCACGGCGGCGTCCGGCGGCAGAGGCCTGGCCTGTCCGGAGGCGATGAGGATGCCGAGCAGGATCGGGAGATCGTATACGGTGCCGGCCTTTTTCCGGTCGGCCGGCGCGAGATTCACGGTGACGCGGCTGACGGGAAAGTCAAGACCGCAATTCTTCACCGAGGCGCG
>DPHR01000140.1:463-1024 GCA_003522945.1 Clostridiales bacterium
CTCCTTCACGGCGGCGTCGGGCAGGCCGACAAGGTCAAACTGCGGCAGCCCGCCGGAGAGAAAGATCTCCGCCGAGACTTCATAGCCGCCGATGCCCTGCAAGCCGAGCGAGCGTATTTTCGCAACCATATCCCCGCCGCCTTTCTTAAAAATCGAATCGGGAACGTTTATCCGCGGATGGCCTGCGCCCTGCGGCGCGGCGCGAGCGCGGCGTTGATCTTCGCCGCGGCTTCCGCCGGGGTGAGCTTTTCCTGCGTGCCCGCGGCCATATCCTTGAGCGATACGACGCCCGCGGCGGCCTCGTCGCCGCCGATGATGAGCGCGAACGGAATGCCGGATTTATCCGCAAAGCCGATCTTCTGCTTGAACTTGCGGTTTTCAAAATAGATCTGCGTTTTGACGCCCTCGGCGCGCAGCGCCGTCGCGGTCTCCACGGCAAACGCCATGCAGTCTGTGTCCATCGGGATAACGACGGCCTCGGCGGGGGCGGTGAGGATGTCCTTGGAGAGCATGTCCTGCTCCTGTAGCACATAGAAAAGGCGCGTCACGCCGATGGAGATG
>DPHR01000140.1:1272-8480 GCA_003522945.1 Clostridiales bacterium
ACCGAGCCGATCTCCGGATGGTCGGTCATCACGGTCTCGTACACCGTGCCGGTGTAGTAGTCGAGCCCGCGCGCGATCGTGAGATCGATCTCAAAATTTTCCGCCGGAACGCCGAACGAGCCGACGTACTCCACGACGGTGGCGAGCTCGTGCAGACCGAGATCGAACGTCTCGTTCTTTCCCTCGTACCGGCGCAGGAAGGCGAGCTTATCCGCGCTCGTACCGGGCACGGAGATGAACTCGAGGACTTTATCCGCGGTCTCCGGCTCGACGGCGAACTCGTCCGTGAGTACGGCGCGGACTTTGTCGGGGCCGATCTTGTCGAGCTTATCGATCGTGCGCATCACGTCGCCGGATTTCTCCGTCAGCCCGAGCAGAGCGAAAAAGCCGTTCAGGACCTTGCGGTTGTTCACGCGGATGCGGAAGTTTTTGAGTCCGAGCGCGTTGAACGTGCGGTAAATGACGGCGGGGATCTCGGCCTCGTTCATAATGTCGAGCTTGCCGTCGCCGATGATGTCGATATCCGCCTGATAAAACTCGCGGAAGCGGCCGCGCTGGGCGCGCTCGCCGCGGTAGACCTTGCCGATCTGGTAGCGGCGGAAGGGGAATGTCAGCTCGTTGGCGTGCAGCGCGACGTACTTTGCAAGCGGCACGGTGAGATCAAAGCGGAGGGCAAGATCGCTGTCGCCCTTCGTGAAGCGGTAAATCTGTTTTTCGGTCTCGCCGCCGCCCTTGGCGAGAAGCACGTCGGCGCTCTCGATGACGGGCGTGTCGAGCGGCGTGAAGCCGTAGAGAGCGTAGCTCTCGCGCAGCGTCGCCATGACGCGCTGCATTTTCTTCTGGTCTTCCGGCAGAAGCTCCATGAAGCCGGAGAGCGTGTGCGGTCGGATCTGGGCCATGGGGGAATCCTCCTTTGAATAGAGAATGGATAGCTGGCCGCTGCCGGCTATCCATTCCTCGGAAAAGTTGTAGGGTGTTTTTATTTTTTCTTCGGGTTGACGATATCGCGCCAGTCCAGATCGCCCCGGCGGAGACCCTGCACGAGCACCTCGGCGGTGGCAACGTTGGAAGCGAAGGGAATGCTGTGCTGGTCGCACAGCCGGGCGATGGCGTCCACGTCCTTCGTATTGGCCTTCGGGTCGCAGAAGAAGAGCACGAGGTCGATCTCGTTGTAGGCAATGCGCGCGCCGATCTGCTGCGCGCCGCCCTGCGTGCAGGGCAGATACAGCGTGACCGGCAGCCCCGTTGCCTCGGAAACGAGCTTGCCCGTGGTGTTCGTGGCGCAGATGTCGTGACCGGAGAGAATGCCGCAGTAGGCAATGCAGAACTGGACCATAAGCTCCTTTTTGCCGTCATGGGCGAGAAGAGCGATATTCATGCTTTGGCACCTCCGTATATTTTTGATGATTTTGGCAGATAAAACCTTTTAAATTATAACCGCAAAAAGCGCTATTTGCAACGAAAATTTCGGATTATTTCAGCAGAGAATACGCATTTTCCACGGTGTTGGCGCTGGACTGGAACGTAAAGTAATAATCCACGATCTTTCGCGCGACCGGCGAGAGCGTGGCGCCCGCGCCGCCTTTTTCCACAGCGATCGCGATGGCGATCTCGGGGTTATCGCCATAGGGGGCGTAGAGAATGAACATGGCGTTGTTGACGAGACCTTCGCCGCGCTGCGCCGTACCGGTTTTGGCGGCGGCGACGATGCTGCTGTCGAGCCAATGCTCCTTGAGCGTGCTCGCGGCGTCATAGAGCACGCCGTACATGCCGTACTGGATGTAGCCGAAGATCTCGGGATCGATATCAAGCTTGCTGAGCACTTCCGTTTCACGCTGGAAGAGCGTTTTGGAGTAATCGTAGCTGCGCACTTCCTTGAGAATGGAGGCGCTGTGGCGCGTGCCGCCGTTGGCGATGGCCGCGCAATACTCCGCCATCTGCAGCGGCGTGAATTCGGTGAACGACTGGCCGATGGCGCTCTGCAGCGTATCGCCTTGGAACCAGGAGATACCGGTGTACTGCTCCTTGAAGCTCTGGGTGGACATCTGGCCGGTGACCTCGGGCAGCTCGATGCCGGTGTGCTCGCCGAGACCGTAGAGCTTGGCGTAGTACGCCATCTTGTCGATGCCGAGCTCGTCGCCGAAATAGTAGAAGAAGTAGTTGCAGGAGTAGGTGATCGCCTGCACGACGTTGATCTCGCCGTGGGTGTATTTATAGGTCGAGTAGATCCAGCACTCGGGGGCGTAGCCGTCGTCGATGTACTTGGTGAACTGACCTTCGGTCTTCAGCGTGCGCGTCGGGGAAATGATGCCCTCGGCGAGCAGCGCCGTAGCGGTGCAGGGCTTGAACGTGGAGCCGGGGGCGTAAACGCCCATGAGCGCGCGGTTATAGAGCGGGGCGTTCTCGTCCGTGACGAGCGTTTCGTAATTATCCAGCATCGTGGCGGCGTCGTAGGTCGGATAGCTCACGAGCGCGAGCGGCTCGCCGGTATCGACCTTCACGACGCACAGCGCGCCGCCGGAGATCATTTCGGTGCTCTCGGTGCCGTACATTTCGGCTTCCGCAATGATGCGGGCGCGATCTTCGTTGATCGACTCGATGTGCGCGGCGAGCGCCTCCTCGCACACCTCCTGCAGGCCGATATCCAGCGTCAGATAGACATGCCCGCCGGGCTGCGGCTCCTTGGTGTACTTGGTGCGGAGCGTGACGCCGTCGAGATTGGAGTAGACCTCCGCCTCGCCGTCCACGCCGTGGAGATAATCCTCAAAGGCGTATTCCACGCCGTCCTTGCCGACATAGGCGTCGAGCGAGTAGTCCTTGCCGGCGTAGGTCGCCCATTCCTCCGCCGTCAGCTTGCCGGTGTAGCCGAGCAGATGGGCGGCGTACTGCGTTTTGTATTCGCGCACATAGGACGAGGAAAGCTCAAAGCCGGGGATGTCCTGCTCCATGAGATAGGTGAGCAGCGGCATCGAAACGTCTTCGGCGAAAACGTAGGGCGTGGTGTTGATGTTGAAGCGGTCGTTGATCTCGTACCGGACGCCGACGATGCGCCGGGCGTCCTCGGCGTTATACTCGCTGCCGACGCTGTAGCGCGTGCGCATCGCCGCGAGGATCTCCACGGCGCTGGAGTCGAGCGGCATGTCGTTCGCCTTGAGCCAGGCGTCGAGCATGCTCTTCTGCAGCGTGTCCATCTCGGTGAACTCGAAGGGCGGGGACTTCGTGATGGGCAGCGTGTCGGTATAGGTGTCGCCGAAGCGCTCCACGGCGCTGCACAGCTCGAGAATGACCGCGTTCGGGTCGTCCTGGCTGAAGAGCTCCGTTACGTTGATGGACAGGTTGTTGCAGAGCGAGTTGGACACGAGCAGACGCCCGTAGCGGTCGAGAATGTTCCCTCGCGCCGCGGCGATGGTGATGTCTTCTTTCGTCTCCGTTTCCCCTACGGCGTAGTATTCGCGCCCGCCGATGATCTGCAGCTTATAAAGCGCGACGAAGTAAACGCCGAGCAGCAGCACAAAGACGACGGCGAGCACAACGAGCCGGATGGGTTTTACCATTTTCTGCATGGAAAGTTCCTTTCAAAATGCGGAGGGGGTGAGATTATTTATACGGCGTAGGCACGTCCCGCGACGAGCGCCACGGGAAATTTTTGCAGAGATAGTACGAGGGAAAGAGGAACGGCAGACTCCAGAGCGTCTGCAGAAGCGCCGTTACCCAGAGCGCGGCGCTGCTCTGTCCCTCGTAGAAGAGCAGACTGAACATCTGCGCGAACGCGGCGAGAAAGAGCGCCGCCGCGCCCAGGATGCAGTAAGTGAAAAGGCGCTTGTTGAGATAAAAATCGCCGAGAAAGCCCGCGATGAAGCCCATCACGGGGAAGAGAACGGTGAACAGCACGCTCTGCGAGCCGAAAAAGAGATCGGAGAGAATGCCCGCGGCCAGACCGAACAGCCCGCCGCCCCAGCCGCCTTCAAAGAGCGCCGCCGCCACGACGAGCGCGGGCAGAAACATGGCCCGCACGCCGAAGAGCGCAACGTGGCTCAATATCACGTTCTGCACGAGCAGCGCGCCGATGAGATACAGCGCATACAAAACGCCGCGCCGGGTCTTCAGCCAAAGCTCGTCCAGCTTCATATCAGAAAGCTGGAAATTGATCTTGTTTCGTTTCACTCGATGACCTCAAAATCCTTGATGATGAAGACCTGCGACAGCACGGAAAGATCGACCGAGGGCTTGACGACCGCGTAATACGACTGGCCGCCCGCCTCGCTGCGCAGCTCCGTGACGGTGCCGACGATGATGCCGGACGGGAACGCACCGCCGCGGCCGGAGGTGACGACGCTGTCGCCGGTGAAGAGCGTCACATCGTCGGTGAAGTAGCTGAGCTTGCAGCAGCCCTCCTTCATGAGCGCATAGTCGCCGACGATCATCGCGGCGATGGACGATTCGCCCACGAGCACGCCCGCGTCCATGTTCACGTCGATCGTCGTGCGCACGGAGGCATAGTTCTTGCCGACCTCATACACCTGCCCGACGAGCATGCCGGACTCGGTGATGACGCAGTCGCCCTGCTCAATGCCGTTGTCCGTGCCCTTGGAGATCGTAAAGGCGCTCGTCCAGTTGGAGGCGTCCCACGAGGTGATCATGGCGGCTTCGGTCTTGAACGTCGTGTTCTTTTCGAGATACCCGAGCATCGTGCGCAGACGGGTGTTCTCCTCGAGCGCGTCCTGGCTCGAGCGCACCTGCTCCTGCGCCTCGGCAAGCTGGCGGCGGAGCGATTCGTTCTCCGCGAGCAGCTTATCGTAGCGGTAGATGTAGCCGTAAATGCCGCGCATCCACTCCACGACAGAGCCCACGGCGCCCTGAATGGGGATGCGCAGGGCGTTGGCCGCCTCCGGCACTGCGCCGGAGCTGCCGTCCGCCTTCGGGCGCGCGGCAAGGCCTATGAGAAGCGCCGCCACAATGATGATGATCGCCATGCGCACGCCGTATTGCTTCAGATAAGTTTTCAAGGCTTGACCCCCTGTTCTCCCGGGAACGTCCCGGGCGCGAGTAAAAAAATCAGAGAAGAGAAATGTCAAATTTGCGGAGCATCTGCCCCATACGGCAGACCGGAAGTCCCATCACGTTGAAGAAATCGCCCTCGATGCGCTCCACAAAGAGACTCGCGAGCCCCTGATAGCCGTAAGCGCCCGCCTTGTCGAGCGGTTCGCCGGTGGCGATGTAGGCATGGATCTCCGCATCGGTGAGAGCGCGGAAATGGACGGAGGTACACTCGCTCTCCGCGAGCACCTTTTCGCCCTCGCGGATGCACACGCCGCTCCATACGCGGTGCTCCCGCCCGGAAAGCGCGCGCAGCATAACCTGCGCCCACTCCGCCGTGCCGGGCTTTCCGAGCACCTCACCGTCCAGCTCCACGAGCGTGTCGGCGGCGAGGATCACGGCGGCGGGATCGTTTAGGCGCCGCGCCACCTCCTCCGCCTTCTGCGCGGCGAGCGCCTTTACCCGCTCGCCGGGCGTAAGCTCCGGCGGCGCGCTCTCTTCGCCCTGCGCGGGGAGAATCTCATAGTTTATGCCGAATTTATCAAGCAGCTCCCGCCGCCGGGGCGAGCCGGAGGCGAGGATCAGCCGTTTATTACAGTACGCCACGGTAATACAGTCCTCTCGTTATGCCGTTGGGCTTATAATGCGTGCCCTGGATGTAGCTCTCGGCAACTTCCAGACATTCGCGCGCGCTCTCCGTGGAGAAGCACAGCCGCACTGCCCAGAGACCGAGATCGATCCACTCCTGCGTCACGTCGCCGAGCCAGAGCTTGCGCGCCGCCCAAACGGTGTTGCGGCAGCCGAAGTGCTTCGTCACCGGCCATACGCCGCCGCGCGTGTCGGCCATCTGGCCGGGCGTTGTGCAGGTGCACCGTCCGGCGCTTGCCTTCAAAAGGCAGGTCTGCGTCACCATGACGGGCAGACGGCCGTATATGGCAAGCTCGGCGTCCATGCACTTGGGCATCTCGCGGATGTCGGCAAACGTCAGCTCCGGCGAGAGCATCGCCGAGAGAAAGCCCGCCGACGCCATGCCGGAAAGGGTATAGCTGTTCATCACGGCGAGATCAAAGTCGCCGCGGATGCGGAAACCCTCCTGTCCCGCCATCATCGCGAGACCGAGATTTCCGGTGAGCGCCTGCGTGACGCCGCTCTCGTGCACCTTTGCAAGAAGCGCGCGCAGCTCGCTCTCCTCCTTTTCGCCGAACGCAACGGAGGGAAGCGCGGCGACGATCTCCGCGCCGTTTTCGCGGAACGCATCGGCGACCGACGGATTTTCCGCGAGCAGCTCGAGCGGGACGTATACGCACTCCGGACAGAGCGCGGCCAGCTCCGGCGTCATCTGCGCGGCGGTCTGGAACGAAAAGTTGATCGCGGGCAGGTGCGGCGCGGGGGCGATGCGCGGCGTCTCGGGAAAGGCGCCCTCTTTGCGGTCCGGGAGCTTGGCGCGCTCCTCGGAGAGCTTATACAAAAGACGGCGGCGGGCCTCGTCCAGTTCGATGCCAGATACCCGGAGCTTTTCTCCCGCGGGAGACTGCACGCGCACCTCGGTGCAGCGGAACGGCGTTCCGGCCGTGCGGTACATCGCCTCGCGCAGACCGTCCTCGGTGAGCTCCACGTCGCCGGCATCGTCCGGCACGGGGCCTTCGATCGCGGCGATGGTCTTGTCCGTATCCTGCGCGCCGAGAATGACGCTCGAGTGCGAGTCCTTCGCCGCGACCGCAAAGCTCACGCCGACGCGGCGCGCCTCGCCGGACGTATAGTTCCGGCGCTGCTCCGCGCAGACGGCCTCGGTCTCGCCGGGGATCTTCTCCGGCGCTTCGGCGGTTTCGTAAAGATCTTTTTTCGCCGCGCCCCACGGGAGGAACACGCGCTCCAGGCGCTCCAGCTCCGGCTCGGCGGGCAGCTGGCTTTCGCGGATGGCGGTCGCCCACACGTCCGTGAACGCGGAGACATACTCGCTCCGGCGCTCGCGGCTGCCGATGGCGAGACAGGCTGCGCCCGCGTCGATGAGATCCCGGCACGCGGGAAGCATGCAGCGGTCCTTCCAGCTCAGAGGCGTTGTGTCCCAGCGGCCGCCGAGCGTGTACTGCTCGCGGCAGAGCTCGCTGCAAAGGCCGCGCTCGGCGCTCTCGCGCCCGGCAAAGGCGCTCATGCGGCACGTGCCGCATGAG
>DPHR01000169.1:0-450 GCA_003522945.1 Clostridiales bacterium
CGGACGGCGGGGCGGACGGCTCCGCCGTATCCGGCGCTTTGGGGCCGCACGCCGTCAGCAGCAGGCACGCCGCGAGGAAAAGCGGCACAACATATTTCTTCATGGTTTATTCTCCTTATCGCAGCCGCCGGAACAGCTGCCGCAGTCTCCGCCGCAGCCGCGCTTCCGGTTTTTCCAGCCGCGCTTCACGGCGATCACCGCCCACACGGCGACGCCGAGCAAAATAACGATATCCCCTATGGACATACGATGCCTTTCCTATCGTCAAATAAGCAGTGCGATCTGGTAGACCGCCGCGCCGAGTCCCCAGGCGAGCAGGCACTGAAACACCACGACGCCGAACGTTTTCCACACCGAGTCAAGCTCCCGCCGGATCGCCGCGACCGCCGCCACGCAGGGCGTATAGAGCAGCGTGAACACAAGAAACGCCGCCGCGCTGCGCACGGAGAA
>DPHR01000169.1:683-39221 GCA_003522945.1 Clostridiales bacterium
CGGCAAAGCCGAGCGGCGCGAAGAGCGGCGCGAGAAGTCCGCCGAGCGCGGCGAGAAGGCTCTGCGAATTGTCCGAAACCGGGTTGATGCGCGTATCGAACGTCTGCAAAAACCAGATCACAAGGCTTGCCACGAAAATGACGGTAAAGGCGCGGTGAAGAAAGTCCTTCGCCTTGTCCCACATGAGCTGGAGCGTTGTGCGCACCGAGGGCATGCGGTAGTTCGGCAGCTCCATCACAAACGGGATGGGGTTGCCGCGAAAGAGCGTTTTTCCGAACACGAGCGCCGCCAGAACGCCGATAAGGATGCCGAAAACGTACAGTCCGCCCATGGCGAGCGCCTTATACTTCGGGAAAAACGCCGCGACGAACACGGAATAGATGGGGATCTTGGCGCTGCAGCTCATAAACGGCGTGAGAAGCACGGTCATACGGCGGTCACGATCGCTCGTGAGCGTCCGCGTTGCCATGACCGCCGGAACAGTGCAGCCAAAGCCGATGAGCATCGGCACAACGCTCTTTCCGGAGAGACCGATGCGGCGCAGGAGCTTGTCCATCACGAACGCGACGCGCGCCATATACCCGGTGTCCTCCAGCATGGAGAGGAAAAAGAACAGCACCACGATCACCGGCAAAAATTCCACCACATTGCCGACGCCGCCGAAAAGCCCATCGATCACAAGCGAGTGTACAACCGGATTGATGCCGTAAGCCGTGAGCGCCGCGTCTGTCACCCCTGCCAATGCGTTGATCCCCATGGCAAGCAGGTCGGACAAAAACGCGCCGATCACTTCAAACGTGAGATAAAACACCAGCAGCATAATGCCGACAAAGATCGGCAGGGCGAATATGCGGTGGGTAAGGACGTTATCGATGGCGCGCGAGCGCTTCCGCTCGCGGCTCTCCTCGGGTTTTTTCACCGTTTCGGCGCAGACCGATTCGATGAAGGAATACCGCATGTCGGCAATGGCGGCATTGCGGTCGAGCCCCGTTTCGCGCTCCATTTCCACGATACTGTGCTCACACAGCTCCAGCTCATTCTCGTCGAGCGCGAGACGCGCGACGATATCGCTGTTCCCCTCGATCACGTTCATGGCCGCCCAGCGGGCGCTCATCCGGGCGCGCTCGGCGTGATCCTCCACCACGTGCGTCACGGCGTGGATGCAGCGGTGGACCGGTCCGGGCGGGCAGAAGTCGTATACCTCCGGCTTGCGCCCCGTGGCTGCCGTGCGGCAGGCGAGCTCCGTCAGATCGGCGATGCCCTCGCCCTTCGCCGCGCTGATCGGCACGACCGGGATGCCCAGCAGCTCCGAGAGCTTCACGGTATCGACCGTTCCGCCGTTGGCGCGCACCTCGTCCATCATATTCAGCGCGAGCACCATCGGCACCTGCATCTCGATCATCTGCAGCGTGAGATAAAGATTTCGCTCAATGTTCGTGGCGTCCACGATGTTGATGATACCGTCGGGCCGGCCGTCAAGAATGAAATCGCGCGTTACGATCTCTTCGGCGGAATAGGGGCGCAGCGAATAGATGCCCGGCAGGTCAACGACCTCGTCGCCCTTCGTGTTGCGGATGCTGCCGCTTTTGCTGTCCACCGTAACGCCGGGGAAATTGCCGACGTGCTGATTGCTTCCGGTGAGCTGATTAAAAAGCGTCGTTTTGCCGCAGTTCTGGTTTCCGGCAAGAGCGAATCTCATGCGAGCTCCACCTCCACCTTGGCGGCGTCCTCCAGCCGCAGCGAAAGCGTATACCCGCGCAGAAATACCTCCACCGGGTCCCCCATCGGCGCAATGCGCGTTACGGTAATGTGCGTTTTGGGAATGACTCCCATATCAAGCAGCCGGAGCCGGAGAGCGCCCTCGCCTCCGACGCTTCGGATGATCCCCGACTGTCCCACATGCAGTTTATCCAACGTCATTTCTTTTTCACCCACTTTATTTTGTATTCTCTATTTTACGGCATTATCGTCAAAAATCAATATCCAATCTGCCGGTTTTATCCCGCCTTACACTTTTGCTGAAAACGTATATTGATTTCCTCTTTCGGCTCTGCTAATATAGTACACAAGATACAACGATATCCGTATTATATATGCTGGAGGTTTCATCATGTGCGCACAAGCTCTGCCGGAAGGCGTTTACCGCGAAGAGATCGTTTTCACGCCGGAGGAGACGGACAGCTTTGGCCGCGTCCGGCCCGACGCGCTCGCCCACCGCTTTCAGGAGATCGCCGCGGTACACCATGCCTCGCTCGGCGTCGGGCAGGAGATCGCCGTGACGAAGGGCTGCTTCTGGGCGCTCGCGCGCACGGAGATGCGCATTTCCCGACTGCCCGCCGTGGGCGAGCGCGTGTTTCTCGACACCTGGGTCGGGCGGCAGTCGCACGGGCTGTTCTGGCGGCACTACCGGATCGCCGGCGAGGACGGCGCGGCGCTTCTCTACGCCGTTTCGATCTGGGTCATCATGGATATCGAGAGCCGCGCGCTCACCAAAGATCACGCCTGGGCCGTCGTTTCGCGCGTCACGGTTGAGGGGGAACTGCCCGCGGCGTTCAAGCCCATTTCCTTCCCCCGTGAGCTGCCGGAGCGCAGTTCCCGCCGCGTGACCGACGCCGAGACCGACGGAAACGGCCATCTCAACAACTGTCTGTATCTCCGCTGGGGGCAGGATCTGCTGCCGGAGGAATTCGCACGCACGCATACGCTGCGCAGCGTCTGGATCGAATATCGGAAAGAATTGCCGCGCGGCACAGAATCGGAGTTGACGTATTCGCTCAGCGGGAGTACTCTGTATGTGCGGGGAACCGCAGAAAACAAAGAACGATTTTTGCTGAGGATGGAATATGATGAAACGGTTTGAAAGCGATTATCTGGAAGGCGCGCATCCCGATGTGCTCCGGGCACTGATCGAAACGAACGGCGAGCAGACCCCCGGCTACGGAGAGGATCCCCACTGCGAAGCCGCCCGCGCCCTGCTGCGCGAGCGCTGCGCTCTGCCAGAGGGCGAGGTGCAGTTTCTCGTCGGCGGCACACAGGTCAACCGCACCGTGATCGCCTCGATCCTGCGCCCCCATCAGGGCGTCGTTGCGGCGGACACCGGCCACATCGCCGCGCACGAGACCGGCGCGATCGAAAACTCCGGCCACAAGGTGCTGACCGTGCCGAACACGGACGGCAAGATCGCCGCCGCGCAGGTTGAGGAGCTTTGCCGCGCGCATTACGCCGACGCGAGCTTTGAGCACACGGTGCAGCCGGGCATGGTGTACATCTCGAACCCCACGGAGTTCGGCACCGTGTACACGCGCGGCGAGCTGGAAGCGCTCCACGCCGTATGCAAAGCGCGCCATCTCCCGCTCTTTATCGACGGCGCACGTCTCGGCGCCGCGCTCTACAGCCCGGTGTGCGACTATACGCTCGCGGACATGGCGCACATGTGCGAAGTGTTCACGATCGGCGGCACGAAAATGGGCCTTCTCTTCGGCGAGGCGGCAGTGTTCTCCGCGCCGGAGCTGGCTAAGGATTTCCGTTACTTCATCAAGCAGAACGGCGGCATGCTGGCCAAGGGCCGTCTGCTCGGCGTGCAGTTTTACGCAGCCTTCAAGGATGGGCTCTATGACCGCATCGGCGCGGAGGAAGTGCGTCTTGCGCTTCGTCTGCGCGACGGCTTCCGCGCCCGCGGCTGGACCTTCCTGGTGGAGTCCCCCTCCAACCAGCAGTTCCCCATTCTGCCGGACGCGCTCATCGAACGGCTCAAACCGGAGTTTTCGTGCAGCCATACGCAGTCCTTCCCCAACGGCACGAGCGCCGTGCGTTTCTGCACGAGCTGGGCGACGACCGACGCCGACATCGACGCGCTGCTTGACGCCGTTCCCATCAACGCCTGAACCGCATAAGTATTGCCAAAGCCGCCCCGCCCGGATCGGTTTTTCGGGCGGGGCAGCTGTCAGCGGGAAAAGTTGCGCGATAGTTGGTGGCGCAACCGGCAGCGGGGTGTTATATTGACGGCAAAAAGGAGGTTATTATATGCGATTTTCCATTCTTATGACCGTCGTGTCGCTTCTGATCCTCGCCGTTGGCGTTTATGTGCTCGTGCTTCTCATCCGTGCGCTGCGAAAGTACATCCGCTCCGAGCCCGTGCGGAAGGAGAAGGCAGCGAGCGCCCGATCGCTCGGCGAGGTATTGAAGCGCCGCCGGACGGAGTGCAAAATGACGCAGGAGTTTGTGGCGGAGGCGCTGGGCGTCAGCCGGCAGGCGGTCTCCAAGTGGGAGAGCGGCGCATCCGACCCAAGCACGGCGAACCTCATTGCGCTTGCAAAGCTCTTCGGCACAACGCCGGAGGAGCTTCTGAAAGAAAGTCAGTAACAGCAGAAGAGCGTCCTTCCATACGGCTTTGCAGCATAGTGGACGCTCTTTTCTCTTTTATGCGGCAATGTTCTTTCCCTTGCGCATTTCGCGCCTGTAAAACGGGATGAGCAGCGCCGTGGCGCCGATCCAGGCAAGCGGTGAAGAGCAGCACACGCCCGTATAGCCGAGCACGCGGGAAAGGCCGAGCGCGCCGCCGATGCGCATCACGAGCTCAACGACGCAGGCAAGGAACGGCGCGGTGCTGTTGCCCATGCTCTGCACTGCGGAACGGTAAACGATAAGAAGCCCGAGCACGACGTAAAACGGCGCGACAACGGTGAGATACCCGCCGGCATAGGAGATGACCTCCTCGGTCGGCGCGTCGATGAAGAGCGACACGACCGCGCGCCGCGCGAGCAGCATCGCCGCGCACATGAGGACGTTGACACTCTCGAGCTGGATGAGCGAGGCTCGGACGCCCTCGCGGATGCGGTCGAACCGGTGCGCGCCGTAGTTCTGCGCAACATAGCCCGAAATGGCGATCTGGTACGCCGTATTGACGAGCACCGAGAGCTGATCGACCTTTGTCGCGGCGGTATAGCCCGCCACCGCCGCCGTTCCGAGCTTGTTGACGCACGCCTGTACAACGAGCTGTCCGATGCACATCACGGACATCTGAAAGCCCATGAGAAACCCGACGCGCAGATGGCGCGCCGCGGCGATCCTGCTCCCCGCGAAGTCCGCCCGGCGCGGGCGGAGCACCGGATACTTCCGCAGCCCGACGATCGTGCAGAGGATCGCCGAGAGGAGCTGGCTGAGCACTGTCGCCCATGCCGCGCCCGCAACGCCCATATGGAACGGGACGATGAAGAGAATGTCCAGCCCGATGTTGAGCAGCGACGAGAGCACGAGGAAGACGAGCGGCGTGCGGCTGTCGCCGAGCGCACGGAGCATATAGGAAATGATATTATAAAAAACCGTCGCGCCGGTGCCGAGCAGTATCACGAAAAGATAGGCATAGGCGTCGGTGAAGATGTCCTCCGGCGTCTGCATCCAGCCGAGCACCGGCCGGGCGAGCAGGCACACGAGCGGCGTGAGCAGCAGCGTAAATACCGCCGAGAGCGTCCACGACACCGCAGCGCTCCGGCGCATGCCGGTCTCATCCCCTGCGCCGCAGCACTGGCCCAGGCAGATACCGAAGCCGCCGGTAAGTCCCTGCACGAAGCAGAGGACGAAATAGCTGATGATGCCTGTGGAGCCGACGGCGGCGAGCGCGTCCGCGCCGAGCGTTTTGCCGACGATGACCGTGTCGGCGAGCGTATAGAAAAGCTGGAAGAGGTTCCCGCCGAGCACCGGCAGCGCATACCGCAGCAGCACGCCGAACGGACGGCCTTCCGTCAACTGTCTTTCCATGCAGAAAACTCCTTTTGATTTTCGCGCAGATACTATACTCCACGCCGCCGAAAATGAAAAGCGGCATAATCCACAAGGATGCAAAACCGGCTTTCGCCGCATTTGTACGGGAAAGCCGGTTTTGCATTTTTCTATGTAAACGCCCTGCGGCGGTCGTTGTTGGTCTGCCGCTTTCGGCTCCCCCGCGGTGGACAGTTACCTCTTATGTGCTGCTGTTTGCAAGCGCGTATTACTGCCTGATAGTTTAAGAAAATGTATTCATAACCCTATTCTGTAGGCAACTTATTTGCACGCAAGTCCAACAGACGTATACATCCGAGCAACACAACAAGCAGACTGCCGCAAATCAGCGGAATAACGTAAGACTCCACCATGTCAACAGTCTTTCCGTATGCAGCACAAAACCCGCCGCACGAGCGTTCGTGCGGCGGGTCGTTTTTTTGATAGCTTATTCGAGTGAGAGCGTGCAGTCATGCCCCGTGTCGGTGCGGGCGATGAGCGCGGTGAGCTTTTCAAAGAGCGTTTCACCCTCGCCCCGGCGCGCTTCGGCGAGCAGCGCCTCCATGCGCGGGCGGTTGTTCGGGTGGCAGCGGCGCAGGAGCTTTTCATAGTAGATCACCGTGGCGCCGTAGCCGAAGTCCTCGCGGCTCTTTTCGGAGTTGAGCCAGCGGATGTGCAGCCGCGCGCCCGCCGGGATCTTGCCGATGCCGCCGCCGAGCAGGTCGTTGAGCGCGTCAAGGCTGTGCACAGCCTCGTCCGGTCCTACGTCAAAGAGACGGTTGAACTCGCGGAACAGGCCGTCCATCGTGGAGAAATTCGCCCCGTCGATCACAAGGGTGCGGCGGCGGCCGTCGCTCGGTTCGGCCGCTGCAGCTGCCGCGGTGCTCCGGCCTGCGCCCTTGCCGCCGGATTTCTTCGCTTTGAGCCTATCGATATAGTCCCGGAAGTCGGCGGTATAGAAGCTCTCCGGAATGCGGTTGGAGATCGCGTATCCGGCAAAGCCGCCGATCGAACCGGTGATCACGCCGCCGAGCACGTCGGTAGCGTAGTGCACGCTGAGATAAATGCGCGAAACGCCCATGGCGAGCGCGAACAGCAGCGCCGTCCAGCTGACCTTTTTGTTGCCGCGGAGAAACACCGCAAGCGAGGCCGCCATTGCCGCGGTCATATGGCCCGAGGGGAAGCTCTTGTCGCTTTCGGTATGCTTGCCGAGCATTTCCCAATACTGCTGGAAAATGCTGCCGTCGTGCGTATACGGGCGTGGCCGGGCGACGAGCGGTTTAAAGCAGACGTTTGTTACCAAAGCGCCGATGGCAAGCGCGAGCAGCATCGTTGTGCCGTACCGCCGCGTTTTGCGGAAAAGCATCAGCGCGATCGAGAGCAGGATGAGGAAGATACCGCCCTTGCCGAGGAGCGAAATGAACGAGAGGAACGGGGTGAAGAACCACCCGGCGGCGACGTAGAGCTGATGGATCGCGGTTGCGACCGCTTCGTCAAAGCCCGCGAAGGCCGTATTCAGCCACAGCGCCAGAGCCGTGAGTTGCATAAGCCGGACTCCTTTTTCTTTTAAATAATCGCATGGATATCTTTGGTATTATAACCGAGCTGCGCCGGAATTGCAAGTCAGCCGACGACACGCCCAAATACGCGCAGCTCGTCCCCCTCCGCCACACGGATGGGGGCATACCGCGGGTTGAGCGACACAAGCTCCACGCGCCCCGGAACGCGCTCGAACCGCTTGCAGTACCCCGCGCCGTTATAGAGGAACACGCCGATCTCGCCGGAGCGGAGCGTTTCCTGGCGATGCACCCAGACGATCTGCCCGTGAACAAAGCGCGGCTCCATGCTGTCCCCGGCAATGCGCACGCCGAAGTCCACGTTCGGCGATACCTCGTCGCCGACTTCGACGGTGTCGTAATCCGTCCCGTCGAGCAGCTCGCCCGTACCGGCGGATACCGCCAGCCGGTAGAGCGGCAGCGTCCGCACGGCGCGCCGCTCCTCCGCGGGCGCAAACGCCGCGACGACATCCCGGATATGATAGAGACGGCAGAGCTCCACAAGCTGACGGGCGCTCGGCAACGTTGTGCCGCGCTCCCACTTGCTCACCGCCTGCGTCCGTACCGGGAAGCCCGCCTCGGTGATGTATTTTGCCACCTCCGTCTGGTTGTATCCCGCGGCGCGCCGCGCTGCCGCCAGACGCGCGCCGAAGCTGTTGTCGTCCATGGGCGTTCTCCTTCCTGTGGGTCTGAAATTTTCTATCTACAATATATAGGGTACTGCCAAAAAACGCAAGCCTTTTTCTCTTATAAAGCGAAAAATTACCGCTTGATTTCGCTTATAAAGCGAATTATAATACAATTAATCGCTTGTAAGGAGAATTTTTCGGTATGGACGCGCTGAATATGCCTCTGGAGATGATCGCCGTATGCTCGCCGGACGGGGAGCTTTCCCCGGCGCGGTTCCGGCTGGAAACGGAAAGCGGCGAGCGCGTCACGGTGCGCATCCGTCAGATCCGCCGCCGGGAGGAGATCCGGCTCATGGGCATGGAATCGATCCGGTTCGACTGTCTGGCACTGCTGGGCGGACAGCTGCGGCGCTTTGAGCTGCGCTACGGCGTGCGCGCGCACCGCTGGACGCTCTGGCAGTTTCTCGACCGGGATGTTCCCGCGAGCCGATAGATAATCTACACATGTGACAAATTCAAAAATCTGTTGCAGATTTTTAGCAGCGTTCCGGGTTGCAAAGCGGAAAAATTGCTATATAATGTGGTATATTGTAAATTCTTCCGTTATGGGGTGGTTCTCATTCGCTGGGACGTTTTCTTCCTGCTCTGGGCAGGGATGATGGTTTTTCATCTGGTCACATATTTCGGCTCGCAGTATCTTGAGGGCGAGCCGCACACCGTGGGCGGCTCGCTCGACGAGCGCATTCCGTTCCATCCCGGATGGATCTATATTTACAGCTCCTGGTTCGTGCTGCTGCTCGGCGTGCCGGCGCTGCTCAACATCGTTGCGCCGGAGCTCTGTCTCAAATACATGCTCGCGCACAGCATTGACCAGCTTTTGAGCAACATCATTTATCTTATCTACCCGACGACGTTTGAACGCCCCGTACCGCCGAAGAAGGGGCTGACCGGCTTCGTCATCGGTACGGTGTACGGCGCAAACCACCGCTTTCTCAACTGCGCGCCGAGCGTGCACTGCTCGGTGTCGTTCCTCTTCGCATTTGCCGCGCTCGCCGCGCCCATGCTGCCGCTGTGGCTGCGGCTGGTGATCGTTGTGTGGTCGCTTGCGATCGTCGCATCGACGATGCTCGTCAAGCAGCACATGGTCATCGACGCCGTGACCGCGCTGCCGGCCGCCGCAGTCTGCTGGCTGCTCGCGGGGCTGGTGAACTTCTCTTCTCTTGCCGCAAAGTTTTCTTAAATAAAATCGTCCGCCGCATTCCAATGGAATGCGGCGGATATTTTTCGTTTTTCCTTTATTTCAGGGCGCGGCGCAGCGCGTCGGTGACGGTCTGCACCGTCTCGCGCGTGAGGTACGGATGCATCGGGAGGCTCAGCACCGTGGCGCACAGCTTCTCCGTCACCGGGCAGGGAATGTACTGCTTCAAGCCGTCGAACGCCTGCTGGGTGTGCATCGGCTTCGGGTAATACACCATGGTGGGAATGCCCTGCGCTTTGAGCTCCGATTGCACGCAGTCGCGCTCCTCCCGGCTGCGCAGCCGGAGCGTATACTGCGCCCAGCTCGAATACCAGCCCTCCGGAACGACCGGCAGGATCGCCGGGATACCGGCGAGCGCTTCGTTGTACATGGCCGCTGCCGCGTTCACGTCCGCGAGCTCGTACTTTTCAAGGGCGTCCATCTTCACGAGCAGGATCGCCGCCTGGATCGTGTCGAGACGGGAGTTCATGCCGATGCGGACGTTGTCGTATTTAAAAGAGCCCTTGCCGTGGACGCAGAGGGAGCGGATCATGGCCGCCGTTTCGTCGGAGTCGGTGAACACCGCACCGCCGTCGCCGTAGCAACCGAGGGGCTTCGCGGGGAAGAAGGACGTGCATGCCGCGTCACCGAAAGCGCCGTTGCGCTTGCCGTGCAGCATGCCGCCGAAGCCCTGCGCCGCGTCCTCCAGGAAGAGCAGGCCGTGCTTTTTGCACACGGCGGCGACCGCCTCATGGTCTGCGGGCAGGCCGAAGAGATCGACGTCCACCACAGCCTTCGGCATGAGCTTTCCTTCCGCAATAACGGCTTCGATGGCCGCCTCAAGACTTTTCGCGTCCGCGTTGAACGTATCGGCGCAGACATCATAGAATACCGGCGTGCCGCCCACGGAGGAAACGACCTCGCCCGAGGCGAAGAACGTGAAGTCCGGCACGAACACGGCGTCGCCGGGGCCGACGCCCCACGCCATCATGCACAGCTCCAGCGCGTCGGTGCCGTTGCCGCAGGTGATGCAGTGCTTCCGCCCGACGTAGGCGGCAAGACGCTCCTCAAGCGTTTTCACCTGCTCGCCGCTGATGAAATGCGCGCCGGACGCCACGGCGATCATGGCCGCGTCCATCTCCGGCTTCAAAACCTCATACTGCTTTTGCAGATCACGAAATTGCATTAGTCCTTTACCTCCGTAAGTCCGTTTTCGCCCTCGCGGTATTTCCGGCCGCATTTGGGGCAGTTCAGTCCATTTTTCAAAAGCTCGCCGCATTCACACGCCCAGCCGCAGCGCCGCGCCGGGACGCCGAGCATCAGCGCGTGGTCCGGCACATTGTCCGCGACCACCGCGCCCGCGCCGATGAGCGCCCAGCGCCCGACGGTGTGACCGCAGACGATCGTGGCGTTTGCGCCGATGGACGCGCCCTCGCGGATGAGCGTCTTTTTATAACCCGCCGCGCCCTTGGGATACTTCGCGCGCGGCGTGAGATCGTTTGTAAATACGCAGCTCGGGCCGCAGAACACATAGTCCTCCAGCTCCACGCCCTCGTACACCGAGACGTTGTTCTGGAGCTTGCAGCCGTCGCCGATGCGGACATTATTCGATACGTTCACATTCTGGCCGAGCGAGCAATGTCTGCCGATGAGAGCGCCCTTCTGGATGTGACAGAAATGCCAGATGCGCGTCCCCTCGCCGATCGTGACGCCCTCGTCCACCACGCTGGACGGATGTACATAGTATTCGCTCACCGGTCAAACCTCCCAACATAGTCCATCGTCGAGCCGCGAGAGAGCGGGAAGCGCACGGGCTTTCCGCTCGCGGCGGATTCGTATATGCCGAGCACGAGTTCGAGCGCCTTTCGCCCCTCGATACCGGAGCAGACCGGCTCGCGGTCGTGTTCGATCGCGTCGATCATGTCGCGGTAGAGCGGCGTGTGGCCCGTGCCCATGTCCGCAACGGCGTATTTTTCGATCGCCCCCGGAAGGGAATCCGTGCCGTTTTCAAACTGCCAGCGTTCGACCTGATCGAGATACTTGCCGGACACGAACACCGTGCCGGTCTCGCCGAACACGGCAAGCGCGTCGCTGAGATTATTGGGATACACGTTCACCGTGCCCTCCACGGTCGCATAGGCGCCATTCTTAAAGCGGATGAGCGCGAGACCCATATCCTCGGCCTCGATGTACGGATGCGTCAGGCGGTCGGTGTAGGCGAATACCTCGTCCGCGTCGCCGAACATCCATTGCAGAAGGTCGGTATAGTGGATGCACTGGTTCATGAGCGTGCCGCCGTCGTTCTTCCACGTGCCGCGCCATTTTCCGGCGTCAAAGTACGCCTTGTTGCGGTTGCGGCGGATCTGCGCCGCGCCGTGCAGAAGACGGCCGAAGCTGCCGTCCGCGACTTCCGCGTGCAGCGCGCGCATCGACGGGCAGAACCGGAGCTGATGGTTCACACAGAGCTTCACGCCGTTTTTCGCGGCCGTTTCGATCATCGCGTCGGCGTCCTCGAGCGAGAGCGCGACCGGCTTTTCCACGATCACGTTCGTCCCGGCTTCGAGACAATCGCAGACGATCTGCCGCTTGATGCCGCTGCCGAGAGCGACCGCCGTGAGAGCGGGGCGCTGCTCGGAGAGCATGGCGCGGTAGTCGGCGTAGAGCTTCACGCCGGAGCGCTTCTCCTCCGGGAGCATCGCAAGCGCCTTTTCGCGGTTTTCCTCCACGAGATCGCAGAGCGCGACGATCTCCAGCCCGGTCTCGAGCGCGGCGCGGATATGGTTGGCGCAGATCATCCCGCAGCCGATGAGAGCATATTTCATAGTTTTGTCTCCCGCAGAATATCGCAGATTTTTTCCGCCGCGTGGCCGTCGCCGAACGGCTGGTAGGCCGGGTCGATGTGCTGCTCGGCGGAGAGCTTTTTCAGAATATCGTTTTTGTCCGGCCGGGCGAGCTGATTGCGGTTATCGACCATTGTCTCCGGCCACACCACATGATCCATAACGAGCAGGCACTGCACACCGGCATAGAATGCTTCGCACTGCAATCCGCCGGAGTCGGTAACGATTTTTTTCGCATGCTGCGTGAGATGCACCGAATCGGAATACCCAACTGGCTGCGTAAGAATGATGTTTTTAAAGCCGTGCCGCTCGCGCAGACGCAGCGCACGGGCATGGTTGCGCGGATGCACTGCGTAGATCGTCGGCGCATCAAGGCTGTCCATGGCGGAGAATATCTCAGTGAGCGCTTCGTCGCTGCCGGTGTTTTCCTGCCGGTGGCAGGTCATGAAGTAATACTCCTTCGGCACGGTCACAGCCTTGCCGTCAAAGTCCAGAATGTTGGGGTGCTCCCACGGCTGGTTGGCAAAATGCAGAAACGAATCGTACATGATGTTGCCCACGAGGTGCGCCTTGGCGGCGAGATTTTCCTTCCGGAGATTTTCCATGCAGGACTCCGTCGCCGCGAAAAGAAGGCGCGAGCAGTGGTCTGTGCAGACGCGGTTAATCTCTTCGGGGTTGTCGTTCGTGCCGAGACGGTTGCCCGCCTCCACATGCAGCACGGGGATCATCAGCTTCACCGCCGCGAGCGCCGCAGCCAGCGTGGAGTTCGTGTCGCCGTACACGAGAAGCGCGTCCGGCGTTTCGGCAAGGAGAACCTTTTCGATCTCGATGAGCATGCGTCCGGTCATTTCGCCATGCGTTCCACCGGCGATGCCGAGGTTATAGTCCGGCCGGGGGATTCCCATCTCCTGAAAGAAGATGTCCGACATATTGGCGTCATAGTGCTGACCGGTGTGGACAAGAATCTCCCGGTGTTCGCGCCGGAGAGCACGAGAACCGGCCGCAGCTTTGATAAACTGCGGCCGGGCTCCGACGACGGTAACGATCTTCATTTTAGAGCACCTCGATGTTGCCGCGCTCGGTGACGGCCTTCATCGCGTTCTTGGTGTCGAAAACAAATTTTGCGTTTTTCTGCACGAAGGCATAGTCCACATTCGTGTGCGCGGTCGTGACCATGACGAGGTCGGCCTCGCGTAGCGCTTCTTCCGTGAGCGCCGGGATGCCGGTCATGCTCATGCCCTTCCAGCGGAAGGACGGCACCCACGGGTCGTAGTACGCGATCTCTGCGCCGCGCTTTTGAAGCTCCTTGATGACGTTGATCGCCGGGCTCTCGCGGAAGTCGGCAATATTCTGCTTGTAGGCGACGCCCAGCACAAGGATCTTCGCGCCGTTCATCGACTTTTTGAAGGTGTTGAGGATGCGGGCGGCGCGGTCCACGCAGTACTCGGGCATGCGGTCGTTGACCATCATGGACGATTCGATCATCGAGGTGTGGAAGCCGTATTCGCGCGCCTTCCAGCTCAGATAATAGGGGTCGAGCGGGATGCAGTGGCCGCCGAGACCAGGGCCGGGATAGAACGCCTGGAAGCCGTAGGGCTTGCTTTTGGCCGCGTCGATCACTTCCCAGATGTTGATGCCCATCCGGTCGCAGAGAATGGCAAGCTCGTTGATGAGGCCGATGTTCACGTTGCGGTAGGTGTTCTCGAGGATCTTCTCCATCTCGGCGATGGCGGGAGAGGAGACTTTATAGACCGGCGCTTCAAGGACGGTCTCATACATGGCCGCGGCGATCTCGGTGCACTTGGGCGTGCAGCCGCCGACGACCTTGGGGGTGTTCTTCGTTTTATAGATCAGGTTGCCCGGATCTACTCGCTCGGGCGAGAAGGCAAGATAGAAGTCCTCGCCGCACTTGAGACCGGACTTTTCGAGGATGGGCTTGCAAAGCTCCTCGGTCGTGCCGGGATACGTCGTGGATTCGAGCACGACGAGCATGTCCTTATGGACGTACGGCATGATGCTCTCCGTGGAGGAGCGGACGTAGCTGATGTCCGGCTGCTGGTGAGCGTCGAGCGGCGTCGGCACGCAGATGCACACGCAGTCGCACTTCGCCGCGTCGGCAAAGTTGGCCGTGGCGACGAGCTGTCCGGCCTTGACGAGCGCTTCGAGATCCTCGTTCACCACATCGCCAATGTAGTTTTTACCGGCGTTGACCATATCCACTTTTTCTTTCTGCACGTCAAAGCCATAGACCTTGAAGCCGGCCTTCGCCTTTTCCACCGCAAGCGGCAGGCCGACGTAGCCAAGGCCGATAACGCCGAGAGTAGCTTCTCTGGCAAGCAGTTTTTCCTTGAGTCCCATATGTATTTCCTCGATTCCGTTACGAAGTTGATAAGCTATCCTTAGGATAATATCACGGCTGATCCGTTTTTTCAAGAATCAACGTGTATTGCGCCGAAAAAACGTTTTACGGGTATTGCGGTGTACAACCTCCGGCGGAACAATTCTGCGCTCCGGCCATTCCGCCGCGCCGTTCGGTTCATCCGTGGGAAAGAAGCTTCTTCCTGTATTCTTTCATTCGCTCCATATGGAGCAGCTCGCCCATTTCCTTTTGAGCCGCCGCACTGTGCTCGCCGCCGGGAGCAAATGTCAGCTCACCGAACACGGGTTTGCCGCCGATATCGTAGAGATCCACCCGGACAAACGGAAACGGTGCGCTCAGTTTTCGGGCAATGTCCAGCATTTCATCGTAACAAGACGGCTTCGGCGCTTCGGCATATCGAAATTCATTGCAAATATCCTGCCGGTCATTCCAGTCAACATCCTTGTATACCTCTATCGGCGTTTCTCCGGAAAATCGATCCGAAATCCAGAGAACATACCGCGGCTCCCCGTGAAAACAGTAAAACTTATAATCGCTGGGGAATCCGCCCCCGTCCGCCGTCATGAGATGCTCACAAATATAATGCTGATTTTCTTTCGCCGCAAAAAGGATGCCCTCCTGGCGGAAAGTAATCCGTTGTTTTTCCCAGCGGCGGAGTCTTTCCTTTGCCTGTTCCGGATCAACCGGCTCTCCGTGTGTGCGGAATACGTGGTTACTCCAGCCGCTGGTCGCTTTGATCGCGCACTGCGCCGGAAGCGAGTCCCATGGGATGTCATTCATGTCGTCCCACACACCGTATATCGGGTTGAGCGTGTATTCACAGCCCTGCTGCCTAACAAAATCGCGCACACGGTATTTATCGTAGCATTGCTGTACCAACGGGCTTTTATTGTAAATATAGTACTGGAGCCAGAGCAGCTTTTCATTGAACAGCTTTGGATGGCTCAGATCGATCGGGTTTTCCGGTATATAATGACCGTATTTCACGCGCAGGCGAATGTGCAGCTTGGGAAACAGCGGCGCCGTCAGGAGCAGAATAGCGTTTTCTCTCACTGCGCGGTTCGTAAGCGTTTTGCGGAAAAACGCAAATCCCTTCGACACTTTAGATAAAAAGCCACGGATGCGGTTCATTGTTCGTTATCCTTTCTTCCGTCAGAAACCTTCCGCTTGACCGAGCCAAGCAGTTTGTACATCTTGTCCCACAAAAAAAGAAACGACGGGCTTTTGCGGAACAGAATAAACCACACGCCGTTCGGAACGATAAGGCAGATCGCCAGGCGGATCAAGCAGTGGAGCACATTGTATTCTGAAAACTGTGCGCAAATCAGCGACACGAGCGCACCGGTAGCCACGATCAGCGCCAAATATCCAATATATGAAAGATAGTACGGTATCGAGCTTTTTTTGAATACTTTTTTATATATCAGATATGGGTCAAACGAGATCATGATCAGGATGCTTGCCGTTGTTCCAAGCAGCACACCCGTAACGCCCAGACCGCAGGGACCCATGAGAGCATACGAAATAAACACATTGAAGATTGCGGAGAAGAGGTGGCGGTATTTGACCTCCCAGTGGAGGCCGCAGGCAACGCGGTATTTGTATACCGCACCGTTCAGCCCATCCAGCAGATAATTGATAACAATCAGAGCGACTGCCGCGTCCGGCAGAAGCCATTTGGTATCGTGCAGCCATACGCCGGCAATGAATACATTATAAAGATTCCAGAAGCAGATCGCCGTAAAGCCGTACAGCCAGAAATACGTAAACTGCAGTACGTGGAAAAGATGCTCCTTTTTTTCCGTATCGTCTCCGGCGCACACGTCGCCGATACCGGCGGCGATGGAGCCGAAAAGCGTATCCATCAATCGGGAAATGTATTTTTTTAATGTAAGATAGTTCCCGTAGACGCCCACGGTGCCGACGCTGATAAATGCGGATATGAGAATGTTATCCGCCGAGGTCAGCGCAATGCCGCACAGGTTGGACACAGTCAACCCGGTGACGTTTTTGAATATATGCTTTTTGGTTTCCCGGTCAAGAGGCGCCGCCCCCGTTTCGCGCAGCTCTGGGTACATTTTGTCCGCCTGATACTTGAGCGCATAATTTGACGCTATGCCAAGCAGGAGCCCCGATACCGTGTATGCATAAAACGCCGTCACCGGGTCTTTGCGAAGCGCAAGAAGCAACACGATTTGAAGTACCGTTGCGGCTATGGACGTGCCGGCCGTAACAAGCGCGTTGACATAGTTTTTCTGCATACAGTACAGCAGGTTCTGCTTATACGAAAAAAGCCAGTAGGAAGCGGCGTTGTTCACAAGGAACAGAACATAGATCACTCGAACATTCACGAGATCCGTGGTTTCCTTCATGAGATACGGAAGGAACGGAAGCAGCACAAGACCGGCAAGCAAGATGAACGACCCGATGAAAAAATAGGCTTTCTTATAGAAAAGCATCAGCGAGCGGATCTTTTCGCTGTCCTTATCCGCAATAGGCTTATACAGCTCATACGTAATGGCCGCGCCGAGGCCGAGTTCCGAAAAGGACAGCACCGAGAGGATGCTGCTGAAAAGGCCGTTTACGCCGAGATACTCCTCTCCCAGCACGTAGATGAATACCGTGCGGGACGCGAAGGAGAGCAGCATACTGACGAGCTGTCCGGCAAAGCCTGTTATGAAATTGCGGAATGCATTGATCGTTCGCATGGTCCATATTGCTGCGGCAGCAGCTTCCTTATAAGAGATATTTCCGATAGGCGTCCAAAAGGACGGTCTTTTCCCGTTCCCAGCAGAGCTCCCGCTTGGCACGGAGAAGGTTCTGTTTGCAGGAGTTGTAAAACTCGCGGTCTGTACGCATCCGTTCCAGACACTGCGCAAGGTCATCCACGTTTTCTGGTTCGCAGATAAGCCCTATGCCGTACTCGTCTACAAGCCGGTGCATCTCCGGGAGATCGGAACAAATTACCGGCGTGAGACTTTGCACATTCTCAAAGAATTTGTTGGGAAGAGTATAGTAATAGCTTAAACACAAATTTTCGATCGGCATTATACCAACATCCATCGCGCCGGCATATTTCCAGATCTCATTGACCGGTACCGGAGGGAGAAATCGGAGCCGCTCCGCGGCACCGCACTTCGCGGCGATCTCTTCGAGCGTCCGCCGGTATTCATCGTCGGAATTTCCCATCAAAATGAGCGCCGCGGACGGGATCTTTGCCACAGCGCGTATACCCGTCTCGATGCCGTTGCCGGAGGAAAGGCCGCCGTGGAACATAGCAAGAAAGGTCACGCCCTGCGGGGCAAATTCCCGCAGCACGGCCTGCCGGTGCCGTTCTATTTCCGCTTCATCCAGCTCCCAGCAATAGGGTGTCGAACGGATAACGACTGGGCGCTGTTTCAAAGCGTGGATTTTCTGAACCTCATCGGCGATGCTGTCATTTACCATGATGGAAAAAGCGCAGCGCCGCATAAGAAAGCGCTCCTTCCGGCATCGTTTCGCACGATCCTTTTCCTTCCGAACGCCGCGGGCGTAAAGATCAAACTCATGGGAGTCGTAGATCAGCTTCGGACGGCGGAGGAAAAACCGCGTGACTATATACGCCACCTCAAGATTCGGAAGATTATGGCAGCTTATGACGTCCGGGTGGTTGGCATGAAGCACTCGGCCAAGCCGGATCCATTCGCCGAAGATATGCTTCCATTTGGAGAGAATAGAATGTTTTCCCTTCAGCGGTCTCATTTTAAACGGCACCAGTTCAACACCGGCAAGCTCGGCTTCCGGTACGTAGTCCGGTTCATAATAAATCGCCACGACCCGGTAGCCCGCTTCCTGCGCTGCTGCCATCTCCCTCTTATTCCGGCTGGCGGATGAAAGCGGAAGTCCCGGCATCAGTTTAATATAGGTTTTCAACACTGCACCTCCTCAGCGGCAGATGAGCCGCTTATATTCCGCTGTCAGCTGTTCGCAGACAGCATTTTCCGAGAAATTGTTCCGGCAGAACCGGCGGATCGCCTCCGGATCGTAATCGTCATACCGTTCGATCATAGTTTCCATCGCGTATGCAAGCCCCGCGGGATCTTCCGTCTCCACAGCAAGTCCGGTCTCGGGCCGTACAAGAGTTTTCCACGCGCCGGTTTTTGTCATGATAATAGGAAGTCCACAGCCCATGGCCTCCACAAACACGATGCCGAACGTCTCATACCGGCTCGGCAGGACAAACGCCTGACTGTCCTTCAGACGGCGGGCGCATTCCTCGCGCGAGCAGCTTCCGGCAAACTCCACCGCACCATCAAAAGCAAGCGTCTTTGCCTGCGCGCAGAGATTATCCATTTCCTCCCCGTCGCCGCAGATCGTAAGCATTGACTCCGGATATTTTTTTCGCACCTCGGCAAAAGCGGCCAGCAGCACATCCATTCCCTTTTTATGGTCAAGCAGACAAACGGAAATAAAGCGGAACCGTCCGTTCTGCGGCGGAGCATGGCATCCGTTTTCGAAAAACCGCCGGTCCGCCAAGTTGGGAATGACCTGCACCTCTTTCCGGCACAGCGGCTGTATGGCGTTTTTCAGCCCTTCCCCTACCGCGATCACGGCATCCGCAGCATTATAATCGCGGGAGACCGCGGCAAGCTCCTTTTCGCTGAGCATATTCCGTTCAAACCACGTGACATGCTCCGTAACAACAATCGGCACATGCAGCCGCCGCTTGAGCGCACGGGCATACCGGATGGCGCGGAACGAGTGAACATGAATGATATCCGGCTTTCCGCTCTCACGGAGAATGCGGAGCATTTCGCGCAGAATGCGAAAATATGTAAGATGGAACCGCAGCGGCTTTACATGGATCAGGTATTCCGTAAGATTGCCGTCTGAGCGCTTTTCGGTCTGCACTCCACGCTCGCCGTCGTTATAGACCGCCATGACCGTGACCGTGTGACCGTAACGCGCGAGCGCCGCCGCCTGTTCAGCGAAAAAGCTCCCCTTAACGGGATCCTCCTTTGTCGGATACCACGACGGCAATACCAGAATATGCATTTTCAGTCCCTCTCCGGCGGCAGGAGCGCCGTTACCTCGCGGATCTCCGCGGCGATGCGCTCGTCCCACGTCCAAAAATTCTCGTCAGCAAAGCGCTTTGCCCCCTCACCGAGACGTTTCCGTTCATCTTCGTCCGACAGCAGACGACATATCTCTTCGGGCAGACAGGAAAGCTCTTTTTCCGGAAGAAGTATACCGTTTGCTTCGTTTTTGATTACCGAACCGGTCGTCCCAGTGTCAACGGTGATGATCGCTTTTCCGCAGCGCATAGCTTCAAAAAGCGGATTACCGAGATTTGATGCAGAATACAACGAAAGGAACACATCCGCGCGCTGCAAATAGTCATAGACCAACTCATGGGATATTCTTCCCGTGAAAATCACGTGCTTTTCCAACCCCAGCGCGCATACCTGTTCTTCCAGATTTTTTCTCTCTTCCCCATAACCAACGATAACAAGCTTTGCCTCCGGATGAGACTTTACAACCTCTGCGAGTGCATCAATTGCCAGATTCACCCGTTTTCCCGCCTGCAGGCGGGAGAGAGTCATTAATACTGTATCCGATTTATTCAATGGAAGCTCCGCTCCCAGAGAGGCAGCCGGCGCTCCCGGAATATCTACGCCGTTGCGCCAGAAAAAAATCTTTCTACTCTTATTTCCGGAGCGCTTCAAAACTTCGTCTCCGCGCGTACCGTCGTTTGTCATCAGCACCATGTCCGCCTCGACACCGTATGCCTGCAGCTTGGGGTAATACCGGAGACGGTTGACTAAATTATCTTTTTTCGTCATCATGTCCCATATACCATAAAACCGCGTGACCAACGGCATAGCGTAGGTCCTGCTGATTTGTTTCGCGGCGTGCACTGCGTGGGTGTCCTGTCCGTAAACCACAGTATTATCGGCGGCAAGATGCTGTTCATTTATAAGTCGCCCTGCTTCCCGGATCAGGATATGGCGAATGGCAAACACATTGGCAAAGCCAAAAAACCATCCAATTTTCCGGATTCTGGTCTCCCTCAAAAAAGGAGGATTAAACCGCACGATATAAAGTCCATCCCCGTAGTCCCGTTCGCCGAGCGGCGTATCCTCTTTTGTGCCGACATCCACAATCCAAACCTTCCATCCGGCAGCAATAAACCCCTCTACCGTTTTCCAGAACGTAGGGGCGCCAACATTATGCCGCTCTCCGAGACCGGCAAACGTAAGAAGAAGAAGATTCTTCATTATTTTTCCTCCAAATCCGAAACGATCTGACGAACGCGGTGAACCCAGAGATTTCCGTTTCTCAGTACTTCGATACATTGTTTTTCATATTCTTTTCTTTTCCCTGGATTGTCCATTATGCTTTGCAGCGCGTTCGCCAGAGCTTCCGCCTCATACGGCACGACCAAACCGATGCCGTTTTCACGGACAATGGCCGAAATCGTCCGAGCGTTTGTAACAACAACAGGCAGACCATAACTCAGGTAGTCAAAAAGTTTTACATTGACCGCTAAATGCGTATACGGTGTCGGGCAGACTGGTATAACAGAAACGGCGGCGCGCGCATACAGTGGCTCCAGCCCCTCGCCCGAAGTATGATGTACTTCCAGCCACGGCGCGTCCCTGTATGGACTTTGAAACGCCGCCCACTCCGCTTCCCGGCAAACAAGGATCAGACGGTATGTCCTGTCTCCGGCGTTTAGCTGCTCAAGCGCCTCAAGCAGCATCCCGACGCCGTACCCGCCGTCCAGCCCACCGACATATATGCAGGTCTTTTCCTCCGGGCACCGCTCAGAAAGATGATCTTCGCCTGCTGGGGGCAGCGAACGCATATCTGTATAGGAAAAATACTTCTTACATTCTTCCGATGGAAAGTACACGATGTCTGCACATTTGAGCACGTTATTTGTGCGCTGCTGCAAATAATCCAGCCAGTGATCCTTCAGCCAGCCGGTAAGATCTGTCCGGCGGGGATACAGTTCCGGAAACATCCAATAGAAATCCCGGTAGAAATACCCGATGGGAATTCCCATTCGGGAGATTTTCCGGATAAGAGCGATATCGCAGCGGAACGTGATCGGCATAGAGGGAGATTCGATATAGCAGATATCCGGCCGGTTTTCCCTAAGCCACCGCCGTATCTCCTGTACCGCTTCGGTGCGCGCCTTTCTTCCCCAGCGCTGCTGTGCTCCGGAGAGGAGCTTCACCTCATGCCCTGCGTCGAGAAACGCCCGGTACATCTTCTGCGGGCGTACCGACGATCCGGAGGTGCCGGAGTTAATATCCACATAGGTGATATACAAAATCAGCATGAAAGAACTCCCTCATAAAGCTCGGTAAGCCGAGCGGCGATGGTCTCGGGGGCAAATTTCCGGCGGGTGTCCGCGGCGATTGCCGCACTGTCGTAATCCGCCCGGCGGAGCATCATGCGCTCCATGGCGCCGGCGAGAGCGCTCTCGTCGTCCACGGGGATCAGGATGCCGTTCTCCTCCGTGACAAAATCCTCCGGACCGCCGCAGCGCGTGGCGATCACGGGAAGCCCCGCCGCCATTGCCTCAATATAGGCGACGCCAAACGTTTCGCTCCTCGACGCCAGCACAAAGCAGTCCGCCGCGGCGTACGCTTCGGCAAGTTCCTCTCGCGGACAGTGGCCGCGGAAGGAGACGCGGCTGTACAGCCCCAGTTCGGCGCATAAAGCGCGCAGCGCGCCGCTCTCCGGTCCATCGCCGAAAATAATAAGCCTCGGCTCGCCGTGCAGCGCAGCGAACGCATGGAGAAGCCCCGCCATGTTTTTCACCGGGATGAGATTGCCAGCCGATACGAACGTGAAGCGTTCGTGCGCGTTCCTCTTCGGCGCAAACCGCGCCGTATCCACGATATTGGGTACGACAATAGCTTCGACCCCGGTGTTGGCGCGCATGTTTTTCGCAAGCGCCCGGCTGACCGCCAGCACGGCGGCACAGCACTCATATTTTCTTTTCAGATGTTCCGCCTTCTCCGGTGAAAGCGCACGGTTGTGCAGGGAGGAGTGCTCAGTGAAAACGAACGGAATGCCCTCCCGCTCCGCCATCGCGGCAAGTTCAAGGCCGAAATGCTGGTGGATAATGTCCGGCTTCCAACCATCCTTTGCTATGGCGCGACGGATACCGGAGGCCGCCAGCCGTCCGGCCAGCTCCGGAAGCCCCATCGGCAGCGCGCCGCAGGGAACCGAAGCGTAATAAACGGGTATGCCGTCCAGCGTGTATCGATAACACCCCCACGGGCGGGAGTGGCGGATCGACCGCGTGTCCACGGCGGCAAAGCGGACATCGTGTCCGGCATCCCGCAGCGCTTTGGCCTGATCTAGAGCAAAAATATTTACTTCGTGTTTTCTCGGACTGTCAAAGCCAGAGGCTGCAATGAGGATTTTCATCCGTTATTCTCCTGCAAGAATGTCCGCAATGCGGCGGCAGGCGCGGCCGTCGCCGTAGGGGTTCGCGGTGCGGCTCATTTTTTTGTACGCCGCCGCGTTATCCAAAAGCTCCGTGAAGCTCTCGTAGATTGTTTCCTCCCGTGTGCCTACCAGCCGGAGCGTTCCGGCCGCGACGCCCTCGGGCCTCTCGGTCGTATCGCGCATGACGAGCACCGGCTTGCCGAGGCTCGGCGCTTCCTCCTGAATGCCGCCGCTGTCGGTGAGCACGAGATAGCTGCGCGCGAGAAAGTTATGGAAATCCAGCACATCCAGCGGCTCGATGATATGGATTCGCTCGTCGCCGCCGAACACCTCCGCCGCCGTTTCGCGCACGGCGGGGTTGCGGTGGATGGGGTAGATCGCGCGGACATCGTCGTGCTCATCGAGCACGCGGCGGATGGCGCGGAACATGTGGCGCATCGGCTCGCCGAGATTTTCCCGGCGGTGCGCCGTGATGAGAATGAGCCTCTTCCCTGCCGCCCATGCGAGCTCCGGATGGGTATAGTCGGCGCGGACGGTCGTTTTCAGCGCGTCGATGACCGTGTTGCCGGTCACATGGATCGTGCCGGGGTCGCGCCCCTCGGCGAGAAGATTTTTCTTTGCCTGCTCCGTTGGCGCAAAGTTGTAGCGGCTGACGATGGACACCGCCTGCCGGTTGAATTCCTCAGGATAGGGGCTGTAGATATCCCGCGTGCGCAGCCCGGCCTCCACATGCCCCACCGGGATGCGCAGATAATAGGCCGCAAGCGCGGCGGCAAAGGCGGTCGTCGTGTCGCCCTGCACGAGGACGATGTCCGGCTTTTCCGCTTCCAGCACGCCCTTGAGCCCTTCGAGAACGCCGGTTGTTACGTCAAAGAGCGTCTGCGAATCCTTCATAACGGAGAGATCGTAGTCCGGCACGACGGAAAACGTTGCAAGGATCTGGTCGAGCATCTCGCGGTGCTGTCCCGTGACGCAGACAACGGATTTTATTTCGCGCCGTGCGCGCAGTTCCTGCACGAGCGGGCACATTTTCACGGCCTCCGGCCGCGTGCCGAAAACCAGCAGGATCTTTTTCATGGCGTTCCTTTCCTTTTGCGCGCCGGATGTCTTTGCTTGTCAGAGGATCCAGCGCTCGGTCTCAAAGACCTCGGCGTACTGCCGTCCGATCTGCACGCCGTGGCTCATGGCCAGTGCGCGGATATACTCGCCGGAGGCATAAATGCGCCCACGCTGCGAGATATACCGCTCCACGGCGGCGATCTTCTTTTCTACATGGCGTTCTTCAAGCGTAACATATACCTGATTGTTGAACGTCAGGTTGTTCCACGGCTCCTCGTAGCCGAGGATGCTCGTGCGTTTGAAGGCCCGGATGGCCTCCTCGGCGATGGTGTGGTGATCCTGATGCACATCGTGCAGCGACGGGGCAAGCACGAGATCCGGCACGATGCGCCGGTTGAGCCGCACGAGCTCTTCCAAAATCTCCTGCCTGTGCGCCGGGAAATGACGAACCTGAAAATCGAAAAGGATAATCTGTTCTGCCGGTATTCCGTAGCTCTCCATGGCGGAGAGAAACTCCGTTTTCAGCTCGTCCGCCGGAAAGCCCGCCGGGACGGACTCCGCGCAGGTGGAGAACACAGCGAAATGCACCTCGCAGCCTTCCTCCAGCAGCCGTGCCACCGTTCCGCCGCAGCCGAGCTCGCCGTCGTCGGTGTGCGGGGCGAGGACTAGAACTTTCTTCATATCGTCAGCTCCTTTACCAGTCAAGTCGGTTTCCGGCGGCATCGAAAAACGCCTCCTGATACCGCCGGGACATCCGCGTGCCGAAATGAGGCGTCAGCTCCGGCAGCGGCTCGCCGAGCAGCCGCTTCATGCCGAGATACGGCAGGTTGACACCCGCCGCCGCGCACGATACAACGCCCGCGGTCAGGCGCGGATTGATCTCGATAACATATGGCGTTTCATCGTTGGCATTATAGAGAAGATCAAAGCCGAAATTGCCGTCGAGCTCAAGAGAGCGCACGACCTGCGTGCAGATTTCCTTGACTGCCGGATTGTCGTCCACGACAAGCGACATCATGTTGCTCGTGACGACCGATAGGCCGCGGCGCGATACCGTATAGATCGGCTCACCATGGTCGGCAAGAAAATCAACGCTGTATTCGGTGCCGGGGAGGTATTCCATAACGAGCATTTCCGGCATGGTCTCCCGCTCGGAGAGCGTGCGGATCAGCTCCTCATAGCTGATGAACATGGAGTTCGGCTTCTGCTCAAAGAAAAGGTCAAAGCGCGAAATGTTCGCGTTGAGCATGCGGATGCCGCGGCTGCCGTTGCCGACCGCCGCCTTGACACACAGCGCCTTTTCCGGATAGCCCAGCGCGGAGACGGCGGCCTTCAGCTTCTCCACGGTATGCACGCGCCGGTACTCCGGCGTGCGCAGGCCATGCGCGCGCATTGCATCGAGCAGGTGTGCCTTGTTATTAACGATCTCCAGCTTGTCCGGCTCCATCACGGATACCTTCGCGCCGAGAGCCTCAAACTCCGCTCGCGCGCGGGCAAATTTCATGAGCTCGCGCGTCACGATGGGGATGACGACCTGCACGCTCTCACGGCGGCAGATATCCAGCACGGCGGGAAGGAAGTCCTCCTTTTCCGCCGAGGGAACGGTATAAAATGCATCGACAAGATCGCGCGCACCGGCGTTTTCATTGCGGTCTACGGCAACGATGCGGATGTCCCGCTCGCCGTTTTTGCGCAGACACCGGATGATCCCCGGCGCGCCCGGCGCGCCGCAGCCGGTCATGAGAACCGTGCATTCTTTCATAGCTCTTTCTTACTCCTCGAAAACATATTGAGCGAATATTTCCTCCGCCGTCTGCGCCCGCTTGATGAGGCGCAGGGAATCGTCGCTCTTGCGGTACTCAATCATCGGCACGTCCGGGTGGATGAACGGCGGCTTGAGAACGTTGGAATAGGAGCCGATGTTATCGAAGATCACGCTGCTGCCTACGTCCAGCGGCCCGGTATAGCCCCGGTACAGGATATCGTATTCGAGACAGGTGTAGCCGGTAAAGCTCAGATTTTCCCGCGGCGTTTCCGCGTCAAGCACGAGCAGCGGGAGATTTCGCATCTGCGAGATGACGCCCGCGGTGTGGATGCTCGCATCAAGCACCGCGCAGTCGTTCCCCGGCAGAGCTTTGATCGCCGTTACAGGCGCGGCAAACTGCATCGTGTCGGCCACGAGCGTCGTGCCAGGCTCCGTGATGAGCACCGGGCGCTCGCTTACCGGAAGAGCTCCGTATTCGGCAGCAAAGAGCAAGCCGACCGCCGCGCCGTACTCGGCAAACGTCGGGATATTCTGACCGAACGAAGCGCGCATTTCCTCCGGCAGACGGCCGAACATACCGCTGCCGAGATCAATAAATTTCGGCGGCGCATCCGGGAAAAGCGCCCGTGCGAGCGCGAGCATGACTCTCGCGCGGCTCTCCCATCCGGCAATGCTGCGGCTGCCGCTGATGTGGCACTGGATGCCGTCAAAGGAGATGTTCCCCGCCGCGCGCAGCCGCGCGGCGAGCGTTTTCAGATACTCCGGTTCGGCGCACAGACCGAAACGCGAGGGCTTGCCGCTGCCGATATCGACATGCAGCCGCAGCGCCGTATGACAGACGCATTCCGGGTGAGCGGATGCCGCGCGGAGCACCGCGGCGAGTTCTTCCGCATTATCGATGATGACGCATGCGCCGTCGAGCAGCGCGGCAATTCCGTCCTCGCCCTTGCACGGGCCGTTGAAGAGGATATTCTCCGGCGCGTTGCCGACGCACCGCGCCAGAGAGTACTCCATGCCGGAGACGACTTCTGCCATGCCGCCGAGCGAGCGCACCAGTGAAACGATGCGGGGCGTGTAGTTGGTTTTGTAGGAATAGGCCGCACGGTAAGGCGCATAGGCGGCGCTCATGCCCTCCGTGAGCAGGCGATAGTTTTCGCAGAACCGGTCGGAATCAAAAATATAGGCAGGAAAGCCGTATTCTTTTTTTATACGGCGATATGTGGATTCATCCAGCATGGATCATTCTCCTTTGAGAGACAGCAGCTCTTCGTACAGCGCCAGCAGTTTTTTCTCCTCGGTCTGCCAGTTGAAGCGGGTTTGCAGCGCGCCGTAGCCGCGCTCTCCCATGGCCGCCCGGCGCTCGGGATCGTCCAGCAGCGAGCGGATAGCGGCGGCAATCTCCTCGGGCTTGTCCGGATCGACGCAGACGCAGCAGTCAAACTTCTCTTCAAGCTCCCGGGCCGAGAGCGTATCGGAAACGATGGACGGGAGCCCCGCGCCCATATATTCAAAGACCTTGGTAGGCAGATTGTCGGTGCAGACGTACTGGTGGATATTTAAAAGCGTTGCGCAGCCGACAGAAAAATGACGGCAGTATTCCGGCACCTCGGCATACGGAACGACACCGGCATAGTCCACGCACGCAAACTCCGGCATGCTCTTCAGCTCTTCGAGATACGCCGGCCAGACGGGACCGGCCAGATGCAGCCGCGCCCCGGCGATGGCGCATGCGCGGATGAGATTTGTAATGCCGCGCTCGGCAGTCACGCCGCCGACATAGCCGACGGTGTTCTCTGCGTCCGGATAGAGCTTTTCCGGCAGCGGGAAGCGTCCGGCGTCCGGGAGATTATCCACGATCACAGTGCGCTTGGCGCACTTCTCAAACGGGTTTTTCCCGAACGAGGTGCAGGGAATGATGACCGCGTCGAGCTTTTTGAAAACGCCCGCTTCCAGCGCGCCGTAAATGCGCGACGCCGGTTTTTTGAGAAAGCCGGGGATATACCCCTTTTCCTGAATGAGCAGGGAATAAAATTCGTGGCTGTCGAAAATCACGGTTTTCCCGTGCCGCTTGAGCTTGAGCGCATACGGCAGCAGCTCCGGATCGTGCAGATGGTAGAGCTCGCAGTCGAGCGTGAGCGCCGCTTCGTAGGCGTGCTTTGCGAAGGGCGACGTGAGCCGGTTGAGCGTGCCGACGGGCTTTTCTCCCACGCCGACGATGTGCACGCCGAGCTCTTCCCGGCTCTCGCCGGGGGCGACGAGCGTTACATCGTACCCGGCGCGCGCGAGCGACACGCACTCCTTATGAAACACCCGCGTATCGTCGCTGCTGTGCACGCTGGTGAGATGGCAGACTCGCTTCATTCCGTCTCCGATCCGGCTTCCGGCGCGGGAAGCGCAAAGGTCTCGTCCGTGAGCGACGCGCCGATGGCGCGAAATTTCCGGATGCCGCGGACGGTATACAGTACGCCGCTCCAGACCGCGAGCGGCAGCGGGACGCGGACGTAGCGATACGTTCCGAACGTCATGCGCGCGGCCTTGAGCTTGTTGCCGGATTTGGACGAGCGCGACACGCGGTAAACGAGCAGCGGCTCGTTTACGCCGTAGGCCCATGGCTCTTCGCGGAGGATCTTCAGCCAGACGGCGAAATCCTCATGGATGGCGTCGTTCCCCATGGGGTAGCGCTCCATCAGCTCCCGGCGGACGAGAACCGACGAGCAGGAAATAACATTCTGCCCGAGCAGACGGCGGTAATTCACGCGCTCCGGCACGGAGAGCGTGTAGCCGTATTTGTGATCGTCCTCGGAAATGAACGCCGAGCCCGTGAAAAAGAGGCCCGCTTCCGGGTGCTGCGCCGCGAGCGCCATCTGGCGCTCGAGCTTTTCGGGCATCCAGAGATCGTCGCTGTCGAGAAAGGCGATCCATTTGCCCCGCGCCTCGCGCACACCGCGGTTGCGCGCTTTCGATACGCCGCCGTTCTCCGGCTGCGCGATCACACGGACGCGCGGCTCTTTCGCCGCGTAGCTCTGTGCCAGAGCGAGCGTTCCGTCCGGCGAGGCGTCGTCCACGACAAGCACCTCGATCTCCCGCCACGTCTGCGAGAGGATGGAATCGAGCGTGGCGGCAAGCGTTTTTTCGGCGCGCCACGCCGGCACGACCACGCTGATGAGACTCCGTTCGCCCATTTCCCTGTTCCTTCCGATGATCTGTATAGTTTATCAAGGTATTTTACCAATAAACCACGGAAAATGCAATCCTTAATATGAGCAGCTGATACCTTGTGTGTTCTTATATTTTTCCTTGACTTCCGTTGTCTAACCGTGTAGACTATGCATAGAGTCTATCAACGTAGACAAGGAGGGCTTACCCATGGAGATTCCGAAGATCCACGAGGGCGAATACCGTTTCTGCCTGATTTTGTGGGAGCACGGACCGATCGCCGCCGCGCAGCTTGCAAGGCTGTGTCAGGAGCAGTTGGGATGGAAGCGGACCACGACGTATACAGTCATCAAGCGGCTTGGGGAGCGCGGCGTCCTGAAAAATGAAGACGGCATGGTAACGGCGCTTGTATCAAAGGACGAGGCGCAGGCGTGGGAGATCGACGAGCTGGTGGAAAAGAAGTTTGAAGGCTCTCTCCCCGCGTTTATCGCCGCCTTTACTAGACGTCAGGATCTCTCCGATGATGAGCTCGACGAGGTGCAGCAGATGATCGACCGTATCCGAAAGGGGGAGAGATCGTGAGCGAGCTGTTTCTGGAGATCGTCAACCGGAGCATAGCCGCGAGCTGGATCGTAATCGCGGTTCTGATATTGCGGTTCTGCCTGAAAAAAGCGCCAAAATGGGTGAATGTTCTGCTCTGGGGCATTGTCGCCGTCCGGTTAATCTTCCCGTTTTCCATCGAGAGTGCGCTGAGTCTTATACCGAGCGCGGAAACGGTCAGCCCGAGCATTATGATGGAGACGGCGCCTTCCGTTCAAACGGGCGTTCCCGCCCTCGATCAGGTCATCAACCCGGTCATTGACCATTCGCTTTCGCCCGCGCCGGGCGTGAGCGCCAATCCGCTGAAGATATGGATCTCGGTTTTAACGGTGATTTGGCTTTTGGGAGTAGCTGCACTTTTCCTCTACTCCGCCGTGAGCTACCGGCGTTTGCGCCGCAGGGTCTGCGAAGCGGTGATATTGCGGGACAATATCTATCAAAGCGAAAATGTTTGTTCTCCGTTCGTGCTGGGGATCATCCGGCCAAAGATCTATCTCCCGTATCATATGGACAAACGCGAGATGGATCATGTGATCGCCCACGAGCAGGCGCATATCCGCCGCGGGGATCACTGGTGGAAGCCGCTCGGTTTTCTGCTGCTGACGGTCCACTGGTTCAATCCGCTGCTATGGCTCGGCTATATCCTGCTGTGCCGGGATATCGAGCTTGCCTGCGATGAAAAGGTCATCCGGGAAATGGGCAGCGAGCAGCGAGCCGATTATACGCAGGCGCTTGTATCCTGCAGCGTCAGCCGCCGCAGCATTGCGGCGTGTCCCCTCGCTTTCGGCGAGGTGGGAGTAAAGACGCGGGTAAAGTCTGTGATGAACTATAAGAAGCCCGCGTTCTGGATCATTTTGGCCTCTGCGCTCATCTGCGCCGCGGCAGCGGTCTGCTTTCTGACAAATCCAAAAACAGAGCAGAGCCTTCCCAGCGGCGGTGATAATGTGTCCGATATGGGGCCGGCGCAAGCGGAAAAGTGGTTCGACTATCTGGAAAAACCCGAGATAACGAACCGGGACGGACGCCTTGAAATCGATCTCCCAGAATATCCGGGCGTAACGTTCCGCTGCTATCCGGAGAAGATGGAAGCCGTGACGGAAAACGAGATCACACCGCTTTATACCGGAATGCCCATCTGGAACACATATTTCTGCGACCTCACCGGTGACGGACTTCCCGATCTGTGCTCCACAGTCACCTTCGGCTCCGGCATCATCGACAGCCGCATCATAGTCTGCGACTATGCCAACGGTGAGAGTTACACGCTGGAAGACCGCGGGAAATACGACTATTCCCTTCGGCTGGATGAATCGGACGGCAGCCTGTGTGTCGTTCAAAGGGCGTATAACAGTGGTGATATTGCTGCCGTCGGCGAGCTGTTTTTCAGCGACAGCGGCTTACACTTACAGGTTATCAAAACAAACTTTGAAACGCATAAATTCACATCGGTGACGATCCGCAACTACGGAGAGGACACTCTGCATATTACGATTGGCTCTGATGAAACAGCTCTTCCCACGGGTGAGGAGACGACCCTGACCTATGCGGCCTTTGAGGTGAGAACGATCCGGCTCTCGTCTTTCGGAGAGCTGAGCTATACAGTCGCATACGATTGACGCGCGGAGGTTCTGCCGTCGTATCAAAATGCAATCAGAAACGAAAACCGCCGCGAATTTTCCTCCTATATGGAGCAGGAAATTCGCGGCGGTTTTTCAGCGAAAGAGCCGCACAATTATTTGGTTTCTCCGGCGCAGGCCGGTTCTTTCTTCTCCGGCTCGGCGGGTTTGGTTTCCACGCCCTCGGTGCTCTCCTTGACGAAGATGATCTTCAGCGTATAGAAAATGAGCTGCAGATCCCAGAGGAAGGACGCCTTCTGGATATAGTACATATCGAGCAGCGCCTTGTCCGCAAAAGTGGTGTTGTACTTCCCGTAGAGCTGGGCGTAGCCGGTGAGGCCGGCCTTGGCCCGCAGGCGGTAGGCGAACTCCGGGTACTCGGCGCAGTATTTCTGATAAAACTCCGGCCGTTCCGGACGAGGGCCGACGAGCGTCATATCGCCGTTGAGAATGTTGAGAAGCTGCGGCAGCTCGTCGATGCGCGTGGCGCGGAGGAACGCCCCCACCTTCGTGATGCGGGAATCGCTCTTCCCTGCCAGTACCGCGCCGGTGGCGGATTCCGCGTTCACGACCATGCTGCGGAACTTGGTAAGGTAAAACGGCTTGCCGTTCAGCGTGAGACGCTTCTGCCGGTAAAATACCGGCCCGCCGTCCTGAATTTTGATGGCAATGGCAACGGCAAGGAAGATCGGGCTGCAAACGATAAGGCCGCATACGGACGCAACGATATCGAGCACGCGCTTCGCCGTCAGATAGCCGCGGTCGTGGTTGCCGGTGTGCACGGCGCAGAGCGGCACATCGCTCATGATGACCGTGTCGGCACAGTTTACCATGATGTCCTGCATATCCGGCTTGAGCATGATGGCGATGCCGTGCCAGAAGCAGTCGTCCATGATGCGGCGGCGCAGCTCCTTTTCCATCGGCATCAGCACGACTGTAGTGTAGGAGTGCATGATCTCGCACAGCTCCTCCCACGGCATATCCGCGGAAACGACGCGGTCGATGGAGTAGCGCGTGCGGCGGCGGTCAAACTTACTGCGGACGTTCTCCTCGGCATCCTTCTCCGGCACGATCAGCAGCGCTAACGCCGGCGGCTCGAGCCGGTCGGCCAGAATGCGGGCGAGAATAAAGATCCCTGTCTCCACGAGGCACTGCAGCAGCAGCGTGAGGATGACGTACTTCGGCGGCAGGAGCATTTTTGCGATCATGCACATGAGGAAATAGGCAATGGTGTCCGTGAAAAAGCTCGAAAGGCCGAACGCGAACACCAGCTCCCGCGTGCGGTATTTCCGTACGCTGAAGCTGCCGTAGATCGTCATAAACAGCACGAGGATCGCGAAATAGACAACGAAGAACAGCACATTGCCCCGCAGAAAAAACGTCGCTGACGGGTAATGGTGAACGTATGTATAGAAGAACAGCAGCGCCGGCACGACCACCAGCGATATTTCCAACAGCACGCTGAGCGCTGCCTGCCCGGTATGTCCCACATGGGAAGTCTTTTTCATCGTATCCGCCCATTCTGTCGAAAGGATATAAAAACGCCCTTATCCGTATATTGTACCAGATAAGGGCATAAAACGCAATATGTATCCTACGCTTCGGCGAGAAAAACGTCTGAAAGAGTCTTTAACGGTCTCTGTCGTGCTCTCCCCAGTCCATCGTGGCCTCAAACTCCGGATCAAGCGGATACCGGACACCGTCGATGATCTTGCAGTGGATGATGCCAGTGCCGTTCATATAGAACATATGGCCGAGAGCATCGCGCATGTCGTAGTAATCCTGATCGCACCGCCAGGGGTCCTCGTTGGACTGTACCCAGTCGTACACGCCGTGATATACGATGTCCGGGTGCGCCTCCTGCAGTTTTTCCTGCTCCTCCTGCGTGAGAACGCCGTAGCTGAACCACACGCGCTCGATTTTGTCCATTTCCATCAGCGTCTGGAACGTGTCCTCCGGCTGAAGGAGCGTCATAAACGTGATGTTCAGATCGCGCAGGCTCTTGCAGTCCTTGAGGGGGGCGATGCTGGTGGCGTAAGCGCGGTTGAGCTCCAACCAGATGAGATTGTCGCACGAGGCGATCGGTGAGAGATCGAGTGCATGGCAGTCGAGCAGAACAAGATATTTTAGATCGGGCATCTGATAGAGGAAGCTCAGATCCTCGATTGGCCGGTGGCCGAGATCGAGCGCGATCATGTCCGGGCAGTAAGCGAGCTTCTTGATCGTTTCGTTCGTGAAGTATCCGTAATAGCGGGAGGAGGCGCGGAAATAGGTGGTGTCTGTGCGGATGTTGTAGTGCGTTATGTGCAGCGTCCACACAAAACGCACGTTCTCATATTTCTTATTCAGCGCGTCCATTTCCTCATCGGAAAAGCCGCAGTCAGACATATCGACCTTTTCAAGCTTGTGCATCACGGGAAGGATGCTCTCCACCGGTTCAGTGGATTCCATCTCGATGCCGGTAAAGTCAAGAAGTGTGTCCTCGGTGCTGATCGGCACGCCGTAAAGCTCGAATGTGAATACAAAATCGACCGCCGGGTATTTCTCGCAAACCGGCGTCATCTGCTCGACCGTCACGCCGGTGCCGGTGAGATCGACGCGCGTGAGCTTTGGCAGCGAGGCGAGCTTTTCCGAAAGCTCCGCAACATCCGCTTCGGAAAATGTGCGTCCGGCAAAGCTCAGCTCCGCTGTATCGCTCGGGTAAGTATCGCCCAAGATCGCCACGGGCCAGACGAACGCAACGGCGGGAAACTCGGCGCGCAGCGCGTTCTTTTCTGTCTCGCTCCACGGGCACGCGGGGAACGACACGGTCTGCGCCGCCGGAAGATACCGCAGCGCCTCGCGCAGTGCGTCCGGTGTGATGGAGATATCGTCCACGGCGATCTCCGTGGCGCTGTCAAGATACTCCGTGCTGCCGAGCGGCACCTGCCACTCCAGTTCGAGCGCCGGGTATTTCTCCCGCAGGGCGAGAAGAGCGTCGTAGCACGCGCAGCCTCGCGCATCGGCAGAGCGCAGCGCCGTGAAGTAGTCAAAAAGCGGCAGCTCGGAAACGGTGAAGTCCGTCAGCGTGATGCTTTCAGCATCCGAGGGATACCGGCTCGCGCCGATGGGGATGCTCCAGCGCACCGAAAGCGCCGGATACGCCGCGCGGACGGTATCAAAGCGCTCCGGAGAAACGTCCGCCGCCGTAAGATCGAGCTCCGCGAGCGCGGGGAAAAACGCCAGACGGGCGACGTCCTCCTCCTTGAGCGACGTGAGCACGATGGCCGTGCTCTCGCAGTCGATCACCGCGCCGCCGATGGGAACGTCCCAGTATATTTTGCAGTCCGGCAGCTGCTCGCGCAGACGAAGATACCTTTCCTCCGAAATGCTCTTGCCGCGCAGGTCGATCTGCGCGCTGTCGCGGCGGTGGAGGCCGCCGGCGTAAACATACACCGAGTTCAGCCACACCAGTGCCGCCGCAATGATGAGAACGGCGATCACCGGGATCAGTATACACAGCTTTTTCCCGGCGCGGCCGGTATCGGTATGCTTGGACATATGGGGGTTCCTCCCATGTGTATAAAATTCCTTTTATATTTTATCTTGTAAAGCGTGGAATGTCAATGCGCTTCTCCCCTTCTGCGCGGGCGTGCCGATTGACTTTCCCGCCGATGCTCCGTATAATGAAAGCGCCGAAAGGGGTGTTTTTCATGCGCCACGCATGGCTTATCATTACGCACGGAAACTTTGAAATTCTTGAAAAGCAGCTGCGCTTTCTCGACAGCGAAAACGCCGATTTTTTCATCCATGTGGACGCACGGGTCAAGGATTTTGACTTTGCACATGTCCGCTCGATCCCCCGAAAATCGCGTGTTACGTTCCTTGACCGCAAACCGATCTCCTGGGGGCATTTTTCTCAGGTCGACTGCGAGCTGCGTCTGCTGTGCGCCGCCGTTCCGGGCGGGTACGACTATTATCATCTTCTCTCCGGCGTGGATGTGCCGGTCAAAACACGGCAATACATCGAAAATTACTTTTCCTCCGTGCGCCTCGGGACAAACTTTGTTCATTTCCAGCACAAAGAGATCATCCGCGATCACCGTGACCGCGTGAAATTCTATTACCCGCTCCAGCGGTGGAATCTGCAAAACCGCATCATACGCCTTGCGCTGCGCCGCACGGGAGAGCTTCTGCAGCGTCCGTTTGTCGACCGGACAAAAAAAGACCCGGAGGGCTATGTGTTCCAAAAGGGTGCCAATTGGTTCAGCATCACGCACGCGCTCGCAACGTACGTTCTTTCGCAGGAAAACTGGCTGCGCGAGCGATACCGCAGCACCTTCTGCGCCGACGAGATCTTTTTGCAGACGCTCGTCGTCAACTCTCCGTTCCGGGATACGCTTCCCTCCGACTACTTCGGCGACGACCACAAAACCTGCCTGCGCTATATTGACTGGCAGCGCGGCAAGCCGTACTCCTTCCGCAACGAGGATTACAGCGAGCTTATCGCCACGCCGCCGGAGTACCTTTTCGCCCGCAAATTTGACTACCGCACAAATGCCGAGGTCGTAGACCGGCTGTTTGCGCTTTTTGGAGAGGAGGCTTCCGATTGTTGAGACACGCATGGCTCATTCTCACACACGGGAATTTTGAGATCCTCGAAAAGCAGCTGCGCTTTCTCGACAGCGAAAACGCCGATTTTTATATTCATGCAGACGCCAAGGCGGCATTCGATCCCGAGCGTTTTCGTGCCGTGCCGAAAAAGTCGCGTGTCACGTTCGTGCCGCGCCACCGCATTTCGTGGGGCCATTTTGCCATAGTCGAGGCGGAGCTGGAGCTTCTCCGCGCCGCTGTGCCGGGCGGGTATGACTACTACCATCTTCTCTCCGGCGTGGACGTGCCAGTCAAAACGCGCGCGTACATTGAAAACTATTTTACCCGTGCGCCCGGGAGAAACTATGTAAGCTTTCTCTCGCCGGAGATTTCCCGCACGGATCTCTACCGCGTCCGGTTTTACTACCCCCTGCAGCGCTATAACATCCGAAAACCCGCCGTGCGCCGGACACTGCGCAATCTCTCCGCCGCGCTGCAGCTCGGCTTCGGCGTAGACCGGACGCGGCGGCGGTCGGACGGCTTCGTTTTCCAAAAAGGCGCGCAGTGGTTCAGCATCACGCACGCGCTCGCGCAATATCTGCTCGAAAAAGAGAGCGAGATCCGTGAGTTTTTCTCCGATACCTACTGTCCGGACGAAATGTTCGTCCAGACGGAGATCGTAAACTCCCCCTTCCGCGATACGCTGCCGGAGCACGCGTTTGAGAACGACTACGCGAGCTGTCTCCGGTACATCGACTGGCAGCGCGGCAATCCCTACACATTCACGGACGCCGACCTCGACGAGCTTCTCGCCGCACCGGAAACGGCGCTCTTCGCGCGGAAGTTTGATTACCGCACGAGCCCCGGCGTCGTTGACGCGCTCTTTGACCGTTTCGGATAATTTTCTCTCCGGCGCACGGATGTTTTTCCGTGCGCCGTTTTTTGTTCTTGCAGATGGGCGGCATATATGGTATTCTGTATCTATATGGTGTATATGCCAAGCCGCGCATATACTTTGTGCGAAGCCGCAATCTGTCCGTAGCTTTAGAAAGAGGGAATGACATGAAAAAACGTCTGTTCAGCCTGCTTCTTGTACTTACGCTCTGCTTCACGCTGCTGCCGTATTCCGCTGCGGCGGAGGGCGGAGAAGAAACGATGGTCACCGTCGCGTTCGATATGGGCGGCCACGGCGGCGCGGCTCCGGCAAGCGTCACCGTGCCGAAGGGCAGCAAGATCACCGCGCCCGAATCCCCGGCGCCGGGCTGCGAGGACGGCAAATACTACTTCGTCCATTGGACGGCGCACCCCCTTTCCGACGCCTCCTCGGACGCATGGAATTTTGCCAAAGACACCGTGGAGAGCAGCATGACGCTGCGCGCCGTGTGGTACCAGTACGCCGAGATGCACGAAAAGGTCTCTCTCCGCGGCAAGCCTTATGCCGGCGCCCTTGTGGAGTACCGCGACAGGGCCGGCAGCGTCGTATATACGCTGAAGGCCTCCGGCACCGACGGGAACTGCACCGATTACGTCTGTGAGCGCACGAAGCCGGGTGAGTACGACCTCTACATCGACGGGAAATACATCCGTCCCGTGACTGTCAACCGCGGCGCGGCCGGTTATTCGACGACCACAAGGCTTTTTTACGTCACCTTCAGCGCCAACGGGCAGGAATTCACGCCGGAGACTCGTCCCGCCGAGGTGCTGTGCTTCACCTCCGGTCTCTTCCACGACGATTCCGTAAGCATGCCGAAACTGACGCCCAAGGCCGTGGACAGCGCTTACACGTTCTCCGGCTGGACAGTCGGGCCGGAGGCGGATTCCGATCCGTTTGATTTTGCAAATAAGGTCTACGGCGATACCGTGGTCTACGCGCAGTGGGAAAAGGCCGCGGATGAGGATTCCGTTCTCGTCACCGCCATCAGGTCGAGCATCATCGGCGAAAAATACGCCAAAAAGGGACAGGATTACTCCGCAAGGCTCGTCCCGGACGAGGGCTATGAGCTGCCCTACCACGCGGCGATGGGGAGCTACACCTCCTATACCTATGTGACCATCGGCGACGAGGTGCTCGACTCGGCGAACTACACGCTCAACTGCGCCACCGGCGAGATCACGATCCCCGGAAAATATGTCACGGGCGATATCCGCATCAAGACCATTCCCCGCATCCACCCGTATACCGTGACGTTCGATCCCAACGGCGGTACCGGCACGCAGACGCCGATGCTGGTTTTCCCGCACAGGGACGGTTATGACTATGAAAAGTCATCCGCAACGCCCTATGCCTACTTCCGTGCGCCGGAGTGTACCTTTACGCCGCCGGACGGCAAGGTCTTTGCCGAATGGAGCGGCGGTGAGAAGATCGTCTCCAGCCTGAGAGCCCGCGGAAACGTGACGCTTACCGCGCAATGGGCCGACGCCCCCGAGGGCGTTTACACCGTGGCGTTCGATCTTAACGGCTGCACCTTCTCCGGCAAAACGAACACGCAGGCGGACGCGGATTACTCTGTGAAGCTTGCCCCCGCGGAAGGCTATGCCTACCCAATCACGCTTCGGAATATTTCTATTGGCGGCACGGTGCTCGGCAGTAGGAAGTATTCCTATGATCCCGCGACCGGCATTCTGACGATCCCCGCCGCGGCGATCACCGGAAATATCGTCATCTCCGCCGCCGCCCTAATGCCGACACCCACACCTACTCCGACGCCTACTCCGACACCGACCCCGACGCCGACACCTACCCCGACACCTACGCCGACGCCCACTCCGACACCTACCCCAACACCAACGCCTACTCCGACGCCGACACCTGCTCCGACGCCGACACCTACTCCGACCCCGACGCCCACTCCGACGCCGACGCCCACTCCGACACCGACGCCGACTCCGACGACGGCGCCTACCCCGACGCCGAAGCCCACTC
>DPHR01000151.1:0-16571 GCA_003522945.1 Clostridiales bacterium
AGTCATCGCCGGGATCGGCGGGAACGACACGCTCGCCGCGGCAAACGCCGCGCGGCGCGCCGAACGGCTCGGGGCGGACGCGCTTCTGCTTACAACGCCTTACTACAACAAAGCAAACTCCGAAGGGATCGTCCGGCACTTTGCCTACGTCGCGGAGCATTCCGAGCTGCCGCTCATCGTTTACAACGTCCCCGGCCGGACCGGCGTATCCTGTACACCGGAGCACTACGCGCGTCTGGCGGAGATACCGCGCATCAACGGCGTAAAGGAAGCCTCTGGTGACATTTCTCTTGTCTCCCGAACGAGGCATCTCTGCGGCGATGCGCTGAACATCTGGAGCGGAAATGACGACCAGACGCTGCCCATGCTTGCGCTCGGAGCAAAGGGCGTGATCTCGGTAGCGTCAAACATCGTGCCGCAGGTCATGGCGACGCTCTGCGCCGCAGCGCTCAGCGGTGATTTTTTCACCGCCCGCGCCATCCACGAGGCGTACGCCGGACTTTTCGACGCACTCTTTTACGAGGTCAATCCCATCCCGGTAAAAACCGCGATGCAGATGCTCGGCTGGGATTCCGGCCGGCTTCGTCTGCCGCTCTGCCCGATGGCGGAGGGGAACGCCGCAAAACTGCAAAACTGTTTGGAGAGCTTGCAGCTTCTCTGATTTTTTAGATTACGAAAGCGAGTGTACCCATGAAGCGAGTATTATCCCTGCTGCTGACCGCCGTTCTTCTTTCCGCGCTGTGTCTGCCGGCCCGTGCCGACGGTGAGGAAGAACCCAACCGGCGCGTATCCGAATACTGCGAGGCCGCCTCAATGTCCGACTATCGCGAGCTCTTCCGCGACGCGGAAAGCGGCGGGATGGACAGAGACATGACGCGCGCGATACTCGCCGGTATTCTCTATAACATTTTCGGCAGCGCGGAGGACGCGGAAACGATCCCCTCGGACGTGGACGCTTCCCAGTGGTACGCCGCCGGAACGGCGTGGGCGCTGAAGAAAAACATCATCCCGAACGACGGAAACGGTACATTCAGCCCCGATATGCCGATCACGCGCGAGGCATTTCTCATCACGCTCTACCGCTGCGCTAACGCCTACGGCGTGTCTCTCCCCGCGATCAACGCCTGGTACTCGTTCCTCGACGGCGGGCTGATGACACCGGAGGCGCAGACCGCCGCCTTCACCATCCAGCGCGCCGGTGTGATGATCGAGGATACGGACGGATACTTCCACTATCGCGACGCCGTGCCGCTCGCCGATGGCGAGGAGATCATCCTCCGCTTTCTCGGCTCCCAGCGGGATATCCTGACCGCGCTCCCCGTCTCCACCGTTGCGGAGAGCGAGCCGGTATCGGACGATTGGTTTAACGATGTGTGCTTCATCGGCCATTCGCAGATCGTCGGCATGCAGAAATACTCCGGCCTATTCGGTCCGGATTACTACGCCGTCGTCGGCCACACGGCTCAGGCCGTTGTAGATTACGAATTCTATGAGCTGCCCGATGGACGATACGGCACGCTCAGCGACGCGCTGCACGCCAAGTCCTACGAAAAAGTTTACATAATGCTCGGTATCAACGACAGCTCGCTGCGTGACGACCGTGTGGAACGGTTCATGAACCCCATGCGGACGATCCTCGATCTTGTAAAAGAAACGCAGCCGGGCGCGAAGATCTATCTTCTCTCGCTCGTTCCCGTCGGGCGCTACACACCAATGAACGAGCTTTACAATCCTGACAGTACGGTGTTTTATTCCCAGCTCGTCAAAACGCTCTCCCGTGAATATGACACGGAATACATTGATCTTTTCCGCATGATGTGCGACAAGGCCGGATATTTTCTCAACAGCTTCAACTCCGGCGACGGAATCCACATCCAGTCGGACCGGTATCCGGAGATCGTAGAATACCTGAAACGGCACACATAAGCCAAAACCCCGACTGTCCGCAGACAGTCGGGGTTTTGTTATATGGCGGGAATTACTCTTCGTTCTCCCAGTTGTGCCAGACGTTCTGAACATCCTCGTTATCGTCGAACATCTCGAGCATCTTGGACATGTTCTTGATATCGCCCTCGTCGGTGAGGGTGATGTAGTTCTGCGGAACCATTTCCACCTGCGCGGAGAGCAGACGGTACTTGGCGGAGAGCGCCTCGGCGACGGCGGCAACATCGTCCGGCTGGGTATAGACCGTGAAGATGCCCTCTTCCGCTTCGAGATCGTCCGCGCCGGCCTCCAGCGCCGATTCAAAAACGGCTTCCTCGTCAAGATCCTCGTCCTCGTTATCGATCACGATGACGCCCTTCTTATCGAACGACCACGAAACGCAGCCGGCGGCACCCATGTTTCCGCCGTACTTGTCAAAGTAATGGCGAACATCGGACGCGGTGCGGTTGCGGTTATCGGTCATGGCGTCCACAATGATGGCGACGCCGGAGGGGCCGTAGCCTTCGTAGGTAACTCTTTCGTAGTTATCGGTCGCGCCGCTGCCGAGCGCCTTTTCAATGGTGCGCTTGATGTTGTCGTTCGGCATATTGGTCGCCTTCGCCTTGGCGATGACCGCCGCGAGACGGGAGTTGTTCGCCGGATCGCCGCTTCCGCCTTCCTTAACGGCAACGATCATTTCACGGGCGATCTTGGTGAACGCCTGTGCGCGCTTGGCGTCCTGGGCGCCTTTGGTTTTCTGTATGTTATGCCACTTGGAATGTCCGGACATGCTGTAATTCCCCCAAACAAAAATACGTTTAAAGAAATTATAGCACTTTCGTTGCCGGATGACAAGGGGGTTCCTTATCTCCCGTGCGGAATAAGGATCAGATCCCCCGGGTTCACCGGCCCGGGATTAGCCGATTCGATCAGCTCGCGCGTAGAGCCGAATTTCTTTGCGACCGTCCAGAGCGATTCCTCGCCGAGCCGGATCACGATCAGGGACGGACGCTCGGTCTCGTCCGCGGTCTCCCGTTCCTCCAGTTCCATTTGACTCACATAGTTGAGCTCGGAAACGTCCGCCGCGTCGAGTGAGAGTTCGACCGGGCAGCGCAGCTCCACAGCTCCGTCTCCGGCGGCGGCGTACACCTCGCCGAAGCGTGCTGTTTCCGGCAGCGTCATCCCGGTTGTCCCGCCGCCCTCAAACGTGAGCGTGAGAACACGGCTCATGGACGAGAGACTGCCGCGCTGGGTGCGGTAGAGCACGCGGACGCAGATGTTTTCCGAAGCGCCGTTCTCCGTCCGGACAGGAAACGCCGCCGTCACGCGGGTATACACGATCTCCTTCGGGGAATCCGGTGCTTCCAGCGTCTCACGCACCGACTGCCGAAGGATCGACGCTCGCGCCGTATTCAGCGTGCGGATGACGTCTGTTTTCAGGCGGCAGGCGTTTTTGAGACTGTAGGCGTCCGCGATATACCGGATCTCCGTTTCGCTGCGGCAGAGCGTCTGCGCGCACAGGTGCAGCTCCAAATGCAGCGAGGTTATGCCGTTGCTGCCGGAGAGCGGTTCCAGATAGCACCCGCCGGAGGTCAATATCACGGTGGAAAGCTCCGCTTTTCCGTTCGCTATGTCAAGGATCTGGGAGAATGGGATGCGAAAGCTCTGCTGCTGCGGCGCATCGTCTCCGGCCGTCAGATACAGCGTATCGAGCCGAACCGTTCCCTGCAATATCATCTTTCCGCCGACCTGCTTGAGCTCTTCCACGGTCTCCGTATGCGAATAGCAGAGCAGTTTTTCCATCGGCGGGCATCCGGCGGGAAGCTCTGCCTCGTCGGATACAAGAAAGCTCTTCTCCTCGATGCCGGAGAGAAAGCTGACCGTCTTTGTGTCGGTCAGCGTATAAAGTCCCGGCGTCGGCTCCGCCTCTGTCGGGAGCTCCGCCGTCACGCTGCGATACGCCGCGACCGCGGCACAGACCCCGACGCGAAACTGGATCTTCCGCGGGTTCAAAAGCCTGGCGTCCGCCGACGATACGCAGAGATTCGCGGCAAGTATATCGGTATCCTCCGTGCCGTCTGCCTCCGCGGAAAAGCTGACCGGAAGCTCCGCGTCGATCCTTTGCAGCCGCTCCGAATCCTCGCCGATATAGAGAACCGTTCCGCGGATACTTCCCTCGATCCGGATGCTCCCCTGCAGCAGCGTTTTGGAGCGCAGATACACCGCGGCATCCACGTCCAGAATACGGGCGATGTCCGGCAGCGTATCGGAAACGACCGTTTCGAGCGTCTCCTCGCGGCTGAGTGTATCGGAATAAACAGGAGTACAGTATTGAATGGCTTCCCGTTTCAGATTGACTTCCATAGACATTCCTCTCCTTGTCCGTTTTCAATATACCGTATGAGGAACGCCCGAAAAATATGTCACAGCTTCGAAAGCATCCGATACAAAAATCCCGGAAGCCGGATATAAATGACCTTCATATACATATACGATCCTCCTCAACAGCAATTTCGATTGATACATATGCCGACGCCGATCAGACACGCGCCGAGCAAAAACCACCAGAAACCCTCCGGCAGGATCTGTGAGAGCAGGACGATGACCCCCACCGTTACGATGATCCACCCTACCGGTTTTTTTCGCCGATTTCCGCGCCGCATAAACAGTCCCCCGATGCGCACCTTGTTTATTACATAGTACGCACCGGGGGACCATATGTTCTTATTCCGTTTGGCGGACTTCCCAGTCCTTTTTCCGGTTCGCCTGCTCCCACAGACGGCGGTAGGAGTCGAGCCGCGAGGGATGAATCGCCCCCTCGTCCGCCGCGGCGTTCACGGCGCAGTCGGGCTCGTTCCGATGCGTGCAGTCCGTGAACCGGCACGCCCCGAGATACGGCTCAAACTCCGGAAAGCAATATTGCAGCTCTGCCGGGCGGATGGATTCCATCTGCTCGATATCAAAGGAGCCAAAGCCCGGCGTATCGGCGACGTACCCGCCGTTCGGCAGAGCAAAAAGCTCCACGTGGCGCGTCGTGTGGCGGCCGCGGCCGAGCTTCTGGCTCACCTCGCCGGTAAGCAGGGAAAGCTCCGGCGAAAGCGCGTTCAAAAGGCTGGATTTTCCGACGCCGGAGTTGCCCGTAAATGCACAGACTCTTCCGGCAAGCCGCTCGGAAAGCTCCGGGAGCCCCTCGCCGGTGACGGCACTCGTACGCAGCACGGGGATGCCTGAGGCGGAGTAAATGGAGAAAAGCTCGTCGCCGGAATTGAGATCGGCCTTATTGATGCAGAGAAGAAAGTCGCAGGAATGATGTGCCGCGAGCGCGGATACGCGGTCGATAAGGAACGGGTCCGTGACCGGATTGACCGCCGCAGCGAGCATCACCATGAGATCGATGTTGGCGACAGCCGGACGAATGAAATAATTCCGCCGCGGGAGAATCTCCCGCACACTGCCAGTGCCGTCCGATGACACATCCAGACGCACACGGTCGCCGACGAGCGGGCTCGTTCCGTCGAGACGGAACTTTCCCCGGGCGCGGCAGGTGACGAGCTCCGCGCCGGTATCGACATAGTAGTAGCCGCTCAACGCCTTGATGATCCGTCCTTCCATGCGCGTCACTCGGCGTTCGGATCCTGCGTCGGGACCGGCGAGGGCGAGGGTGTCGGCGTCGTTTCGGGTCCGAGCGAGATCTGCAGATAGATCTTGGAGTACGCGGGGATCTCCGTCCCGGCCTCGACCGTCTGGCTGACAACATAGTCCACGGGGATCGTGTTGTTGTAAACGTAGCTCACAGAAACGAGCGTCAGCCGCGCCGCGGCAAGCTCTGCTTCCGCCGTGGCATAGTCCTTGCCGACGAGATACGGCATGATGACTGTTTCGGTCTTGGCTCCCTGGCTGATCGTGAGATAGACCGTCGCGCCCGCGGGGAGCTTCTCCCCCGGCGAGGGGCTGATCTGCATTACACAGTTCGCCGCGACATCGTCGGAATCGGCAAACGTTTTGTCTACAACAAAGCCGAGTTTTTCCAGCTCGCTCGTCGCTTCGCGATAATCGTAGTTGAGAAGGTTCGGGATTTCGGTTAACATAACGCCAGTGCTCACCGTAAGCGTCACATGGATGCCGTCCGAAGTCAGCATATAGCTCTTTCCCGCGTCGGGCGACTGGCCGATGATGATACCGCGCTCGACGTTCGGGTCGATCTCGTAAATGAGATCAAAGTTGTATTTCCCCTTGAATTCTTTGCTGTTGATGATGGTCTCGTAGTTGCTGCCGACAAAGTTCGGGATGGCAACGCGCTGGTTAACAACGAATATATCGCTCAGAAAATAGTTCCAGAGAAAGACAGCAATGATCAAAATGGCGGCCATCACGCCGAAAAAGCCGGAGAGCATGCTGACGCGGTGGGCGCGGCGGCGGCGGCGGATATAGTCCTCCCTGCCAAGCTCGCCCGCTGTGCTCAGCGGCGCAACGTTGCCCTCGATCCTGTCAAGTGAGCCGGTGAGCGATTTCTGCAGCGCCTCGAGATCGGCGGCAAGCGCGTCCGCCGTCTGATAGCGGTTATCGAGCGAGGCTTCCATTGCCTTCATCACGATCTTTTCGAGCGCTTCCGGCACCGACGGCGCGATCTCGCGCAGAGGCGTCGGGACCGCCGAGAGGTGCTTGAGCGCAACCGTCCGGTCATCGTCGCCATCAAACGGCAGCTTTCCGGAGAGCATTTCGTACATGACGATGCCAAGCGAATAGATATCGCTCCGTCCGTCCACCGGAAGGCCCCTGGCCTGCTCCGGCGAGATATAATGCACCGAGCCGATGGCTTCGTTCTCCACGTCCGGCACTTCGGACTGAAGGTTGGCGATGCCGAAGTCCGCGACCTTGATGACGCCGTCATTGACGACAAGAATGTTCTGCGGCTTGATATCACGGTGGACAATGCCTTTCCCGTGCGCGTGGGCAAGCGCCCGCGCGATCTGCAGCGAGAAATCCACTGCCTGCACTGCGTCAAGCGGGCCGTGGTCCTGCAGATACTGTTTGAGCGTGATGCCGTCCACGAGCTCCATAACGATGTATTCCACGTGATCGGTGCGGCTCACGTCGTACACGCCGACGATGTTCGGGTGGCTGAGCTTTGCGATCGCCTGCGATTCCGTCTGGAAGCGGCGGCGGAACTTTTCGTTCTTCGCAAGCTCCGGACGCATGATCTTCACCGCCACATAGCGGTTCAGCCGGTGGCACATCGCTTTATATACGACCGCCATGCCGCCGCTGCCGATCAGCTCTACGAGCTCATACCGGCCATCGAGCATCATGCCGCGGTATTTATCCTGATTTTTCGTATCCATATCATTCCCCCGTAGGTTCATCGGCGCACGAGCGCCAGCGTGACGTTGTCCGGCGCGCCGCGGTCGAGCGCCATGCGCAGAAGCTCACGGCAGACCGCATCGTCATCCGAGGACGCCAGAAGAAGGGATTCCATCTCCCCGGCGTCAACAAGATTGCTGAGCCCGTCGGAGCAGAGCAGCAGCGCGTCGCCGGGACGGATGTCCAGCCGGAAAATATCGCTGCGAATGGTTCGTTCCAATCCGACAGCCCGCATGATCACGTTCTTTCGCGGATGGGAACGGGCTTCATCCTCGGTGATCAGCCCGCGGTCGACCATACTCTGCACGAGCGAATGATCCCGCGTGACCTGCTGGAGCTGGCCGTCCGCCAGCCAGTAGCACCGGCTGTCGCCGATGTTGACGACGGCGGCATCTTCCGGACGCACAAGCGCGGCCACAAGCGTCGTACCCATACCCCGGCAGCTCTCGTCGCGGAAAGCGCGGTCATATACCTTCAGATTGGCATATGCCGCCGCTTCGCGCAGGACCTGCGCCGCATCGGATTTCGGTTCACGGCGCAGCATATCTTCCGCATACTGCATGAATGAGTCCGCGGCGACCGCCGAGGCGATCTCGCCGCCATGCACGCCGCCCATGCCGTCGCACAGCGCCGCAAGAACATATTCGCCATCCGGCGAAAGGCTCAGGCGGTAGGCGTCCTGGTTGGCGGAACGTACTTTTCCCTTGTCGGTAATGCCGAAAGCGTTCATTTTGCTTCCCTCGTCATTTTGCGGCGCAGCTGTCCGCAGGATGCGTCCACATCGCTGCCGAGACGCCGCCGTATGGTCGTGTTGACTCCGTTCTTCGTAAGTATATTCACAAACCGTTTGAGATTCTCCGGTTTGGATGGCTCAAAGCTGCGCTCATCCACATGGTTGAGCGGAATGAGATTGACATGCGCCGCGAGCGGCTTTACCCGCCGGGCAAGCAGCTCCGCCTGCTCCGGGGAATCGTTCACGCCGTCGATCATCGCATATTCAAACGATATGCGCCGTCCGGTTTTGTCATAATAGGCTTTGCATTTGCGGAAAAGCTCGTCCACGCCGCGGCCGCGGTTGGCCGGCATAATGCGGCTGCGCGTTTCGTCGTCCGGCGCGTGCAGCGATACGGAAAGCGTGATCTGGAGATCGCGCTCCGCCAGATCGTCGAAGCGCTCCGTCAGCCCACAGGTGGAGAGCGATATATGACGCATGCTGATGTTGCGTCCCTCCGGGTGGTTGATGAGCTCCAAAAACCGCATGACGGTATCAAAATTATCCAGCGGTTCGCCAATGCCCATCAGAACGATATGAGAAACCGGCAGACCGGATTCCTTTTCGGAAAACAGCACCTCGTCAAGCATTTCCGACGGCGTGAGATTCCGCACAAGGCCGCCGATGGTCGAAGCGCAGAACGCGCATCCCTGCCGGCAGCCGACCTGCGAGGAGATGCAGACCGTATTCCCGTAGTGATACCGCATGACGACCGTTTCCACGGCGTTTCCGTCCTGCAGCTCCCAAAGGAATTTGATCGTGCCGTCCTCGGCGGACTGCTGCTTTTTAAGCACCCGCGGCGCAGAGAGAGTACAGCGCTCGGAAAGCTCCTGCCGGAGCGCACGGGGGAGATTCGTCATTTCATCCCACGAGCCGCAGCCGGCGGAAAACCAGCGAAAGAGCTGCTTTGCCCGATACGCCGGCTGTCCGAGCGAGCGGAGATACTCCGCCAGCTCTTCCGGAAGCATGGATTTTATATCGATTTTTTCGGTCAGTTCAGCCATTTCGTCTCATACGGCAATAGAAAAAGCCGTCCGTATCATATTCCTGCGGCAATATGAGCCGCTGCTCCTCGCGGACAAAGTCCGGATGATCGTGAAGAAATCGTTCCGCAACATCCTCGTTTTCCTCATGGAAAACGGTGCAGGTGGAATAAAGAAGGATCCCACCCGGCCGGACGCACGCGGCAAGCCCATCCGCGATCCGCTTCTGTATTGCCGGGAGACCGGCAAGCGCTTTGGGGTCCTTATAGCGGATCTCCGGCTTTTTGCGGATAACGCCCATGCCGGAGCACGGAACGTCCGCAATGACAAGATCGAAGCTCCCGCGGAGCGCTTCATACGGCTTGGAAGCGTCCATCGTCGCAGTGCGAATGATGGAAAAACCGAGTCTCTCGGCGTTTTCCTCTACAAGCCGGAGCTTTTTTTCGTGAAGATCACAGGCGAGAATTTCTCCGTCGTTTTCCATCAGCGACGCGCAGAGAAGGCTCTTTCCGCCGGGCGCGGAGCAGGCATCCAGCACGCGCATCCCTTTTTGCGGCGCGGCACACAAAACACTCATCGCTGCGGCAGCATCCTGCACAAAGAACTCGCCCGCAGCAAAGCCGGGGAGCGCGGCAGCGCTGCCTTTATCCTCCACGCACACGGACACGGAGGAAAGTTCGCTGACGTGCGCGCGAATGCCCGCCGAGGAAAAACGCTCAACAAGTGACGGCGCGTCGCCGTACCGGGTGTTCACCGAGACTGTGAGCTGCGGCGCGCGGTTGTTTGCCGCGAAAAAGGCGTGCGCCCCGTCATAGCCAAGCTCGGAAACCATCCGCTCACAGAGCCACAGCGGGTGGCTGAACCGGACGGAGAGCTCCTGCGCTGTTCCGATGTTTGGAATCTCCGGGAGGTTTTCCCGGTTTTCCGCAACGCGGCGCAGCACGGCATTCACCAGACCTGCGGCACGGGAGCCGGAGCGTTTCGTCTGTTCGACCGCTTCGTTGACCGCCGCCGACACGGGTATTTTATCCATAAACAGGAGCTGGCAGACACCGAGCCGGAGAATATCCAGAAGGTTCGGCTCGAGCTTTGCGGCAGGAACGCTGGAATAGCAGCCGATGTAATAATCACAGAGCGCCGCGTTCTGCAGCACGTCCAGACAGAGCTTTGTGCAGAGTGCCGTGTCGCGCTCATCCAGAGAAAACTTTTCCGCCGCCGTCTGGATCGTCTGCTGCGACCAGGCGTCAAACCTCCGGCAGCGGGCGAGGACATACAGCGCCGCCTCGCGGGCGCCCGCCGTGCCGTTAGCCATCGGCCTTCATCGGGTGGCCGAGCAGAAAAGCCGCTGCGCTCATGCGCTTCTTCCCTGCCGCCTGTATCTCGGTGATGCGAAGAGTCTGGCCGCCGCCGCAGGCGACTTCAATGCCCGCTTTTCCGGCGGATACGATCTTTCCGGGCGCAAGCGCTGTTTTCGTATCGGTGTATTCCGCGCCGAACACGCGGAACGATACGCCGCCAAGCTCCGTCGTGGCCACCGGCCACGGATCCAGACCGCAGATGTGCTTCACGATCTCACGCGGCGATTTGTTCCAGTCGATCGGACACATTTCCTTATGGAGCATTTTCGTGTAGGTGGCGTCCGCCTCGTTCTGCGGTACGCGGACAACATCACCGGAAGCGATCTTCCGCACGGTCTCCACAAGAAGCTCTGCGCCGAGCGTTTTGAGCCGGTCAAAGAGTTCCCCGGACGTTTCAAACTCGCCGATCTCCGTTTCGCGCGAAGCGATCACGTCCCCGGCGTCCATCGCCGCAGCCATGTACTGCACGGAAACGCCGGTCGTCTTGTCCCCATTGAGCACCGCCCATTGAATGGGCGCAGCGCCGCGGTATTTCGGCAGGAGCGAGCCATGGACATTGATGCTGCCGTATTTTGCCACGTCAAGAAACGTCTGCGGCAGAATACGGCCATAAGCCACGACCACAAGAAGCTCCGGCGCGAGCGTGCGCAGAAGCTCCGTTGCCGCGCCGTCCTTGAAGGTGACGGGCTGATATACGGGAATGCCGCGCTCCACGGCCAGCGTTTTCACCGGAGAGAAACTCTCCTGCATGCCGCGGCCCCGCGGCTTGTCCGGCTGCGTGAAAACCGCGGCAACGTCCTCACCGGCCTCGAGAAGCGCGCGCAGCGATTCTTCCGCAAAGTCCGGCGTACCCATAAAAACAATTCTCATTCTTTATCGTCTCCGCCGTAGAGCTCTTCCATTTCCTCGTCTGTGTACATATGCGTCGCGCGGTCGGTAAAGAGAACTCCATCGAGATGGTCGATCTCGTGGCAGAAGCAGCGGGCGGTAAGGCCGGTGCCTTCGACCTCAAACGTGTTGCCGTTCCGATCCTGTGCGCGGACTTTGACATGGTTCGGACGCTTGACGACGCCGTACCGCTCCGGCAGGCTCAGGCAGCCCTCGCCGCCCTCCTGCTCGCCGTCCCGTTCTATGATCTCGGGGTTCACGAGCTCGATAAAATACTCGTCCTCCCCTTCCGGGACGTTGGTTTCCATCACAATGCAGGCGCGGCGGATAATGCCGACCTGCGGCGCGGCGAGGCCGACACCGTTCGCCTGCGAAAGTGTCTCCTTCATGTCGTCCAGCAGCTGATGCAGCCGCTCGTCGAAGGCCGTATACGGACGGCAGACCTTCCGCAGCGCAGGGTTTTCCTCAGTCAGAATATTTCTAAGCGCCATAGTATTCACTCCATTGGGTTATAGTCGGCAAAGACCGACACACCCTTGTATTCTTTTGCGGTATTGCATTGAATGAGAAGACCGGATACAAGCGTCCGGATCTCCTTGTCAAACCGGCAATGCAGCGTTACACGGTAGCGGTAGCGGTTGCTGACGCGCACGACCGGCAGCGGCGCGGGGCCGAGCACAGCGGCGTCCTTTCGTCCGCGAAGCTCCGATCTTATCCGGTCGCGGATGTAGGTGCAGCACCGGAGGACAGAAGATTCATCCTCCGCCGACACCGTGACGGTCACGATATCCGAAAACGGCGGGCAGTTCTGCAGCCGCCGCAGCTCGATCTCTTCGGCATAAAAGCCCTCGTAGTCCTGCCGGGACGCCATGCCGATCACGGGATTCTGCGGCGTGAACGTCTGGATGATCGCCCGTCCGGGCTTCGCGCCGCGTCCCGAGCGACCGACGACCTGCGTGATCAGAGAAAAGCAGCGCTCTCCCGCGCGGTAATCGCCGCAATACAGGAGCTGGTCGGCGGAAATAACGCCGACGAGCGTCACATTCTCAAAATCCAGACCCTTTGTGACCATTTGCGTGCCGATGAGGATCGGCACCTTCTTCTCCCGAAACTGGGAGAGGATCTTCTCGTGCGAACCCGCAGGGGAAACGGAATCCGCATCCATACGCAGTATCTCCACATCCGGCAGTGCCTCGCGCAGATGCTCCTCGAGCTTCTGCGTGCCGGTGCCGAACTGGTTGAGTAAGCCGCCGCATTCGGGGCAGGCATCGTCGAGCGCTCGCGTATAGCCGCAGTGATGGCAGACGAGCCGCCGGGTGACGCTGTGCCACGTGAGATTCACGCTGCAATGCGGGCAGCTGTAGGTATAGCCGCACTCACCGCAGGCGACAAGGCTTGCCGCGCCGCGGCGGTTCAAAAACAGGATGCTCTGCTCGCCGCGGGAAATGTTTTCCCGCAGTTCGTGCAGCAGCACACCGCTTACTTCGCTGCCGTTTCCGCCGCGAAGCTCCTGCCGCATATCTACGATGCGGACGGATGGCAGCTGACGGGCGTTGAAGCGGTTTTTCAGGGTAAACAGATGATACACGCCCTTTTCGGCGCGGTAACGGCTTTCCACATCCGGCGTCGCGCTGCCGAGAACCAGAAGTGCATTGGAAGATGCGCATCGGAACTTGGCGGCGTCGCGGGCGTGGTAGCGCGGGGAGTTTTCGGATTTGTAAGTATACTCCTGCTCCTCATCCATGATGATGAGGCCGAGATCGCTGCACGGGGCGAAGACGGCGCTTCTCGTTCCGATCACAACGCGCGCTCTTCCGGTCTTGATGCGCTTCCACTCATCGTAGCGCTCGCCAACGGCGAGAGAGCTGTGGAGTACCGCGATGTCATCTCCGAAGTATGAGGAGAAAATGCGGATCATCTGCGGCGTGAGCGCGATCTCCGGCACGAGCAGGATGGACGCCTTCCCTTTTCGGCGCATGGCGTCGATCAGATGGACGTACACGGATGTCTTGCCGCTTCCGGTGACGCCATAGAGGAGCGACGCCGATGCATGCTCGCCGTCGTACAGCGATAGGATGCCCTCAAACGCTGCGCGCTGCTCCTCGTTGAGCTCCGGCAGCGGGGATTGCTCCTCGCTGCGGAGAACGGAGCGGCGGAACACCTCGTCCTGCGTGATCTCCGCCAGTCCCGCTTTTACCAGCGCATTGACGGATGAGGACGAAGCGCCTGTGAAATAGCAGAGCTCCGAAAAGGAAACCCGATCGAGCGTACACAAAAGACGCAGACACGCGCTTTGCAGCGGCGCGCGCTTCTCGCGGCGGTCCGCCGCGACCTGCGCGTCCTCCGCCGAAACAGTCAGAGAGACCATGCGGATCTTTTTATCGCCGACGCGGCGCTTTTCGCGGCTGTCCGTTTCCAGAACGCCCTTTCGCACGAGCGACTGCAGCGCCCGTGCCGGGCTCACATTCTCAAAAAGCCGCTCCAGATCGACCAGCGGACAGCTTCCGCCATGGGCAAAAACGGCATCGAGAACAAGCTGCTCCTGCGCAGACTTTCCCGCTGCGGCATACGCGCTCTCCCGGTCAAAACCGGCGCAGAGCATATATACCGACTCCATCTGGTAGCAGAGTCCGGCGGGCAGCATCGCGTGCACGGCATCGTATACCGTGCAGAAATACCGCTCGCGCAGCCAGACCGCCAAGCGGATCATCTCCGGGGAGAGCACGGGCGACGCGTCCAGCACCGAGGCAATGCTTTTCAGCCGCATACCGGACTGCGCCGTACCGAGAGACAGGACGATCCCCTCCGTGCGGCGGTTGCCGCCGCCGAACGGGACAACGACACGCACGCCCGGCACGACCTTATCTGCGAGCGCGGGCGGAATACGGTAGTCAAACGGTCGGTCTACCCAGTATGTCGCGGCGGCGACAGCGATTTTTGCCGTTGCCGGCGAATCAGTCATCCGTCTTTTCCAGCGTCAGTTTGCCGGAATACACTTCGTCGATCGCCATGGAGACCGGCTTCTTATCGAGGATCTCACCGTTTTCCTCGGCTTCGTTCGCGATCTGGCGGGCGCGGCGCGCAACAAGGTTCACGAGAAGGTAGCGGCTGCCGACCTTATCAACAAGGCTCGCCATCGGGGGATAAAGCATCATAACAGATTCCATTCCTTTCTGATCCGGCGTTTACCGGTGCAAAACATTGTATGGGATTTATTTGTCGAGGATGGCTCCGAGCTCGTGGGACGCGCGATCCGGGTCATCGTTGATCACAGTATAATCATAGTTCGGCGCCAGCGCCATTTCGCGCCGTGCTGTGTCGAGCCGCGCACGGATCGTCTCTTCCGATTCCGTCCCGCGGCCGCGGAGACGGCGTTCCAGCGCATCCAGCCCCGGAGGGGCAAGGAACACGGTAACGGCTTCGGGCAGCTTCTGCTTCACCTGCGCCGCGCCCTGCACTTCAATGTCCAGTATCACGGACACGCCGCTTTCCAGCCTCGAACAAACCTGTGACTTCGGCGTACCGTAGCAATTGCCGACAAACTCGGCATGCTCTAAAAGCTCGTCGTTCCGGATCATTTCCTCAAAACGCTCACGGGAAACGAAAAAGTAATCGACGCCCTCCCTCTCTCCGGGGCGCGGGCGGCGCGTTGTGGCGGATACGGAGAACTCCACATTCTCCCGCCCCGCCATCATCTTTCCGATCACGGTGGATTTTCCGCAGCCGGACGGCCCGGAAATCACCAGCAGCTTACCGCGTTTCATTCCTCGTCCCTCTCTTCCGCCGAAGGCTCTTCGCTGCGGCCGATCATGCGGGCGCTGACCGTTTCGGGCTGGAGCGCCGAGAGGATCACATGGCCGCTGTCCATGATGATGACCGCGCGCGTGCGGCGGCCATAGGTCGCGTCGATCAGCTCGCCGCGCTCGCGGACATCCTGAACGATGCGCTTGATCGGCGCGGATTCCGGGCTGACGATAGCGATCAGACGCGAGGCGGAAACGAGATTGCCGAAACCGATGTTAATGAGCTTCATATCCGCACCTCATTCCACGTTCTGCAGCTGCTCGCGGATCTTCTCGATCTCGGATTTGAGATCGACCACGACCTTGGCGAGAGATGCGTCGCTGCACTTGGAGCCAATGGTGTTGGATTCGCGGTTGAATTCCTGCACAAGGAAGTCCATCTTCCGGCCGATCGGAGAGCCTTCCTCCAGCATGGTGCGGAACTGCGCAATGTGGCTGCGGAGCCGGACCGTCTCCTCGTCCACGGCGGTGCGGTCGGCGAAGATCGCGGCCTCGGTGATGACACGCTGCTCATCGAGCGAGCGGTCGGCCAGAATGTCGCGCAGACGCGCTTCGAGACGCTCGCGGTATTCCTTCACCGTCTGCGGGGATCGCTCCTCCACAACGGAAACAAGCCCCTCAATGGTTTCGAGCTTTCCGAGCATGTCCCGGCGCAGCCGTTCGCCTTCGCGCTCGCGCATGGCGTTGAATTCCTCCACGGCTTTTGCCGTGATCTCCGAGAGCGCCGCGGCGGCTTTGTCTTTATCCAGCTCGCGCCGCTCGACCGTGAGCACATCCGGGAATCGGGCAAGGCTGAATGCATTGAGTCCGCTTTCGAGTCCGAGCGTTTCGCCGATGCGCGCGACCGCGTCGCGGTAGCCGCGGGCAAGTTCCTCATTCACCGAAACGACCGTCCCGGAATCCTGCGAAGCCTGCGCCGATACAAAAACATCCACCTTGCCGCGCGAAACGCCGGTGGAGACCGCCTGCTTTACCGTATCCTCGGCAAAAAGGAAATTACGCGGCAGCCGGACCGAACAGTCCAGATAGCGGTTGTTCACGCTTTTCAGCTCAACGGTGATCTCCTGACCCTCTACGGAGCCCTTGGCGCTTCCGTAGCCGGTCATACTGAGCAGTTTTCCCATTTCTTCCCATCTCCCCAAATATGTGAATCAAAATGTTATCAACAGCAGCAAATAAACGGCGCGCAGCCGCCGGAGGTGGCCATCAGCGCCATGCATGGACAGAACGCGCCGCAGTCGAGCGTGTTCATTCCAACGGCGCGTCCGCCCGCAAACGGGTCGTTCGCCTGACTTTCCATCTGAGCGACCGCCTGCCGGTATTCCGCATTGCCGGGATCCATCGACGCCGCCTGGCGGAAGTATTTGGACGCCTCGTCCATCCAGCCGCGGTGATATGCCACCGCACCCATAAGAAAATGCCATTCCGCATTCCGGTCCACGATCGAGCCGAGGATCATCTCCGCGCGGGCGAGATCGCCCGG
>DPHR01000151.1:16760-21239 GCA_003522945.1 Clostridiales bacterium
CGCGCGGGCGAGATCGCCCGCCATGATCGCCGAGCGAACATCCCGGTAGGGACCGCTCGCGCTGCCGGAGGATGTGCTGCCGGGCTGCGTATAGGTCTTATACTGCGCCCCACCGCCTGCGCGTTCCTTCGTGATCGCGTCGTATGCCTCGTTGATCTGCTTCATCTTCTCCTGCGCGAGATCGGCGAGGGGGTTGTTGGCGTAGTTGTCCGGGTGGTATTTCCGGGCAAGCTCGCGGTATTTCTTTTTTATCTCCTCATCGGATGCCGTTCGGGAAACGCCCAGAACAACGTAAGGATCTGTCATTCACTTACTCCCTGTCGGACGGATCAGAGATCCTCCGTATTTTTTCTGTTTTTCTTCCATGTTCCGGCAAACACCGCATCGGCAACATGCGGAACACCGCAGGATAGGATGTTTTCGATGATGGGCGTCCACGCGCTCTCCGGCAGGAGCGCCGCGGCGCTCATCGCGCGGGAGAGGGAGAGATTCAGCGTGGCGCGAATCTCCGCTTTTTCCTCCGCCGTCATGACTTTGGAGCCGAAGCGCAGGCAGAGCGGGTTGTAGCGGCCGTTTTTCCGATCGTCGGAGTAATCGTCCGCCGCGTCCAGAATATATACGGCGCGTCCGACGTGATAGAGTATCTCGCTTTGCAGCCGCCGCTGCATCTCGTCCGCCAGCCGGTCCGCCGGAAACGCCATAAGACGGGCGAAGCAGTCCGCCGCCTCGTCGAGAGACGCGCTGCCGCGCTCCTCTACTGCCGCGAGCTGAGAAAGGCACTGCCGGACGTTCTCGTCAAATTTCGGTTGTCGGGCCGCCGCTTTGCGGCAGCGGCTTCGCAGGAGACGGAGAGCAAGTCGGGCGCGTATCGACCGAAAGCCCTTTTCGTCGGCGGCATCGTCCTGCATTTTTTGATAAGCGAGGATGACCGTGTAATCTGCGGCGTCGAAAAGCTCCGTCATGCCGCAGATGCAGGGCTGCTTTCGCAGCGGATGGACAACGCATCGCCGCTGCTCGATCGCCGTCTCCGGCGATAGCGAGAGCAGCGCGAGAAACGTCATGTCGTACCCGATGAGAAAGCGGGCCAACACCCCGTACCGCTGCCGGAGCGCCTCACAGAGACCGCAGTACGCCGAGCGGAACCGGCGGTATTCATTTATGCGAAGCTCGCCGATATCCGGTCGAATGTAGCCGTACATACTCTCTTAAGGCTTTTCCTTGAGCGTGATATAGATCTTATATTCGCCAACGCAGCCCGCTTCGGGGAAGCCGTCGATCTTGATCTCGACCGTCGGGGTGAAAACGCCGGAGGCGTTCGTGCCGAGATTGGAGAGATCCGCCACAGCGCGGAGATTCACCTCGCTGATCTGGTCAAGGACCTCCTGCGGGGCGCGGACCGTAACGTTGAGCGCCTGCGTGATGTTCTCCGCGGTGTAGCCGTCGGGAACGTTGATGCAGACGATATTTTCCGGATTCACGGAGAAGGACTTCGTGGCAACGCCCGTGATGGATACTCTCACCGTTGCCTCGGTAACGCCGGTCATATTCTCGGTGCCGTTCGGCGGGATGATGGTGTAGGTGGCGGAGAAGTCCGTGGCGAAGCTCGAAAGATTGATTGTGCCGAGAATGAGCTTCGTCGTGCTGTCGATGGCAGAGGCATCTCCCGCAAGCATGATCGTCTTCGGTTCAATGTCAATGCGGGTGTTGGCGTCGCGCGTTGCGCCGCCGCCGTCGATGATCGTTACGTCAAGCGGCACTTCCTTCGTGGAGAGCACGTTCAGCGTCACGGTGACTTCTTCCGTTTCACGCTGGATGGAAGAGTCTTCGATCGGGTTATCGTCGGAATCGACGAGAGAATACGTCGTTGAATAGCTCAGCGTGCGGTCCACGTCCTCACGCGTAATGGCCACAAACGCATGGTCGACTTTGGAGATGACCGTCTTCGGCCCGCTGATGGCAACGACCAGGGGATCGAACACCATGCTCTCGTCGGCAAGATATCCGTCCGCCGTGTTGCCGGTGAACGCGCCCTTGACCTCAATGGTCTTGCGGGCGAGCTTGTCCACATAGAAATTCACGACGTCCGATGACGTGTGGACGAGCGTTATTTCGTTCGCGTTCACGCCGGCGGGATAGGAGATATCGTAGGAAACCGAATACCGTCCGTCCGCCGCAACGTTGCTGAGATTCACCGTTGCCGTCACGTTGGAGTTTGTGAGCTTGGAGAGCACGCGGCGCGTGCCGGAGAGCGTCAGGTTAACGGTGGTGCGGTCCTGCTCGGTGACGATGAGATCGCTCGACGCGCGCATCGCGTCCGCGCCGAGAAACTCGATCTTTACGCCGGTGAGCGTTTTTTCCACCTCAACGCCCTCGGTCGTCGTCACATACATCCAGAGAAGCGACGCCGCAAGCAGCGAGAGGATCATCCAGAAAACACGGCTGTCCGTGATTCGTTTGAGATCCAGCTTTTTCCTTTCTTTCGTTTCGTTTGAATTATTCATCGGCTTTGTCCTTTTCTTTCCGGCGGAGGAAGCGGAATGCGCCCGTCGGTTCCTCTTTCACTTCGGGAATCAGCTCATTGCGGAGGATCTTTTCAAAGGTGTCCTTTGTAAGATGCCGCTTGAGCATTCCGTTGACCGCCACGGAGATCGCGCCGGTCTCTTCCGACACGATCACTACAACGGCGTCTGACGCTTCGCTCATGCCGATGCCGGCGCGGTGGCGCATGCCGAGTTCCTTGCTCAGGTTGGGGTTGTTGGAGAGCGGAAGCATGCATCCGGCCGCCTGGATCCGTCCGCTGCGGATGATCGCAGCGCCGTCGTGCAGAGGCGCTTTGGGATAGAAAATATTTTTCAGAAGCTCCGCCGTCGTTTCCGCGTCAAGGATCGTGCCGGTGCGGATCTGGTCGTCGAGACGGTTATCGCGCTCAAAGATGATGAGCGCACCGGTGCGCGTTGCGGACATATCCACACAGGCAAGCACCGTCTGCGTAATGGCGGCGTCGGCATTCAGTGTGTGCGGCGCGCCCAAAAGCCGGGAGAAAATCGACCCTGTGCCGAGCTTTTCCAAAAACCGGCGGATCTCCGGCTGGAACAGTACGACCAGCGCGAGAAGGCCTACCTGCACGGCGTTGCGGAGAATGTAATTCACGGTGTAGAGCTGCATCTCGCCGGACAGCCAGAGCGCAAGGAGTATATATACGATACCCTGAAACAGCTTGTTCGTCTTCGTGCGGCGGACCAGCGTGATCAGGAAATAGAAGAACGCTGCGACAAGAAGGATATCGACGATATCCATCACGCGGATCGTGCCGAGATGACCGAACGCCTGTCTCAGCGATGACCAGAAATTATCCATAGGACTGTCCCTTCCTTGGTTTTTGCTGTGTAAATTACATTATACTGGATTTAACGGATTATAGCAAATAATTGGTTACAATTTGTAGCTATTTTTTAAAATATTTTCGATAACGTCCGCCGTGCGGTCAATCTCCCGCGGCGTATTGAACAGCGAAACGCTCAGTCGGACCGTTCCGGTTTGGAGCGTTCCCGCCGTATCATGCGCGAGCGGCGCGCAGTGCAGCCCGGACCGGACGGCGATCCCCGCCGCGCCGAGCCGTTCGGAGAGCGCATCGCAGCTCATGTTCTCCGGCACGACGGAGAGCACGCCGGACTGATCATTCTTATCCGAATAATAGACGCGCAGCCCCGGCAGAATGTTCAGTCGCGCGGCAAGGCGGCGCATAAGCCGCTCTTCTTCGGCATAAATGCGCTGCGTTGTCCTCCGTCGTATATAACGGACGCCTTCACGCAGACCGGCAATGCCGCAGACGTTGTGCGTTCCGGCTTCCAGCCGTTCGGGCAGCGTTTCGGGCATAAAATGGCTGCGGCTGTCGCCGCCGGTCCCGCCGGACAAAAGCGGCATCCCCGTGTCCCGGCAGAGCAGGATCCCTGTTCCCTGCGGGCCGAGAAGTCCCTTGTGCCCCGGCATGGCGGCAAACGCCGCGCCGAGCCTCGGAAAATCGAGATCCAGGATACCGGCGCTCTGCGATGCGTCCACGATCAGCGGCACACCGAATCGCCGGCAGAGCGCCGCGATCTCCCGCACCGGCAGAATAAAGCCGAACACATTGGACACGCAGGTGCAGACGGCAGCGTCACACTCCGGGAGATGCCGCTCAAACCAGTCGATCAGCGCCGCTGAATCGAAAAGCGGCGTATCCGAAGTCAGAATGCTCGCGCCGGAAGCGTAGAGCGGACGCATAACAGCGTTGTGCTCAAAGCCGGACACCGCAACGCGCATTCCTTCCCGCACCAGAGAATGGACAGCAATGTTGAGTGCGTGTGTGGCGTTCATCGTAAAGACCACGTTTTCGGGCTGCGTCATGTGAAAGAGTGCCGCCGCTTCCTCCCGGCAGGCAAAAACCGTTTCCGCGGCGCGCATGGCGGCGGCGTGGTCACCGCGGCCGGGGCTCGCGCA
>DPHR01000046.1:0-734 GCA_003522945.1 Clostridiales bacterium
CGAGCCGGTGAGCGCGCCGAAAACGACCGACACAAAAAGAAGGATGACCCAGACGTACGACATAGCCATGGCGATACCTCGACCGGAAAAAATTACCAAAAAAAACGGGGCAGCTGCATCTTGCAATTTCGTATCGGGCAGTATAGAATTTTGTCGAAAAGAGTATTTAGGTAAGGGGTGTGCGGATCTATGAAATCAACGGGGATCGTCCGTCGGATCGACGATCTGGGACGAGTGGTACTGCCGATCGAGCTGCGCCGGACGCTGGATCTGGAGGTGCGCGATCCGGTGGAGATTTTTATCGAGGGCGACGCCATCGTCCTCCGGAAGTACGACGCTGCGTGCCTGTTCTGCGGCGCGACGCGTGAGCTTCTCTCCTACCGGGGAAAGCAGATCTGCCGGAGCTGTCTTCGCCGGCTTCGGGAGGAAACAAACGAATAAATAAGGCTGCCGCATACAAAGCATATGCGGCAGCCCTTTTTGTATACCTATACCCGAAAACCACGCGCCTAACGCGCGGTTTCGGGTATACAAAAAAGAGGCTGCCCCGTGCGGGACAGCCTCTGAAGTATGTATCCGGGTAGCGTCGATCAATAAAGCGAGGCGATCACATCCACGCATTTCTCGATGCCGAGCGAGCCGGAGTCGAGAATGATGTGGTAGTGGTTCATGTTGCCCCATTCGAGATCGGTGTAGAACTGATAATAGAGCGCGCGGCGCTTGTCCTTGTCGCG
>DPHR01000046.1:895-5164 GCA_003522945.1 Clostridiales bacterium
GCGGCGCTTGTCCTTGTCGCGCAGACGCTTCTCGGTCGGCTCCTCGGTCTCGCCGTATTTTTCCACGATGCGCTTGGCGCGCTTTTCAAAGTCGGCATGGACGAACACCTTGAGAAGATCGGCACTGCCTTCGAGAATGGCGTCGGCGCAGCGGCCGACGATCACGCAGTTTTCCTTCTGGCCGAGCTCAAGAATGATGCGGCGCTGGATCGCCCAGAGATAGTCCTGGTTGGACGGCACGCCGAACGAGCGCACCGAGGAGAACGCCGCCGCCGTCCAGCTGCTGTGGGAGGCGTATTCGCTCTCGTTGGTGATGTATTCCTTGGAAAGCCCGCTCTCTTCGGCCAGCCGGTCGATCAGCTCATGGTCGTAGCAGGGGATGCCGAGCCGATCGGCGACTTCCTTGCCGATGGTGCGTCCGCCGCTGCCAAACTCACGTCCGATGGTGATGATGCGTTTCTTTTCCATAAAAACAGCCTCCTTATAACCGGTAGGTGGTGAATTTCTGTATTCGTATTATAGCACGTTTCTTTGCCGGGGAAAAGCAAAAATTACTCTTCCGCGCCGGATTCTTTTTCGCGCACGAGCGCGGCGTGGTAAAGATCGTTTCGGCTCTGTCCCGTCTCGGCGGCGGCGCGCTTGGCCGCGTCCTTGAGCTTCATGCCCCCGGCGCGGTATTCCTCCACGAGCGCGAGTGCATCCTCGAGCGGGAGGCGCGGCCCCTTTTCGACCGGCGCGCCGCGGATGACGAGAACAAATTCCCCGCGAGGCCGCTCGGCGCGGTATTTTTCGAGCGCTGCGCCGATCGTCGTGCGGACGATCTCCTCGTGCAGCTTCGTGAGCTCGCGCCCGAGCGCAATGTCCCGGTCGCCGAGCACATCGTAAAGATCGCCGAGCGTTTCCGCGAGCTTGTGCGGCGCTTCGTAGAGGACGATCGTCCTGTGCTCGTGCCGCAGCGTTTCGAGATGCTCCTTCCTTGACTTGTTCGATGTGGAGAGAAAGCCTTCAAACGTGAACCGCTGCGTCGGCAGGCCGGACATGGCGAGCGCCGTGATGACCGCGCTCGGCCCCGGGGCCGCCGATACCGTGATGCCGTGCTCCCCGCACAGCCGCACCAGCTCCTCGCCGGGGTCGGAGATCGCGGGCATACCTGCGTCGGAGACAAGTGCGCAGCTCTCCCCTCCGAGCAGCCGGGGGAGAATGACGGCGGCGCTTTCCACCTTGTTGTGCTCATAATAGCTGATGAGCGGGCGGCGGATGCCGAAGTGGTTGAGGAGCTTTAATGTGACGCGCGTATCCTCCGCGGCGATGAAGTCCACGCTTTTGAGCGTTTCGATCGCGCGGGGGGAGAGATCGTTCAGATTGCCGATGGGCGTTCCCACCAGATACAATGTTCCGGCCATAAAGATTATGCCTCCCAGTGGCAGATTTTCCGGTATTCTTCGGTTTCGCGGCCGTCCGCGCCGCGCAGCAGGACATTTTCGCAGCGCATGGCGCTTACCGGCGCGCCCTTCACGGCTTCCATGAGAAAAATGGGCGCGCGCTTTCCCGGCGCGGAGAAAACGTCCCGCCGGCGCACCGGCGTGAGATGGGCGTTGTGCAGCGCCGCGAGAATGTCGCTCTCGCGCTTTCGCCGGTGGACGAGAAAAAATTGCCCGCCGGGCTTGAGATACCGCGCGGAGGCGGAGCAGAGCTCCGAAACGGTCGCGCTTTCGGTGCGCTGCGCGGCGCGCTCCGCGTTGGGCGATACGGCGCCGCGTCCCGCCGGAAAGTACGGCGGATTGGATACGATAAAATCGAGACTTTCACTCTCAAACGGCGCGCTCCGGTAATCGGCGCAGACGGCCTCGCCGCGCTCTTCAAGCGCAAAGGCGCGCAGATTCTCCCGCGCGCTTGCCGCGGCGCTCTCCCGGATATCCACGCCGGTCATGCGGCGGCTTTCATCGCCCAGCAGGAGAAGCAATAAGAGTATCCCGCTGCCGCAGCCGAGATCTGCGCCGTATGTCCCATGCGCGTCTTTGGCAAAGTCCGCAAGCAGCAGCGCGTCCGTTCCGGCTCTCTCGCCGGTAAAAAGATTCCAGTCCATGCAATCATTATAAAATAAATACGGCGGCATGACAAGCCCGAAAGGGCAGGCATACCGCCGTTGTGAGCCGCGGGAGTGGCACCTCCCGCAGCCGAAGAAGGATTACTGCTCCTCGATGGCCTCGATGGGGCAGTTGCTGGCGCAGGAACCGCACTGGGCGCAGACGTCCTGGTTGATCTCGTAATGATCAGCGCCTTCGGAAATCGCGTCGCAGGGGCACACGCTCGCGCAGGTGCCGCAGGAAATGCAGCTGTCGGTAATGACGTACATTGGTATGTACCTCCTCTTTTTGGGATACCCGCATTGTAACATATATCCCTTAAAATGCAACCCAAAAATTTTTCCCTGCCGGAAAAATTTTAAAAAGCGAGAAAATACGAGAAAAACGAAGAAATAATGCGAATGAGCGAGCTGGGGAAAGACAAAACGCCGAATTTCCCGCTTTCGGCGCAAAGCGGGCGTTTCAGGGAGTTGAGAATTTGACGTTTCTTGACTATTATACAGTCAAAGAAAAGGTTAAAGAAAGTCAAAGTCAAAGATGACCTGATGAAGGAAGGGATGCCGTTATGGGGACAAGTGATCGGATCGCACGGTTCATTCTGGACGCGCTGGAAAGCGCGGACGGAACGGCGGAGCTGCAGCGAAGCTCTCTGGCCGACCGTTTCGGCTGTGTGCCGAGCCAGATCAACTATGTGATCGCCACGCGGTTCAGCCCGGAGCGCGGGTACATGGTCGAGTCGCGGCGCGGCGGCGGCGGATACATCCGCATCACGCGCGTGCAGCCGGACGCCTCCCAGTTCATCATGCACACGGTAAACGCCGTGGGCCGGGAGCTGGATAAGCCGACGGCGGACGCGCTGCTCCACAACGCCGTGAACGCCGGTGCGCTCGAGGTTCCCTTTGCCCGGCTGATCGCCGCGGCGGTCAGCGAGCGGGCGCTCCACGCCGTTCCGGTCGAGATCCGGAAGACGGTGCGCTCATCCATATTCAAACAAATGCTGCTCACCACAGCATCCGACGGATTTTTTGAAAGGAGATCATTACAATGAAATGCGAGATCTGCAAGAAGAACGAAGCTCAGTTCTATTATAAGGAATCCATTAACGGAAAGACCACGGAAAAGCACCTGTGCGCCGAATGCGCCCATAAGGAAGGTCTGGACAGGATCTTCGAGCACGAGGCGAACAGCATGCTGACCTCCTTCGGCAAGATGATGGACAGCTTTCTGCTGCCGGACGTTGATTTCTTCGGCTTTGGCCGTCTGCCGTCGATCGGCGAGATGTTCGAGCCGCTGCTGACGCTCTCGGAGCATGAGCCGGAAGCCGAAATGCACGAGGAGGCCGACCCGCTCGAGGCGAAGGCCGAGGAGAAGGGCGAGGAAGCTCTGGGTCACAAGGGCGAGGAGCCGAGCGTGCGTGAGGACGCCTATCCGCTGGAGGCGGAGGCGGAGGAAAACGCCGAGGAGGCTTTTGAGCAGCGCCGCGAGCTGAACGCTCTGCGCCACAAAATGCACCAGGCCGTCGAGGAAGAGGATTTTGAAACGGCCATCGAGCTGCGCGACATGATCCGGAAAATGGAAAACAAATAAAGCCTTCGCAGCTTTATATATCGGAACGGAGCGGATGCAAAATCCGCTCCGTTTTTTTAAAACCACGCGCTCTGCCGCTCCGGATGATTGAGAAACGGAAAATCTGTCAACCATCGGCAGGGGAAGGAGACGACGAATATGAACGACCGATTTACCGAAAAGGCGAGAAGCGCCATTGAAAAGGCACGCGCCGCCGCCATGGAGCTGGGCCACAGCTACATCGGCACCGAGCACCTTCTGCTCGGCATCGTGCGCGAAACGGACGCGCTCGGCTCGCGCGTGCTGCGCGAAAACGGCTTTGAGGAAGATCTTGTGATGGATCTCATCGAAAAGGCCGCCGGCCGCGGCGCGCCGGGCATGCCGGTGCAGGGTCTCACGCCCCGCTGCAGGCGTGTCATCGAGATCGCCGTAGCGGAGGCAAACCGCCTGCGCCACAGCTATGTCGGCACGGAGCATCTGCTCATGGGCATATTGCGCGAGCCGGAGAGCACCGCTGCGCACCTTTTGACCGCCGCCGGCGGCGATCTCAACAAGATCTATACGGATGTTTTCACCCGCTTCACATCGAGCGATTACCGCGCCGCGGCGCGCAGCG